>CAYWBU010000006.1:20623-30954 GCA_964456565.1 uncultured Bacteriovoracaceae bacterium | reverse complement strand
CCTTTTTCTCTGACTTTGGCCCCGAGCCTCATTATTTCGCGTTTATGCAGCAGGAGCTTGCGGTCACGCAGGGGTTCAAGGTTGTAGATGCCGGCCTTGTCATAGGGGCTGATATGAAAATTGCGGATGAAGATCTCGCCGTGCTTGTTGATCAAGGCATAGCTGTCCTTGAGATTGCCGCCGGAATTGCGCAGGGACTTGACTTCCGGGCCTTTGAGCATGATCCCGGCCTCAAAGGTTTCCATGATGTCATAGGAATGGCGGGCCTTGCGGTTGTCGCAGACGACTTTGACGGCGTCACTCTTCATGGGAGATGATCTCGACTATGTGCGGGCCGTTGATATCTTTGCCCAGCAGGCGGACCACCACCAGGCTGGCGGTCATGGCTGTCAGGCCCCAGAGGGCCTGCATGCCGGGTGACATACCCATGGCCGCCAGGATGCCGATGGTCGCCATGAGCACGATCAGCGGAATGCCGAAGGCGTAGAGACAGGCCGTCAGGAAGGAAGATTCTTCGATGGCGATTATAACGCGGTCACCTTCCCGGACTTCCTCTTGCGGCAGCGGAAAGGTGAAATCCATATCTTTTTTGGAGAAGGAATGACAGGCCTCAACGGCATGACAGCCGTCACAGGCTGCCTTGCGATTGACGGTCACGTCAATTGTATCCTGGCGGATTGCACTGACAATTCCACAAACTGTATTGGCCATAATTATTATCCAACAAATTCAAAGATTTCAGGAGCATGTTTCCTGACCTCGTGGCTCATGAACTCTTCAATTTCGGCCGAGGTCTTCAGCTCAAGTATATGGTCAACTACACTGCGGCACTTGGAGCTGTCAATATGCCGGGCCATTTCTTTTACATGCGAGATGGCAAAGGCATTGGTGGAAAGGCGGTCGATGCCGAGTCCGAGCAGGATCGGGGTGTAGATTGTCCGGCCGGCCATTTCACCGCACATGGATACCGTAATGCCGGCATTGTGGCCGGCCTCGATGGTCATCTTCACCAGGCGCAGCACCGCCGGGTGCAGGGGGTCGTACAGGTAGTTGACATATTCGTTGCCGCGGTCGATGGCCAGGGAATACTGGATCAGATCATTGGTGCCGATGCTGAAAAAATCCACGTCCTCGGCCAGGATGTCGGCAATGATGGCGGCGGATGGAACTTCCACCATGATGCCCACCGAGATGTCCTCGTCAAAGGGGATGTGCTGGCGGCGCAGTTCCTCCTTGGTCTCTTCCAGGAGTTCCTTGGCCTTGAGCAGCTCTTCGACCCCGGATATCATCGGGAACATGATGGAGGTGTTGCCGTAATGGCTGGCCCGCAGGATTCCACGCAGCTGGGTCTTGAAGATGTCGGCCTCCTTGAGGCAGAGGCGGATGGCGCGCAGGCCCATTACCGGGTTGATTTCTTCCTTGATTTCCCCCAGGGAGGAAAACAGCTTGTCGCCGCCGAGGTCCAGGGTACGGATGACGGTATTGTAAGGGCTGACCGTCTCGACCACATCCTTGTAGGCCTTGAAATGGTCCTCCTCGCTGGGGACATCCTCACGGTTGAGGTAGAGAAATTCGGTGCGGTACAGGCCGATACCCTCGGCGCCGTGGTCGATGACCGTTTTGACTTCATTCTTGAGTTCCAGATTGCCGGAGACAACAACATGCAGCCCGTCGCGGGTGACGGCCGGATATTTGGCCTTTTCCTTGAGTTTCAGCTCCATGGAGAGATAGGACCTGGCGCGCTGGCGATATTCTTCAATCTGGTTTTCAGTGGGGTTGATGATCAGGGTGCCGGATATTCCGTCCAGGATCAGGGTGTCACCGGGATTGATGTTGGATGCGGATTCAAGTCCGACCACTGCCGGAATCTCAAGCGAACGGGCAATAATGGCCGTATGGGATGTCATACCGCCGACATCCGTGGCAAATCCGATGACCTTGTCCTTATTGAGCATGGCCGTGTCGGCCGGTGAAAGGTCATGGGCCACGATGATGCTCTTTTCAATCAGATGGAATTTGTCCACCTCTTTGCCGGTGAGGTTGCGCATGATTCTTTCGCCGACAAAGTTGGTGTCGGCGATGCGGCTTCTGATATATTCGTCGCCAAAGGAACGGAAACGTTCCTCGATGTCATGCAGGGCGATTCTGAGGGCCCATTCCGAATTGATCAGCCTTTCGCGGATCAGATCCTTGACCCGCTGTTCCAGGGACGGATCCCGGAGCATCAGCAGGTGGGTTTCAAGGATCAGGGCATGTTCCTTGATTACGTTCTGGGCCTCAAGGGTCTTCTTGGCCTCGCTGATCTGCTGATGGG
Source organism: uncultured Bacteriovoracaceae bacterium (assembly GCA_964456565.1). GTDB lineage: Bacteria > Desulfobacterota > Desulfomonilia > UBA1062 > UBA1062 > CAYWBU01. Next base: position 28,640 of record CAYWBU010000006.1, on the reverse strand, counting down.
AGGTCTCGATGGCATCTTCGAAACGTTTGATTTCGTCATCGACAAAGGCCTCGGTAATTCTGATCTTGGGGTAGCGCTCGATTTTTTTGGTGTCGATCAGGACGGCATGCCCGATGGCGATCCCGGCCGAGGCCGGAACGCCCTGAAGGATGTGGACTGGATTCACTCCATCTCTCCGAACTTTTGATCGATGAGCTGCCTCAGTGCCACGATTGCTGCAGTTTCATCTTTGCCGTCAGCTCTGATGGTAATAAAACAGCCTTGGGCTGCGGCCAGGGTAAGCAGTTCCATTATGCTTTTACCATTAACCTTTACGTGATCTTTTACAACCTCGATAGCTGAAGAAAATTCCGCTGCTTGCTGGGTAAAGAGTGCGGCCGCGCGGGCATGCAGCCCCAGCTTGTTCTGTATCTGTATTGTTTCTTCGGTCATATTAGCATAGTCCATATGAGTATTAGAATAAAAATTCCATAGAAAATTTTAAATATGTCCATTTTTGCCCTCAGGGCTATGAGACTGACTGCAAATATCATAAGAAATATCGGCAGGGGAAAGGTGTAGGTGGTCAGCCGTCCCCCCAGACAGAGGGCGATTCCGGCCAGAAACGGAATGATATAGGCCGCAAATCCGGTCTTGCTGACACTGAGGAGTCTCCCCATATCCAGCACGCCTTCGGGACCCTTGGTGTAGCCTTTGTGAAAGCCCCATATCCGTACCCACAGCTGGACCAGATTGTAGAGGACAATGGTGATGATTACTCCGGTCAGATAGTCTGAAAGGATTGAAATGAGGCAGAGCAGGGCCAGAATCGGCTTGAGGATGGACCAGAACAGGGTGTCTCCCAGGGCCGCCATGGATCCTCCCAGGGGTTTCTGCATGCTGCAGGCCAGAGCATGTTTGCCCTGTTCTTCCAGGTTGAGGTCGATTCCCATTATCGTGGGGGCCATGTAAGGCTGGGTATTGAAAAACTTGAGGTAATCCTTGATGGTTTCATCAGGAATTTGTTTGTGGACAGCTTTCAGGCCGGGCATGATCGCGAAAGTAAAGCCCTCGTTCTGCATCCCTCTGAAATTCCAGGCGCTCTGGATGAAAAAAGACCGCCACAGGATATTGAGTCTGGTCAGGGTAGATATCGCCACATGGACTACCTAGCATAATTGCCGATTTCTAGTCAATGTGATGGATTTTGGGGAAATAAGGTGTCTCTAACCCGGGTTTATGCTAGGGTTGCTGGGTTTTGGCCGTATCTGCTGTAATTTTGCCGGTGGAAGGGGATGCGGATAAAACACATGAAATTGATATGTTATTGAGTGATAGCTTTTGCGGGGTGGCTGGCAATCTGGATGGCAGATTAACGGAAACTTAATTGCCTGGAATTTTTTTTAAAACAAACTGTGTGTATTTTCATGAAATAAATTATTAAAAAACAGACTACAAAGTAAAATGTATAAAAGTCCTGGAAACCCGAAAATGAGATTATTCGATATTTTGTCAAAAAAACGGAGTAAAATTGAGAAAAACAGAGGTAGCAGTTTTCTACAAAATGTAGAAAACCCAGTGAAGAATGGCGGTTACATGTTTTGGGGTGGGCCTATACTATATTTTGTAGAAGGCGGCTATCAAGAGCCCCGTGTTTCAATGTACTGATATTATAGGGCAATTTGTGGTTCGATTGATTTGCAGATAATTGCTGTGATCTGGATTTGATCTTGAAGCGGAAATCTTAGATCATGCGGCCTACATTGTTTCGATGAAATCTTTTTTGGGGAGCATCTGTGGACGATTTTGACTGCATTAAAAATAATATTTTGTGTAGTGTGCCATCAACATCCGATAGGGCGTTGCTGGAACAGATTGAGTTGTCAGGTGATGAAAGCGGCATCATCGTCCACTGCCCCAGTTTATTTTCGCAGCAGCTGATCAAAAAACAGTATGGTTCCTTGATTCAGGAATGTGTTCATGATTCTCTGGGTTCGGCAATGGAAATCTGTTTCCGGGAGTCGGATGTGGCCGTGGCTGCAGAAGATGTGCGGCCAGTCCAGATGGTTATCCCCCAGATTGCATCTCATGACGGTCTGTCGCTGAATCAGGGATTTACCTTTGAAGATTTTGTGGTGGGCAAATGCAATGCCTTTGCCTATGAGGCGGCCCGGGCCGTGGCCGATGAGAGCCTGTCAATGCACAAGCCGCTTTATCTGTATTCGGATATCGGACTGGGAAAGAGCCATATCGCCCATGCCATCGGCAACAAGGTTGTCAAGGTGGGCTCGCGGCGTCGGCTGTGCTACACCACTGCCCGTGATTTTTCGCAGGACTATGTGCATGCGGTCATGAACAACAGCATGCGGGATTTCAAGGCACGCTACACAAGTTCGGTGGCTGACATCTTTTTCATGGATGACGTCCATCTTTTGCAGAAAAAGGAAAAAACCCAGATGGAGTTGTGCTGCATCCTGGACGATTTGATGGCGGCCGGAAAACAGGTGATCCTTTCGGGCTATCGGCCGCCGACCTCAATTCCGCAGATGGACAAGGGGCTGCAGTCGCGGTTCGCCTCCGGTCTGGTGATCGATATCAAACGCCCCGACCGGGAGACAAAACGTAAGATCGTGCAGCATAAGGCCGCCAGGAACGGCATTGAGCTGCCCGAAGATGTTGTCAGTTATATTTGCGATAATATCCATTCCAATGTGCGTGAGTTGGAAAGCGCCGTCCTGAGCATTACCGCCATGAGTTCTGTGATGCGCCGCAAGGTGGATCTCGATCTAGCAATGGAACGGCTGGAAGGCAAGGTTCGGCAGTGCAACCGGATCGATATTCCCTATATCCAGACCTTTGTCGCCAAAAATTTTGAAATTTCGCGCGATGTTCTGATTTCGCCCTGCCGCAAGAAGACGATTGCCTATCCGCGTAAGATTGCAATCTATCTCTGCCGTGAATATACCGATGAGACCCTGCAGAACATCGCGACCGCCTTTGGCCGCCGGCATACATCGATCATGCATTCGCTGGAGGTCATCAAAAACCAGTATGACAACAATCTGAAGACCAGAAAAGAGATTGATTTTCTGATCGAGAAGATGGATGTTGATAAATAATAATAAATTCAAAGTGTTGCCAAAGGCCTTATTCTGAGTGCCGGAGTTTTAATCAATAAAATTAATTTGTTATGATAATGGATCAACCTGGGGCCGCAGGCTGTCTCAGGGCACTTATTGCTTGACGTATCTGTTTTTGCTGTGAAAAATAATGTCAAAAGCTACATGTTCAGGAGAGCCCATGAAAGGCAGTGTAATTTATTTCCGGCAGAAAAATTTTGAGCGGCGCACCTTCTTCCGCAAAAATATTGTGGTGGATGTGACCATCAAAATGGGCGGACACACCTATGACAGCAAGACCAGTAACATCTCCAGCGGCGGTATTGGTGTGCTGGCGATTGATTCTTTCAAGGATCTGACTCTGGGTGAATTGCAGGATCTCAGGAGCGAACCGGTCTTTATCCATTTCAAGGACAATGGCCTGGATATTCGCGGCGAACTGGCCTGGATAAACTGTGAGGACTATCATGCCGGCTTTGTCGTGCGGGATATATCTGACGGCGATAAATGGGACGATCTCTGTTCGCCGGACGATTAGTCTATCGGGCTGAAGATGCCTTCAGCTTGCCGGCCACCGTTACAAAGGTTGCCGGCACAAGGCTCATGATATAGGCCATTAAAAATGCGGGCGATCTTTTTTCAGACACTTGGGCCTCGCGATAGGCGTCCCGGGTGTTGCAGCTCATGTTACCGAAATAGACGGTTCGGATATAGGCCTCGATCTGTTTTGTTTTTTCGGGTCCATAAAAAGACTGCAGTCGTTGACGGGCATCATCTGATACCCGGCCACTGGTATCGGCCCAGTGCTGGGCATATACAACCGCCGGCGCCTCGTCCGGATGAATATTGTCAAAGTTGCCGGCCAGCAGGTCTGTGATTTCGTCCGCACTGATGCCCTGTTCCAGTGACAGTTGCGAATGCAGGAAGGAACAGTGCCGGCACTGGTTCACTCCGGTCACCGCCAGCATGATCTTTTCCCCGAACGATCGCTGGATATGGTGCCGGGAGGGAACTATAACCGCCGTGATAACGCCTGAGAGCGCCATTCCGGCATAATGCAAACATTCGCCGGGACCGTTGAAATAGCGTACACTGTCGGGCTGGAAATTCATAGTTCCTCCTCTGATTGAACCGATCATATCCGCTTTTAGTGCCGGATGAATTGATCTATATCAATGATAGCAGAAGCCAGAGGCGTATGAAAAGATAAAGTGGAGGTGAGCCGGGATGCCTTGGGTTGATGCCAGAAAATGTAACGGATGTGGGGCCTGTGTGGATGTCTGTCCGGCCGGAGCAATCAGTATCTTTAATTCACGGGCCTTTATCAATATGGCCGAATGTCTGTTTTGCCTGGATTGTATGCAGGCCTGCACCCTGGATGCGGTCAGGCGCGACGGCGAAAAAATTGCAGCTGCGGTTGCCGAAAACCTTGAACGGGCCGGAGAGGTTATTGGGGCTTGCGCCGCAAAATTTGAAGAGGTAAGCAAAAGAGGGTGCTGCAGCGCGGCACTGAAGGAATATTTCAGGATGCAGGAGACGGTCGCCGCCCGCACCCTTGCTAAAATTGAAGAAATGGAGAAATCGCTGCTTTGAAAATTGGGTCCCTGCAAAAGACTTCTTTCATCGATTATCCCGCCCAGATCGCGGCGGTGATCTTTACCCAGGGATGTAATTTCCGGTGTCCCTACTGCCACAATCCCGAACTGGTTCTGCCGGAAAGATTTAGTCCGCCCCGGGAAAACGGCCTGGTCATGGACTTCCTTGAAAAACGGCGCGGAAAACTGGACGCGGTGGTGATCACCGGCGGGGAACCCTGCCTGCAGGCGGGTCTGGTGGATTTTGTTTGCGCGGTGAAGGAACTGGGCTATCTGGTAAAACTTGATACCAACGGGACCTTGCCGCAGGTGCTGCAGACCCTGCTGGACAGGAAGCTGCTGGATTATGTTGCCATGGACATCAAGGCTCCGTTTGAAAAATATCCGGCAGTGGCCGGGGCAGCTGTAGCGGTTGAGGATGTGGCCGCCAGCGTGGCGCTGATCATCAATACCGCCCCGGATTATGAATTCCGCACCACGGCGGCGCCGTCAATCCTGGGGATGGATGATTTCAGGGCTATGGCCGGTATTGTGCGGGGCGCCAGACGCTATGCGTTGCAGGAGTTTGTCCCGTCCAAACATGTTTCCATCAATTTTGATCCGCAGGGCAGCTATTCCAGCGAAGATCTCGAAAAGATCAGAAAAACTCTGCAGCAAACGGTCGGCGAGGTGATTATCCGTTAGTAGGTATAGGACAGGCTGATTCCGACGCGGTCATTATCGCGGGCCCGGTCAAAATTAGCGCTTTCACGGTAGGTTACCAGCACGGCCTTGAGGCTCAGTCCGTCCAGGATGTCATAGGCGGTTGTCAGCCGCCGCAGTACGGCAACCTTGCTGCCGGAACCGTAGTACTGGGCGGTGAGGCCGATGTGCAGGGTGTTGTGCAGCAGGTTGGTCAGAATGTTGATGGCGGTGGTGCGTTCATCTTTCTTCTTATAGTCCGGGGTGTCCTTCAGTCGGTAGAAATAATCATCGATATGGCGATTGGCGGTTTCCAGGCTGATCAGGGTATTTTTGATGCCGGCATATTCGATCCCCACCAGGTAGTCATAGCGCGTTTTTTTGCGGCCCGGGATGGCATAGTATTCCAGGCCGTCGATGAGGGCCCCTTCGGCCTTGATGACAAAATCCCGGATTACCCAGGCTGCGGCGGCCCCGTTCATCCTGAGTTTTGAATGTTCCAGGGAGAGCAGTCCGCTCAGGGGATTCAGCTCCGGATGGGGCGTGCGTTCAAAGAAGCGGGCATGGTAGAGCGAAATATCAAAATCTTTGAGCAGCAGGGTGGCGCTGAAACCATATTCGGCGTTTTCAAGGTTGGCCGAGGGTTTGTTGTGCGGTGGAAAAGGCTGGGATGCCGGGAAAAAATCGCTGCCGAACTGCGGGGTCTCCGTGAAACGTTTTTCATGGAGATAGATGGCGCTGACGGAGATATTTTTAAGGTAGGCCTGCACCCTGGTCATGGCAAGCGGCAGCTTGAGGTCCTTGGTGGGGGTCAACCCGGGTTCTCTGAGATCCAGGGGATTGAGTACATCCGTGACGGATATGCTGTCGGAGCGCCCCCAGGATTCTATCTGACGGCCGCTTTTGATATCGAGCCAGGGCAGCAGGGAGCCTTCAATGTAGACCTCATCAAAGCCGGTTTCAACGGCATGTTCGGCCGAGATCTTGTACTGCGCGGGAGCCAGGCGGGTGGCGCTGTAATCGGTGTATCCCCGGGCAAAGCCCTCAATGCGGGCCTGCCATGAGTGCGGCAGATCAATTGTCAGTCCCAGATCCAGTTGGGGATCGACCCAGCTAAGGCCGCGGTGGTCCACCTGGCCCTGGGCCGGGCGCTTATGGGCATAATTGTAGGTCTGGGACAGTTCCAGCCTGACTGAAAGATCAAATTTTCGGGCGGCTGTTTCAGCCGATTCTGTTGCCGGTTCGCTTACCGGGTCAAAGTTTTCCAGGACCTGATCAAGCTCGGCGCTATGCCCGGGCACTGTCAGCAGCCCCAGCAGCAGCAAGAGGATCAATGTCCTGCGGATAAGCGTCATCTAGATCCCTTTTTCCATCTGGCGCAGGCTGAAAAAATCTTTTTTAAGGGCCGCGCCGGTATTGATGTTGCTGTAGGTCAGGACAGTCTTGTGGATGGTCTTGCCGTCGCGTTTGGTGGTCATGTGGATTTCGAGCGGCAGCCAGTTGCCGTCGATTTTTTCCAGCCGGCGGACATCCATATATTTAAGGTTGCCGGAAGCTTGGTCCCAGTTGACGGCCCGGATTATGAAAAAATTGTCCTGCCTCACAAACAGGATTGAGCGCGAATAACCGTCACGCTCAAGGACAGCGGGATTGACCGGTTTGCTGTCGATCAGCCAGACCTTTTCTTCCCCGACCTTGTCCTCCTTCATGATGGAATAGGTGTAGTCGGCGATATTTTTGCGGCTCAGATCGGCAAAGGAAAAGTCGGAGCCCATGAAGCTGGTGTTTTTTTCGGAAGACCCGATGCGTTTGGTCTTGTGCAGCGAGGGCAGGTAGAGCCATTGTTCGTCAGCCATTGCGGGATCATTGAAATCGTGGATCAGGAAGGCGGTTCCCCTGACATTGCCCGGATAGCTGAAAAACATCATGCGCCGGGTTGAATCGTCAAAGGTGTTGGAAAAGACCTGGACCCGCCGCAGGCGTTCGGCGCCGAAGCGGTCGATCAGGAGCATCTCCATGTCGGCCGAGGTATTGTGCTCGATGTTTTTTTCATAGACCTTCTGCATGATCTGGCTGGCCGTCAGATCTGCCGCCGGGAGCGTCTCCGGTATCAGGAATATGAAAACCAGCAGCGCCAGTAATTCAGATAATCTCTTCATTGGAGGGGTCCTTTCTGGGGTTTACCAGCACCATCAGGGCCGGGGCGATCAGGAAGTCCGAGAGCAGGGCCAGCAGGATGGTGATGCCCGTGAGCATGCCCAGCATGACCACGTTTTTCATGCTGGCAAACATGAAGATGAAGAATCCGGCCGCCAGGACCAGACTGGTGACCAGCATGGCGCGTCCCGTGGTGTCAAAGGTTTCAATGACGGCCTGGCGCGGATCGCCGCAGGCGTCATAGTTGTGTTTGAATACATGCATGAAGTGGATGGTGTCATCCACGGCCAGCCCGATTGCAATGCTGGCGATCATCATGGTGGTCAGATCCATATTGATGCCCAGCAGTCCCATGAGGCCGATGGTCATGAAGATCGGGGCCAGATTGGGGATCATGCTCAGCAGTCCGATGCGGACCCCGCCGATCAGGAAGATCATCATGACGGTGATCACGACCAGGGCGATGGTATAGCTTTCCACCATGCT
>CAYWBU010000006.1:0-20613 GCA_964456565.1 uncultured Bacteriovoracaceae bacterium | reverse complement strand
GAGATGGAGTACAGGATGGGCATCATACCGGTGATGGAAAAAGTTGCATCGGGGAATTCACGGGCAAAATAGTTTTTGATGTCTTCCAGGAAGCCGGTATAGCGCACCGAATCGCGGAAAGGGACCTTGATGGTGAAACGGGCCATGCTGTGACGGCTGTCGGTGAAACCGAGAATCTGCCGCGGGGCGGTGTTCTCAAACAGCAGGATTTCCTGGGCGATGGTGTCCTCGTTTTCCGGGACCCGGTAATAGGCCGGGTCATCAGCGTGGATGGCGCAGTTGATCTCTTTGATCAGCGAGGTGATGGACAGGGCCTTGCCGCCGAAGATGCCGTCGATGTCGAGCGCTTCGGCATGGTCTGCAGCCTTCTCGAGCCGGGCAAGAAAGTCGGGATTATAGATGCCGGCCTCCTTGCCGGTATCCAGGATGCTTGCGAGGTTGACCGAACCCTTGAGGCGGGTGTCGATGGTCTCGGTGGCCTCACGGATGGGGTTGTCCTTGGGGAACCATGAGAGGACATCATGGGTGAAACTGACCTGCCGGGCGCCCCAGAAGGCCCCGATCATGATGAAAACGGTGACGGCCAGCACCGCCACCGGATGGCCGGTGGGAATGGCGGCGATGCGGTGCAGGATCTTGTCGATGAAGGCCGTGCTGTGCGTGATGTTTTTGTTGCTCACCGGGGTCAGGGCGATGAAGGCGGGCAGCAGGACCACCGAATAGATCAGTCCCAGGATGACGCCGGTGCCGGCAAAGATCCCCACATCGGCCACCGGGGCGATATCGGCGGTGACAAATGAAAACAGCCCGGCTGCGGTTGTCAGGGAGGTCATCACGATGGGCAGCCCGGCATGTTTGAGGGCGGCGGTGATGGCGGTCTCCTTGGAATCGCCCCGATTGAGCCGGTTGAAAAACAGGGCCAGGATATGGACCGAATCACAGACGCAAACCGCCAGCAGAAAAGACGGAATCATCTGCGAGGGGACCTTGAGGGGGCGACCGGTCAGAACCATGATGCCCAGGGTCGAAAGCAGGGTCAGCACAACCACGATCAGCGGCAGGACGATTCCGGAGATCCGCCGAAACATGAAGAACAGCACAACGGCGATGACCAGCAGACACAGGCTGATGAAGATTTTGATGTCGCGGGCCATGGCATCCTTGAGCATGGTGGAGATTACCGTGGTGCCGGAAAGGTAGACCTTGAAATCCGGTGCATTATATTTTTCGATGATCTGTCTGGCCGTGTTGACTGCCAGACTCTTTTCTTCATAGGTCAGGTAGAAACTGGCGTAATCCGAGCCGGCGGCCGTCGGCTGCTGATCATCAAAACCCTGCAGGACATCCTCAATGGTTTCGTTCTGGAGGTGCAGTTTGGTCCTGATCAGGATGGTGGCCATTTTGCCGTCATCGGAGATGAAGATGTTGCGATACAGGGGATGTTTGAGCACCTTGTCACGCAGTCGCTGCTCCTCCTCCTGATTACGCGGATAACTTATGAGAAAGGCCCGTGAAGTGAGCTTGGACCCTCGGGCTCCGCTGATGTAGCGGGCATTGTTCAGGCTGGTGATATCTTCACGGTAGGGCACTGCCGAGAACAGGTCGCGATGCAGGCGGCTGAGCTTGCGCAGGGTTTTTTCATTGAAGATGTTGTCGGATTCAATGGCAATGATCAGGAACTCGTCAGTTCCGAATCTTTCGCGGAATTCATTGTAGGTCCGGATATGGGTGTCGGAACCGTGCAGGACTCCTTCGGGCGAGGCATCCAGGCTGATTTTAAAAACCGGCACTGTGGTCGGGATAATGAAGAGCAGCATCAGGAGCAGGGTTTTGACGGGATTGTGGTAGATCGCCCTGGTCTGGCGTTCGAAAAGTGTGGCTACAAGCCGTTTAAATTTTTTCATTTGACCCCCATGATGTCAAATCAGTTCGCTGGTTTTATAGCAGAAAAAAAGACTAAGCCCAAGATAAACGGCCGGGATGCAAGCTGGTCCGGCCGTCAGGGATTGAGCTCATATTGGGCGGTCAGATCCTGCGACAGCTTGCGGATGTATGGAAACTGGCTGGCCGAGGTCTCTTTGAGAAGCGTCGCGGCCCGGGCCCGGGTTTCAGCTCCGCCGGAATCCAGCAGGACTTCGGCCAGGTAGACCTTGCCTTCGATGAGGTTGAAGGCTTCCGGCGGACATTTGTCAACATAGCGCTGCAGGTAGTCAAGGGCCTTCTTCTTGTTTTTCAGGGGCCAGGGCAGGATATAGTGCATGCGGCCGAGGGCCATCAGGCAGCAGTAGTCAAAATAGGCCTCGTCAATTCGTTCGACGGTCTCAAAGCTTCTCTGGCTCTTGTTTTTCAGCCCCTCCCGAATTGCCCGCAGCAGGCTTACCGCATCGGCATAGGTGCTGACATTGGCACCGTACCACAGATTGCCTTCAACGCCTTCGGGGCGAATTTTGACGGCCTGTTCGCTATAAAACATGCCTTTTTTGCCGTTTTCCAGCAGCACATCCGCCCATCCGGGATTCAGGTCCCATTTGTTGTGTTCGGTGTAATAGCGGTAGCCGCGGGCGGCCTTCCAGTTTGCCGCGTAGTTGTCGGGCTCGATTGCCGCAGCCCGGGCGCAGAGTTCGGCTGATTCCAGAAACATGGCAGTGCGGCCGGGGTTGCTTAAATCGCGCATGCCTTCTTCGATCAGGGCATCAGCCCGCGCGATGAGGTCCTCGACTTCGCCGGCGAAAAGCGGGCAGCCGAGCCCGCCGATCATGAGAATGAGAAATGAAAGCCAAAGTTTTTTCATGGCGCGGTCCCCTCGTTAAAGTTTTTTTGCCAGAATTTTTTTGGATTCTTCCCAGAAATAGGGGATCTCGCTGGTGGAGGCCCGTTCCAAAAACTGCCGGCCCCTCTCGATCTCCTGGGAGTCCTTGGAGTCCAGCAGGGCTTCACCCAAATACATGATGCCTTCAGGAGAATAAAAATCCGGGGTCTTGCAGTTAAATTTTTCAAGGTAGAAAAGGGCCTTCTGTTTATCTCTGAAGGGCCAAGGCAGGACATAATAAAACCGTCCCAGGGCCATGTAGCAGCAGTTGTACCAATAGGTGTTGTCCAACTGCTCCACCTTGAGAAAGGAGTCCTCGGTCTTGTCTTTCAGACCTTCGCGGAAGGCTGTGATGATGCTGACGCTCAGGGCATAGGTGCTGACATTGCCGCCGTACCAGAAATATCCCTCTGCCCGGTCGGGATTAAGCTCAATGGCTTTTTCGCCGTAGAGCATGCCCAATTTGCCGTACTCCTTGCCGATCTGTTTCCAGTTGTCCTCCAGCTCCCAGTAGACACTTTCAGTATAAAGGCGGTAGCCGCGCGAGATGCGCCAGCAGGCTTCATAACTCTGCGGCTGGATCTCGAAGGCCCTGATAGCCAGTTCGGCTGACTTTTTATATTTCTCCTGCCGGCCCTGCGCTTTAAAGTCACTCATGCATTCGTCCACTAGGGTGTCGGATTGTTTGATAAGAGTTTCAAAATCACTGGCTCCGAATGCCGGAGATGTGAAAGCCAGAATGCCTGCCAGAATAAAATGATAGATTTTAAACATTAAATCCCCCCATCTTTAATGATTAAAGATACTCTATAGTTGATTTTCAAAATATTCAAGCTCGGCGGATTGCAGCAGGGATAACTAAACGTATAGTCGGGCGGTTTGTCGTTAAATATCACAGGGGCCATTAACGGGGTTGCATTCCTTATCATCCGGTGCATAAATAACAATGATGAGCACGGGCCGGATAACATCGCATATGCCTCCTGTAAGCGGATGGGAGGTTGACCTGCCGTTTATGCGGGTGCGCTACCTCAGGGTAGATGAGAATCTGTCGCGGGAGGTTTCGGCTGACAAGCTTGAATATGCCAATACGCAACAGGCGGACTATTCTGCTGAAGGCTCAGCCGCAAAGGCCTCCGGTCAGCGGATTGGATTGGGACATGATCCGCTGGTCTCCAAGGCTTCTGTCATTCATGAACTGGTATATAATCGTGCCAGTGTCCAAGATTCGAGCCCCAAAAAGAACAACTGCAGCTACAGTGATTTTGCTGAAAAGCAAGATAGAATTATCGATCTGTGCGTCTGAAAGTAAAAGAACTATGATTTTCATTACAAATAGTTGTAAAGTTTGATTTTTGCTTTGCCGAGAGATTTTTTATGCATGAGGTAATCCCTATTGAGGCTGTGGAAGTCAGAGAATACCGCGCTGGCGAAATTGTTGTCCGCGAAGGCGATTCCAATGAGTTTTTTTATGCCATTCTGCAGGGAGAGGTACAGATTAAGCAGATGGAGAAGGCCATTCGCATAATTGGCGATCATGATGTTTTCGGCCTGGAAAATTATTTCAGGGACAGGCCTTACACCACGACGGCCAGGGTTACCAAACCCTCCAGAATTGCCACCTATCGTTGCAGTCAGCTGGAAGATATGGTGCACTCCAAGCCGGGGCTGGTTTACCGTATTGTAAAATCGGCCTTCCTGCAGTTGGAACAGACCACCTCGATTGCCCAGGAGCATATCCAGTACAGTGAAGCCATGAGTCTTGATGTGCGTGAATATCAGGACGGCGAAGTCATTATCCGCGAGGGCGAACACGGTAATGAGATCTATAAGCTGTATTCAACCGAAGGGGGACTAGAGGTCCTTAAAAACGGGGTTGCGATCGGAATGATCAATGAACCGGGGGAATTTTTCGGTGAGATGAGCTTTTTGCTGAATGAGCCCCGCACTGCCACCATCAGGTCCATCGGCAGGAGCATGATTGAGGTCATCCCCGTGCATGAAGGTGATATTGAGAGCCTGATCTACAATGATCCTGAAATGGCCAACAAAATGGTCATAAATCTGGCGCAACGCCTGAAACGTACAAATCTGAAGGTTGTCAGATAATTCAGTTCTGCCAATCAGCGATAAGTTTCTTGATTTCCGGGATTGCAGCGAGTGCCTTTGTGCGTCCTTCATCAATGGTTTCCGTAATTCTTGAAAATTCCAGTGACCCCATCTCCAGGACATCGGGGGCAATCAGGATGTCCGGTTGTTCATAGGCCAGCATCAGGCGGTTTTTCTGATACTGCTGAATATTGGTTGCGGTTATCATGATTTCGAAGATGTTTAAGGCATTCTCGTTTTTCTGAAAGGTTGAATTTAGAAGGGAGTTGATGCGTTCCCGGAGGTTTTCCTGAATTCTGCCGAGGGTGTCCTGCTCTTTATCTGAGTTGCCGGTTGGCGGAATTTTGGCCTTGAAACTGGCCATGACCGGTTTGATGCTGTTGAACATGACCTGGGTGCCGGGAATATTCAGGATCCTGGCGGCGAGCCAGGACGAAAGCGGCTCCTCGTCTTCCAGGATGCGTTTTTCATCGCTAATGATCGCCCGGCGTCTGTTCTGGTTGAACCAGTTGGAGAGCCGTGGATGCAGATTACAGGCGATGGTGATGTCGGGACCTTGTTTTTTGAGGATGTCGAGCGGCAGAGGATTGGAGACGCCACCGTCAGTGAGCATCCGGTCCCCGTGTACCACCGGCTTGAAGATTCCGGGAATGGAGATGCTGGCCATGACCGCATCGGCAACTGGTCCGCTGCTGATGGGGAAGGGCTCGCCGGTCAGCAGATCGGTGGTCACGACAGTGAGCTGTGTTTGAAGTTCTTCAAAGGTGACATCTCCCAGGATACTGCCGATGAATGCCCGGGCCCGGTCGCCGGACAGCAGGGAGGTGATGGGCAGGACCGGATCAAGGTAGTAGGAGAAGGATTCCAGCATACTCATATCGCTGATGATTCCCTTGAGCTGATTCTGGCGTCCGGCGGCATAGACTGCCCCGATCAGGGCTCCGGCGCTGGATCCGGCAATAAAGTCAATCGGGATTGAATTTTCTGCGAGTACATCCATGACACCCATATGGGCGCCGCCGCGCACCCCGCCGCTGTCAAGCGCGATCCCGACTGAAGGCTTTCTGGTCATGATTAAGCTCCATTATAGCAAACCGGGACCCGATGCAAGTCACATCTGCCGTTCGGAAATGATTTGAGTAGGCTTTTTAGCGGATTCATAGTATGCAGAAATGCTTGGATTATGGCAAAATCTAATCGACTTTTATATTTCAGGATCCTGGGCATTGTGCTGAGCATCGTAATCTTCGGTGCGGCGGCCTATCTGCTGGATTCTGCCTATGGTTCCCTGTCGCCCGAGGCCCTCAAAGATCTGATAAATGCCATGAGCTGGAAGGGTGTTGCTGTCTATGTTATTATTTTTTGTCTGGGCATAACCCTGTTTGTGCCGTCCATGCCCATGGCCGTGGCCGGCGCCCTGGTTTTCGGGCCCTGGAAAGGATTTGCCATTCTGCAGATCTGTTCACTGCTGGCGGCGAGCCTGGTTTTTGTCCTGGTGCGGTTTTGGCTGAAGCCCCTGCTGGGTGCCGGGACCTTCCAGTCGCTGATCCCGGCGCGCATATATTCCAAGGCCCACCAGAACGCCTTGCTGCTGATCGTGTATGGCCGGACCTTGAAAGTCCCGGCCCCGGCGATCAATTACGGGGCATCGGCGCTGCCCATCAGTTTTATGGACTACTTCCTGGGATCGCTGCTGGGATCGCTTCCCAACAATCTTGCGGTTGCCATGCTGTGCGGGGTTGCGCATGATGCGATCCTGGCCGGCCGCTGGGTGGCCCTGCTGCAGTGGGAACTTATTCCTGCGGTGGTCCTGACCCTGTTCAACCTCTATCTGGCCCACCGTCTGAATGAACGCTCCAACGGCGAATAATTTATTTTTTTGCGGTCGGACTGCCGCTGCCGCACGGTAACCGGCTTTAGCCCAAAATGTGGTTTTGATCTATTTGCTCCAATCAAAAATGATTGAAGATTCATTTTTTATATTGTAAATTAAACTCTCAAGCTAATGGCCTGAACAACGAATTGTAGTATTTTGAAATTTTGTGAAAAGGAGAGTTACGCATGGCATATTCCGAAAAAACAATGGCCGGGATTTTCCACAACAGGGTCAGCCGCTATGGTGAAAAAACCATGGTTAAGTACAAGGCCGGCGGTTCCTATACCGGTTTGAGCTGGAAGGAGATGCAGCAAAACGTCAGGGATCTGGGTTGCGGGTTGATCAAGCTGGGGGTCAAACCCGGAGACATTGTGGCTATTTTTTCGCAGAACAGCTGGCAGTGGGTCCTTTGTGATATGGCTATTTTATCGGTGTCCGCGGCGGATGCCCCCATCTATGATACTAATTCAGGAGAAGAGGCCGCCTATATCATCAATGACTCCGGGGCCAGGGTCACCTTTGTTTCGGACAGTGAACACCTTGATCGGCTTAAGTCCGTCTGGCATGACATGCCGGGCTTGGAAAAGGTGATCGTGCTGGAACCGCTCAGCACTACTGATGAGCGGGTCATTACCCTGGATCAATTGCTTGAAGAGGGTCGGCAGGCCGGGCTCGAAAACGATTTTGAAGAGCGGCTCGGATCGCTGGATCCCGACAGTCTGGCAACTCTGATCTATACATCCGGAACTACCGGACCGCCCAAGGGCGTCATGCTGACCCATTCCAACTTTGTGGCCAATGTGATGCAGTGTGCTGAATCCCATCCCATGGTGGATAATACGGATGAGGCCCTGCATATTCTGCCGTGGAGTCATTCTTTCGGACGGACGGTGGGGCTTTATCTGATGGTGCATCTGGGATGTACGGTCTCCCTGGCGGAAAATTTCGGGACGGTCCTTGAAAATCTCCAGGAGGTAAGGCCGACTGTCATGGTAAGTGTGCCGCGGCTGTTTGAGAAGGTCTATGCCGGCATTCTCTCTCAGGTGGAAGGCGCTACGCCTCTCAAGAAAAAACTTTTTTTCTGGACCAGGGATGTTGCCCTGAAATCGGTTGACATGCTGGTTCAGCATAAGAAACTGCCGCTGTCTCTGCGTCTGCAGTATGCCTTGGCGGAGAAACTGGTTTATTCCAAGCTGCGCACCAAACTGGGGGTTGATCGCATCAAGGTGTTCATCAATGGCGGCGGTCCGCTGTCGGTCGAGATCGACCGTTATTTCAACGGAATCGGGGTGTCGCTTCACAATGGTTATGGGCTGACCGAAACCACGCCCGTTACCCACACCAATACCTTTGATGTCCATGTATTCGGGTCTGTCGGTCCGGCGCTTAAATATACCGAGTGCAAGGTCGCCGAAGACGGTGAGATCCTGATCAAGGGTCCCCAGGTGATGAAGGGCTATTACAATAAGCCCGAGGATACCAGTGCGGTGTTTAGCTCTGACGGATGGTTCAAGACCGGGGATATCGGTTTCATAGATGACAAGGGCTGCCTGCATATAACCGACCGCAAAAAAGATATCATTATCACCGCCGGCGGTAAAAACATCGCGCCCCAGAATATCGAGAATACCCTGGTGGCGGACCTTTTTATCGAACAGGCCGTGATTATCGGGGAAGGGCGCAAATATCTGAGCGCCCTGATTGTGCCGAACTTTGAGGAACTGGCCGGCTATGCCGGTAGCAAAGGGATCTCCTTTGCCGATAATGATGACCTGGTGCGGCATCCCGAAATCCGTGCTTTCTATGAGAAAAAAATCAATGATCTGATGAAAAACTATGCCCGGGTTGAGCAGATCCGAAATTTTGCATTGCTGTCCACTGAATTCTCAATGGATTCCGGCGAACTTACTCCTACCCTGAAAATGAAACGCAAGGTCATCAATGATCACTATGCCAATGTGATCGAAGCGCTTTACTGAATCAATATAATTTTAGGGCGGCTTTCAGCCGCCCTTTTTTGAAAAATTTCCGATTCCCTCTTTTAGTTGTTGCAAAGCCGTTTTTGCGGATATATAGTAGTCCTTGTCATCATAGCATACCACATCTAGTATAAGGGAGGGTTTTAATGTTTACCAATATCCGCAAGCGTGACGGCCGGATTTCCAAGTTCGATGCCCCCAAGATCACAGCCGCGATCGCCAAGGCAGGCGAAGCAACCGGTGAGTTTAATGAAACCACTGCACAGCGGTTGATGGTCAAGGCACTGGCCGTTGCCCAGCAGGCCATAACGGATATCCCCACTGTTGAAAACATTCAGGATATCGTCGAAGAGGTTCTGCTCTCTTCACCGTACCGTGAGACTGCCAAGGCTTATATCATCTATCGCGATCAGCATGCCAAGATCAGGAAGGTGCGCACCGGGATCGGCGTGGACCTGATTGACCAGTATCTCTCACGGCTCGACTGGCAGGTGAATGAAAACAGTAACATGGCCTTCTCCCTTCAGGGACTGAATAATTATATCTCGTCGGAAATCAGCAAGATCTACTGGCTCAACAAGATCTATCCGCCGGAGATCCGCGATGCCCACAGCGGCGGCGATTTTCATATCCATGACCTTAATCTTCTGAGTGTCTACTGTGTGGGTTGGGACCTCTATGATCTGCTGCTGAAGGGCTTCAGGGGGGCCGTCGGCAAGGTTGAAAGCAAACCGGCCCGTCATTTCAGGACAGCCCTGGGACAGATCGTGAACTTCTTCTACACCCTGCAGGGCGAGGCGGCCGGCGCCCAGGCTTTTTCCAATTTTGACACCCTGCTGGCTCCCTTTATCCGTTATGACAAGCTGGACTATCAGCAGGTCAAGCAGGCCCTTCAGGAGTTTATCTTCAACATCAATGTGCCGACACGGGTAGGCTTCCAGACGCCGTTCACCAACGTAACACTTGATCTCAATGTGCCGTCCTTCTATGCCAATCAGGGTGTCGTTGTGGGCGGCGAGGTCTTGGATCAGACCTATTCAGAATTCCAGGAAGAGATGGATATGTTCAACAAGGCCTTCATGGATGTGATGGCCGAGGGCGACGCCTCGGGCCGGGTCTTCACCTTCCCGATCCCGACCTACAATATCACCAGTGATTTTGACTGGGACAATGAAAATCTGGACGGGCTCTGGCGCATGACGGCCCGCTACGGGATACCCTATTTTGCAAATTTCGTAAATTCCGACATGAGTCCGGATGATGCCCGCAGTATGTGCTGCCGCTTGCGGATCGACAACCGTGAACTGGTGAAGCGCGGCGGCGGACTGTTCGGGTCCAATCCCCTGACCGGATCGATCGGTGTGGTGACCATCAACATGCCGCGGCTTGGTTATGTCAGTGACAATAAAGAAGATTTCATGAACCGGCTGGCACATCTGATCGAATTGGCCAGCGCAAGCCTGGAGATCAAACGCAAGGTCCTCGAGAAATATACCGACGGAAATCTGTATCCCTATACCAAATATTATCTCCAGGGAATCTATGAGCGTTTCGGTGAATACTGGAAAAACCATTTCTCAACCATTGGGATTGTGGGATTGAATGAGGCCTGCCTGAATCTGCTGGGCAAGGATATCGGAACCGAGGAAGGCCGTGATTTTGCGCTTGAGGTGGCCGATTTTATCAGGGCCCGGCTGGTTGAACTGCAGGAAAGGACCGGAAACAACTACAATTTTGAAGCAACTCCGGCCGAAGGCACCTCTTATCGCATGGCCAAGATCGACAAAGAAAAATATGCCGATCTGATCTGTGCCAATGAGGAGGCCTACCGGGCGGGGGCCGATCCTTTCTATACCAATTCATCCCTGTTGCCGGTAAACTACACCGATGATGTATTTGAAGCCCTGGATCTTCAGGATGAGATGCAGGCAAAATATACCGGCGGAACGGTTGTGCATATGTATGCCGGCGAGCGTATCAAAGATTCCGAGGTGATGAAGAGCCTGGTGCGCAAGGTCTGCACAAACTATAAGCTGCCGTATTTCAGTTTCAGCCCCACCTTCAGCGTCTGTCCGTCGCACGGATATGTTACCGGAGAACATGCGACCTGCCCGGAGTGCGGCGAAACCACGGAGGTGTATTCCAGGGTTGTGGGCTATCTGCGGCCCGTGGCCCAGTGGAACAAGGGTAAAAAGGCTGAGTTCAAGATGCGCAAGACTTTTGTCATTGATAATGATCAGCCGGAACAGGTCTTCTCGATGACGGCTGCCGGACAGAATGAGACAGATTCTGCCTTTGTCGATACCGAAGATCCGGAAGGAATGAGCAAGTCTTTGTAGTCAGACTTTTATGAAAATCATAAGGAGCTCTTGGTGCAAGAGCTCCTTTTTTTTTAACCCAGGATGTCGGCCAGGACCTTTGAAAGCTCCGTCATTTTGAATGGCTTGTTGAGCTTGCCGGCCACCAGCGGATTGCTGAGGATTTCGGCCTGATCGTCCTCAAAGGAAAAACCCGAGGAAACGATTATGCGGGCATCGATATTTTCCTGGGCCATAAGCGCCAGGGTATGGGCGCCGTCGAGATTGGGCATGATCATGTCGAGGATGACGATGTCAAATTTTCCTGGGTTGGCCTTTAAAGTTTCGATACACTGCCGTCCGTCAGAAGCTGTTATGACTTCATGTCCAAGAAATTCGAGCATTTCCTGGCCGATTTCCAGCAGCATTTCCTCGTCATCAACCAGCAGTATCCTGGCCTTGCGTTCCGTCTGGTGCATTTTATCCTCCTGGGATTGAGTGTTGGTGTTTTCCGATTGGGGGAGCAGGATGGAAAAAGTTGATCCTTTGCCGCGCTGAGAGGTGACCCGGATGCTGCCGCCGGCATTCTTGACAATGGTGTAGGTGATTGAAAGCCCAAGGCCGGTGCCTTTATTCTGACCCTGATCCTTGGTGGTGAAAAAAGGATCAAATATGCGGGCCAGGATGTTTTTTCTGATGCCGCAGCCATTGTCACTGATGTCGATCCGCGCATAGTTTCCGGTGTCTTCCAGCAGGTAATGCCGTTTGAGATCCGCATCAATATTCATGGAGTTAAGTTTGACGGATATCAGCCCGTCCTGCGAATCGCCGATGGCATCCCGGGCATTGATGATGATATTCAGAAATACCTGGGTCAGCTGGGTTTTGTCCATATGGACACACATGGGGCAGGTTGAATCATCAAATCTGAGCTGGATATTCCGCGGAATGGTCTGTGAGGTCATTTCAATTACATCATTGAGCACCTCGCAGAGCGCGATGTCCTGCGGGACGCCTTCATTTTTTTTGCTGAAGATCAGCATCTGCTTGATCATGTCGCGGGCCCGGTCTGCGATATTGGAGAGCGAGTTGAGATAATGCCGGCATTTGACGGGATCGTTCTCAAGCTTGAGCATGTCGATATTGCCGCTGATCCCGGTAAGGATATTGTTGAAATCATGGGCAAAACCGCCCGTCATCTCGCCGATGGTCTCCATTTTCTGGGCCTGGATGAGTTGCAGCTCCATATTTTTTTTCTCGGTCACATCAATGGCGGACAGGACAATCCCGCTGTTGGGAGCCGGCTTCAGCGGATAGAGGGTGATGTCAAACAGGTTTCTGTTCCTGGAAGACAGGGGCTGTTCGGTAATCGAACAGGGTTGCCTGGTCTGCCGAACGGTTTCCAGCATCTGGGGCAGATCTGAAACCTGAGAGGCAACCTCACAGATATGGCTACCCACCAGGCGGTTCTGCTCAAGGGCGAAGACCATTTCGGAAACCGGATTGGCCATCTCGATCAAACCTTTCTCGTCAAGGCAGATCATCAGGATGGGACTGGATTCAATGATGCTTTTCAGATAATTTTTGAGATTTTCGATGGTCTGCTGGGCGGCCTTGATGTCAGTGATAACCTGGGCGCTGTAGACAACCTCGATGATCTTCCCGTTTTCACGGAGGGCACTGCCGCTTGAGAGCAGGTGCACCCGCTGTCCGTCGCGGGAAAGGCCGCCGAGCTCATAGCGCGGGGTCTGTCCGGGGACAATGTCATGCCAGAAACGGATATACAGATTGCGGTAGGCCGGGTCAGCCACGGCAAGGATACTCTTGCCGACAAGCTCGTCACGGCTGTAGCCGCTGACCTCCTCGACCTTCTTGTTCAGCCGTCGGATATAGCCGTCCTTGTCCGTGGTGATAATCAGATCATTGGCATTCTCGAAGATGGCCTCAAGCCTCTCATGGCTCTTCTTCAGGTCATCCTGGAGGGTTTTACGTTGTGAGATATCATTGATGAGTCCATTGAATCCGATCCTGAAACCGGAAGCATCTTTCATCAGACTGATGGAGTTTTCAATCGGAAGTTTGGCGCCGTCTTTACAGAGGAGTTCATATTCCAGGCGTTGCGGGATCCCGGAATCAAAGATCCTGGCGATGGCTTTCTCTATTACCACAGCAGCCCTGGTATCAGAAAAATCCTTGAAGTTATGGCCGATCACATCCTCAGGGGAGTAGCCGGTCATGCGGAAGGCCGTGGTGTTCAGGAAGAGGAAGTTACCTTTGAGGTCGACCTCGTAATATCCTTCCTGCATGTCATCAAGAATTTTGGTGTAACGAACGTCAGCCATTTTCTATCTATCGGAAATCAAAAAAGAAAGCTTGAAGATGTGCACACTTAATCTTTGCATGGTGGTAATGTGGGATATAATCGCCGCTGATGGTCAGGGAGTTACGATAATCTCCACCCGGCGGTTCATGGCCCGGCCGTCCACTGTCTCATTGTCTGCCAGGGGCTGGGTCTGACCGTAGGAGGTCACATGCACCATGTCTTCGGAGATGCTGGCTTTCTGGAAGATTCTCAATACCGACATGGATCTGGCCATGGCAAGGTCCCAGTTGGTCGGATAAATTTTACTGATATTTTCCGGGATCTGGCGGTTGTCGGTATGGCCGGCGATTTCCACATGGCCGGGATTCATGGTCTTTATGCCTTCGGCGATCTTGGTCAGCAGCTGGGTTCCCTTCGGTGTTATCCAGGCACTGCGGGCCGTGGGAAAGAGGGCGCGTTGCGGCAGCACGATCTTGATATTGGTTTCGGTCTTCAGCACATATACCTGGTCGGTAAGCCGTTCAGTCTCCAGGTAGGAGAGCGAGTATTCATAGATCTTGTTAAGCTTCCACTGGATCTCCTTTTTTTCCTGGATGATGTTTTTAAATTTGGAGATCTGCTGCAGCAGGATGCGGTTATCTTCAAGCACGGCAATATTCTGGTCCAGTAGGGCCTGGTTTTCCGCGCGGCAATCCTTAAGCGTGAGGGTCAGGCTTTCCAGTCCTTTCAGGTCATCGACCTGCTGCTGCAGTTCAAGGTTGGTCGCTTTGGCCTGCTGCAGCTGCTCTTTGCATGAAAAATCCGGATTTTTCTGTCCTTGCGATATGGGCGGGGCAGGCCGCTGATGCGCGCAGGCGCTGAGGAGCAGGCTGCTGGCGATGAGAAAATATATCAGAATCTGCTTTTGCATAGAAGCCTCGCTTACGCTTTAATTTGATTAATATTTTAACACCACAGATCTCAGGTAGCAACCGCTGGCGCAATATTGCCGGTATTTTGATTACTCTCCGATAATCTTGACCAGCACCCGTTTTGCGCGCCGGCCGTCAAATTCGCCGTAAAATATCTGTTCCCATGGTCCGAAGTCAAGTCGTCCGTCGGTTATGGCAACCACAACCTCACGGCCCATGATCTGGCGTTTCATATGGCCGTCGGCATTATCTTCGCCCACATTGTGGCGGTAGGCGCCGACGGGTTCATGCGGGGCCAGTTTCTCCAGCCATACCTTGTAGTCATGGTGCAGTCCGCTCTCGTCATCATTGATGAAGACGCTGGCGGTGATGTGCATGGCATTGACCAGTGCCAGGCCCTCGCGGATGCCGCTTTCGGCTAGGCAGGTCTCGACTTCCGGGGTTATGTTGATAAAATCAACCCGATTGGCGGTGTTGAACCACAGTTCTTTGCGGTAAGATTTCATTTCAGCCTCCCCAATCTTGCTAAATTGAAAAACGGGTGTTCGTCAATTATTGATTTAGGGAGGCTGCTCTGGGCCGAGGACTAGCAGGCCTTGGCAACTCTCCGGTTAGGCGCTGTTTTGGCCTGGCGGTGCGGAACGTTTCGGCTGGTGTTTCTTGCATCCACCGTTTTGGGAGGGGCCGCTTTGCAATAATCGAATCCGTCAATATGGCGCTGTTCGATTTTTTCGCCGATGATTTTCTCGATTGATCTTATCATGGAGCTGTCGTCATCGGTGACAAAGGTGTAGGCTTCGCCGGTCTTGAGGGCGCGACCGGTACGTCCGATGCGATGGGTGTAGTCATCGGCGGTCGCCGGCATATCAAAGTTGATGACATGGGTTATGGAGGCGACATCAATCCCGCGTGCGGCGATATCGGTTGCCACCAGAATCTGGTAGGTCCCGTTGCGGAATCCTTTGATGGCCTGTTCACGTCTGCTCTGGGACAGATTGCCCTGCAGGCATGTGGCCCGGTAACCCTGGCGTTCGAGCTGTTGAGCGAGACGCTTGGCACGGTGCTTGGTGCGGGTGAAGATGATGACGGACTCGGCATCCACCTCCGGCAGCAGGGTTTTGAGTAGGTCAGTTTTGAGGTGCGCAGGGACCGGGTAGAGGGCATGCCTGACAGTATCGGCCGGCTTGGTGTGCCCGATCTTGATGGTGACCGGATCATTGAGCATCTCGTCTGCCAGATGGCGGATGCTGGCCGGCATGGTGGCCGAAAACAGCAGCGTCTGCCTTTTGGTCGGCAGCTGTTTGATTATGCGGCGGACATCGGGCAGGAAACCCATGTCGATCATACGATCGGCTTCATCGATCACCAGGGTGTCAATATCTTTCAGGTTGACGGTTTTGCCGGAGAGGTGGTCCAGCAGCCGTCCGGGGCAGGCAACAATGACCTTGGGCCGCTGCTGCAACGCCTTTATCTGGCTCTTTATGTTGACCCCGCCGAAGATGGCGGTGCTTTTAATGCCGGCAAAATATCCGAAATCATTGAAGGCTTTATCAATCTGTCCGGCAAGTTCGCGGGTTGGCGCCAGGACCAGTACGCGGGGGTTTCTGCATGGGCCGTGCTCAAGCCGCTGCAGGACAGGAAGGGCAAATGCCGCGGTCTTGCCGGTACCGGTCTGGGCCAATCCCAGGACATCCCGGCCTTCCATGACCGGAGGAATGGCCTTGGCCTGGATCGGGGTTGGTTGTTCAAAGCCTTGTTTTGCAATGGCTTTTTTAATGGTTGGTTTAAAATTGAATATATTGAAATTCATGGTACTCCTTTATTTAAATTAGATTAGCTGGTCGCGTACGATTATGCAGCCGGGTCAGGGACGTGGCGATACTGGGAAAGAAGGCTAGTCTTCCGTGTCAGATGCCTGGGGGCCAGGAACTATGTGGGCGATATCGGGGTCTATATCTGAATCACTGGTTTCAGACTGTTTGTCCATTTTGGCGGCCTGTTTCTGGGCCAGTTTTTCCTGTTTTTTCTTCTGGCGGAGTTTTTCCCGCTCATATTTCTTAAACGAATAATTTGTTTTTTTTGCCATCATTCCTCTCGTGCATGCAGATTTATGCCTGACACGGGATTTTGCCATACGTTGCGGCCAGGCCTTATTTTCTGAAAGACGCGGCGGATCAGCCAGTAAAATCTTCGTTCCTGCGGCGGTCTTGAAAAAAAGATAATTCCGTTTGGATCAGGTTCGTATTTCAGATTTATGTATCCCTACGCAATTCCGGCAGGACTGTCAATGATATAAATATCTGAGGTTGCTTAAAAGATTTGCAGTGCGGGTGTTCAGGGGTCCTGTCTGAGATATTCTCCGCTTTTGCCGCCGGCCTTATGGATCAGGCGGATGTCGGATATGAGCATGCCCTTATCCATGGCCTTGGTCATGTCGTAGATTGTCAACAGGGCGGTGCTGACAGCATGCAGGGCCTCCATTTCAACTCCGGTGGCGGCTTTGGTACTGACAGTGGCCTCTACTTCAATCTCGAATCTGTCATGGCAGGCGGTGAAGTCCACATCAATCCTGCCTATGGGCAGGGGGTGACACAGCGGAATGGTTTCAGCGGTTCTTTTGGCCGCCATAATGGCGGCCACCTTAGCAGTTACCAGGACATTCCCCTTGGCGGCGCGATTATTGATGACGGCATCAAAGGCTGCCTCCGACATGCATATTTTACCCCGTGCCGTGGCTTGCCTGCGGGTGACCTCCTTGTCGCCCACATCAACCATCTTGATTGAGCCGTTTTTATCGGTATGGCTCAGGCTCATGCGTGTCAGGCCTCGCTGGACGCCTTGGTTTCAGATGATGATGTTTTTTTGTCGGCAAAATCGGTGGCATACCATCCGGTTCCCTTGAGATGAAATGCCGCCGACGATATGAGTTTTTTCACAGTGCCGCCGCACTTGGGACAGATCTTTACTGGTTCGTCGTCAAATTTCTGCAACATATCAAATTTATGGTTGCATTCTAAGCATCTGTACTCATAGATGGGCATGATCTGTTCCTCCCTGGTTGTTTTTGGTGCGCTGTTTATATAGGAGCGCAAACCGGGGTTTGTCAAGTATTCAGCTGCGCCGGGCAGGCCGCGATCATCAGATCTCGCGGCCTGCAATTGCGGCAATGGCGCTGATTTTTTCCATCATGGCCGTGAATTCGGAGGGGCGCAGTGACTGCGGGCCATCGGACAGGGCCTTTTCCGGAGTGGGGTGAACTTCGATCATGAGGCCGTCGGCGCCGGCGGCAATGGCGGCATAGGCCATGGGGGCGACATATTTGGCATGACCGGTGGCGTGTGACGGATCAACAATGACCGGCAGATGGGTCTTCTCCTTCAGGACCGGTACCGCACTGAGATCCAGGGTGTTGCGGGTCGAGGTTTCAAAGGTGCGGATCCCTCTTTCGCAGAGGATCACACGGCTGTTGCCGCCCGCCAGCACATATTCGGCCGACATCAGGAATTCCTCAATGGTGGTGGACATGCCCCGTTTCAGCAGCACCGGCTTGTTGGTCTTGGCGACGGCCTTGAGCAGCTGGAAATTCTGGATGTTGCGGGCGCCGATCTGCAGGATGTCGGTGTAGGCCAGAGATTCCTCGATGCTGGGCAGGTCGATGACTTCGGTTATGACCGGGAGCTTATATTTTTCACGGGCCTGGGCCAGGATAATGAGTCCGTCCACCTGCAGTCCCTGGAAAGAGTAGGGCGACGTGCGCGGTTTGAAGGCCCCGCCGCGGAGGATGTGGGCTCCGCCGGTGTGGATGGCCTGGGCCACCTCGAAAATCTGTTCCTGGGATTCAACGGCGCAGGGGCCAGCAATCACGGTGAGCTTGCGCCCGCCGATCTTGACGCCCATACCCACATCGATCACGGAATTTTCTTCCTTTGTTTCGCGCGATGCCAGTTTGTAGGGGCTCAGGATCGGGACAACCTTTTCCACTCCGGGCTGGGCTTCAAGGGCCATCAGACGGCTTTTGCTGCGCTCGTCGCCGACAGCGCCGAAGACCACTCTTTCAGAACCTTCGCTGATGCTGGGCTTGTAGCCGAACTCCTCAATAAGCTTTTTGACGTTCTCGATCTCACCGGGGGTTGCACTTTTTTTCATGGAAATAATCATTCTGCCTCCTTTTTTCTTGAGGCCTTGGAGAGCTGGAACCCGGACACAAAAAGAAAGGCCGCGGGTTTTGCTACCCGCGGCCTTGTTTTCTGGTTTTATTTACATCTCAGCCGACAGGTAGCCCCGTAAAATAATAATACCAAAAATAAAAGCTAAAATAGCTGCTGGCTGAAAATATATTCATGCTGCTCTATATACGGATCTGTATAGTTTTTGGCAAGTTAAAAATTAAGGAAGCTGAACTTGCTTGACATGCGGGGCGGGGTAGATTAGGTTTTTTAACTGAAAATCGGAGGTTCAATGACGCTTAGTCAGAGTCTGGAAGATTATCTGGAGACCATATTCATCCTCAGCAAGGAAGAGGATGCTGTCCGGGTGCGCGATGTTGCCGCGCGGTTGAACGTCAAGAAACCCAGCGTGGTGGCCGCGGTGAAATCCCTGGTGGAAAAGGATCTGGTCAACCATGAGCGCTACGGTGCATTGAAGCTTACCCCGGCCGGTGAGGAAGTGGCGGCCGAGATGTACCGGCGGCATCATGTGATCTATGAGTTTCTGAGAAATATTCTGGGGGTTCAGCATCAGACAGCGGATGAGGATGCCTGTCAGATTGAACACCATATCAGCCCTGAAACCATGGATCGTCTTTTGAAATTTATTGAGTTTGTAAAGCTGTTTCCCTCCGAGGAAGTGGATCCCCGCTGGCTGAAAAATTTTCATAAATTTTTTGAGTCAGGCGAAGTGGAACCCTGCCAGCGCTAAAAAAATCGCAGAGTCTTATTCGCTAGCATTCCTGTTCAGGTAGAGGGGTGTGGTCAGTCCCAGCATTACTGAAACACTCACCAGGGCGAATCCCAGTCCATAGTTGTCGGCCAGGGCCCCGATAATGATGACGATTAGCGCTGTCAGGAACGCCGATATCTGGGACCTGATGGACAGGGCGGTTGCCAGGATCTCGCAGGGGACCGTGTCGCTCACATAGGTTACGCTCATGGGCGACCTCAGGTTCTGGATGAGGAAAATTCCCGTGAACAGGACAACAGCCGCGAAGTTGTAACCGACGAGGTAGGTCAGGCCGCAGAGGATGCCGACCCCGAAACCCGTGAGCATCGTGAGGTTCAAAGGCGTGGTGAGCGTCGTGAAGCGCGCGGCGAATGCGCCCGAGCGTCGGCTGGCCCGCGAGGTTAGCAGGTAGATGCAGAAATAGACCAGGCCGACCAGTACGGCCGAGCGTTGTTTCTCCTGAAGCACGGCCAGGATGGGCATGGCCAGGGCCAGGCTTTTGATGATGGGCTGCAGGAAGTCTTTGACGGACTTGTAAAAACCGTCATAGATGCAGACATTGGTGGTGGCCCGCAAGGCCCCCTTGCCCCTGAAGGTGATCTTGAAACTCTGCCAGACCGCGGCAAAGCTCTCCCTGACACTGCCTTTCTGAAGGATCTCGCCGTCGAGCTCCTGGGGATAGGAGAGCATCAGGAACAGGTTCAGGACATAGGGCAGGGTCGATATCAGGAAGATCACGTCGTAGCGGCCGCTCACAAAGACGATTGCCGCCGCGATCAGGGCCGAGACGGCCGAGCCCTTCTGCGACCAGGAACGCGTGTGCCCGTAGTAGTCGACCTTCTGATCCTGCCAGCCTTTCATCCTGAGGTATTCAAAGATCATGGCCTTGTGGGTGCCGCCCCTGAACCCTTCGCCGAAGGCGAAGAAGGTCATGCCGAGCATCAGAATCCAGTAGGCCGAGGCGAAATACAGGATCAGGAAGGATCCGATATAGGCCAGAAACGACAGCACCATGGTGCGTCGCCTGCCGAACGCATCGGCGATGACGCCGGTGGGGACCTCCAGGAGGTTGGTCATGATCTCGCGATAGGCGTAGAGTGTGCCTATCAGGGTGAAACTCAGGTTTTTTTCCAGCAGAAACAGGATCAGAAACGGTTCGAAGAGCTTCAGGTTCTTGAGGAACCCATAGGCGCTGAACTTGGCGTACTGGAGATCCTTTCTATATTTTTCAGCCATGGGATAGCTATCGTCTCCGTGAACCGGTCACTCCGCGCTCCGAGGGGATGGAGTTCCGGAACAAGGGGGCATGTCCTTTTCTTGCATATCCTTTTGCTATATGCATCCAAATACAGCGTGCCACAACATGAATTC
>CAYWBU010000005.1:0-32650 GCA_964456565.1 uncultured Bacteriovoracaceae bacterium | reverse complement strand
ACGGTGAGGTTGAAGACTATACTGTTGTGATTGAAGAAGAAACACCTCAACCACCTGCTACTCCAACTGGTCTCCTGTCTTCTATGTCTCAGCGGAAATCTCAGTCTAAGGAAACTAAAGTAGTTGGGAAAGAATATCAAGACCCGATCTCTTATGAACGGGGCCGTTTTTGCAGCAGCACCACGGCCTGGGTGGCGATGGCATCGCCATGGCCGATGTCTCCCAGACCCTCATGGGTGCGGAATTTCACGCTGACGGCGCTGGTCGGGATGCCGCAGGCCTTTGCGATGGCTGCGCGCATGGGCTCACGATGCGGCCCCAGTTTGGGTTTTTCACAGATGCAGTTGGTGTCGATGTTGATTATCTCATATTCCTGGACGGTTGCCCGGACGATCTCATCCAGCATCCGCATTGAATCGATATCCTTGGTTGCCGCGGCATTGTCGGGATAGAGCACCCCGATATCATCCTTGCCCTGGGCTCCAAGCAGGGCATCGCAGACGGCATGGATCAGGGCGTCGCCGTCGGAATGACCCAGCAGCCCCTTATGCCAGGGGATCTCAATGCCGCCCAGGATCAGCGGCCGGCCTTCAACCAGCCGGTGGATGTCAAACCCCGTGCCTATTCTGTACGCCATTTCAGGATCTCCTCGGCCCGCCGGATATCTTCCGGCAGGGTGATTTTGATATTGTCGGGCTCGCCGGCCACAAGTCTGACTTTTCCGCCATATTTTTCGATCAGGGCGCTGTCATCGGTGGCGCCCGAATATTGATCGCGGCCGGCCTGCTGATGGGCCTCTATGATCGTGGTGCGCCTGAAGCCCTGGGGGGTCTGGATGCTGTAGAGGTCTTCGCGCGGGACCGTCCGGGAGACAAACCCGTCATGGGCTTCCTTGATAGTATCCGAGAGTTTTATTCCCGGGATGCAGGCTGCGCTGTCATTCAGGCCGTCAATGACCCGGCTGATCAGCTTGTGGGTGACCAGCGGCCGCACGCCGTCATGGATCAGGACGCACTCGGCAGTTGAGGCCTTGATACCGTTAAAGACCGACAGCTGACGGGTTGCTCCGCCGGTAACGATCCGGTATGGCCGGTCAAGTCCCTGCATGATCTCATCAACTGCAGGTTCGTCTCCGGCCGGAACCGTCACTATGACAGTTTCAATCCGGGGATGGGTGGCGAAAATGTCGGCCGTAAGCCGCAGTACCGGTATCTTGTTCAAGGTGGAGAACTGTTTTTTGCCGCCGAAGCGCCGGCCGCTGCCGCCGGCGGTTATGATCGCATCAATCACCATTGGAACCGTTCTTGGGGGCAGCAAAGATCATGCGGCCGGCCGAGGTCTGCAGGATGGATGTCACCGTGACGTCAATGGCCTGGGTCAACAGGTGGTCGCTGTGCTCGACCACGACCATGGTGCCGTCGTCCAGATAGGCCACTCCCTGGCCTTTTTCCTTGCCCTGTTTGGCAATAACGAGGTTCATTGTTTCGCCCGGCAGGACCACCGGTTTGACCGCGTCGGCCAGCTGGTTGATGTTCAGGACATTGATGCCCTGAATCTGCGCGACCTTGTTGAGGTTGTAGTCATTGGTGAGGATGTCGGCATCGATATCCTTGGCCAGGGCGATGATTTTGGCATCGACCTCGAGGATTTTGGGAAAGTCCGCATCGGTTATCTCAATCTTGACGTGCGGGCTCTTCTGGAGCCTTTTTAAGATGTCCAGCCCCCGGCGGCCGCGGGCCTTTTTCAGCGGATCAGTGGAATCCGCGATATGCTGCAGCTCGTTCAGTACAAACTGGGGGGCGATCAGGGTGCCTTCAATGAAATCGGCATTGCAAATGTCATAAATGCGGCCGTCAATGATCACGCTGGTATCCAGGACCTTTTGCCGTCCGGTGGGGCCTTTCTGCGCTGTCGGCAGCAGGTTTTCGGTATATTCCAGGGCCTTGCGGGTTCCTACGGTATAGCCCAGATAGGCCAGCAGGACCAGCAGGATCGAGAAGATGTTCTGGTCGGTGATGAAATTGATCGGCATCTGGCCCAGCAGGATTCCGATCACAAGTCCGGCCAGGGCCCCCAGGAATCCGCCCAGATAGGCAAAGGGATGCAGCTGAAAACCGCGTCTTTCCTCGATAAAGATGACAATCAGGAACAGCAGGGCGGCCCCGGGAATCATGTAGGTGTTGATGCCTTTTTCCGAATTGGTGATGACATAATGGTAGGCGCTTGATGCCACCACCAGTACCACAAGAATACGCAGCAGCCAGTTCATAGAGTTATAATCCCGCTGTTTTATTCGTTCTCGCTGCAGCCGGTGGCGTCAAGAATCATCTTTTCCACCTCGGCCTTGTCAATTTTTTTAGAGATCGATATCTCGCTGATCAACAGGTTTTTGGCGGTGTCAAACATTTTTCGCTCGCCGAAAGAAAGCTCTTTGCCGCGCTTCAGGATGTTTAGGTCCCGCAGGACTTCGGCAATTTCGAAGGCTGACCCGCTCTTGATCTTTTCCATGTATTCGCGATAACGCCTATTCCAGGTCTGGTTGTCAATGGGGACATCTTTTTGAGACAGAATGTCAATAACTTTCTGGATGCCTTTTCCGTCAAGCAACGGGCGGATACCCACATTGCCGGCATTGGATACCGGAACCATGACCGTCATCTGGGTATCGAGAACCTTCAGGATGAAGAAAGGTATCTTGGTGCCCGAAATTTCTTTCTCTTCAATGGAATCAACCTCGGCAACTCCGTGTGCCGGGTAAACAACAATCTCTCCAACTTTGAACATATCTTATGATTTCCCCTTAAATAATCTGAAAACAATACCAATTTACCGTAATTAAGTCAAGACTGGTACGTTCTTGCACACAGGCGGATAGCGTGTTTTCGAAATGTTTTCGGATAGTTCGATAGACCTCAGTACTTGACTTAAGGCAAACTGTATGAGAGCAAGATATGCTATGAGATATCCTGATATTGATCCTGTGCTGCTGCACCTGGGGCCGTTTCAAATCCGTTGGTATGGAATAATGTATATAGTCGGGTTTCTGATCGGATATCTGATCTGCCTGCATCTGAGCAAACGCGATCACTATGATATGAGCCGAATCGATATCGAGGACTGTCTGTTTTACAGCATCATCGGTATCATTCTGGGTGGGCGTCTCGGTTATTGTCTGATCTATAATCTGGCCTATTATCTGCAGCATCCGCTTCAGATCTTTGCCGTCTGGCACGGCGGAATGTCCTTCCATGGAGCCATGATCGGGTTTGTTCTGGCGGTCTGGCTTTTTGCCCGCCGGCGCAATAAGTCGTTCTGGATGATCGCCGATATGGGCGCCTTCGGTGCCGCCCCGGGGCTGTTCTTCGGCCGGATCGGCAATTTTATCAACGGAGAGCTTTTCGGGCGGGTCACGGATGTACCATGGGGCATGGTTTTCCCTGGCGGAGGGCCTTATCCGCGGCATCCATCCCAGCTGTACGAAAGTTTCTTGGAGGGGGCCCTGACCTTTATGATTTTGGGCCTGATCATCAGGAAAGATAGACCCTATGGTACGATTTTCGGTGCCTTCATGGTCCTGTATGGTGTTTTCAGGTTTGTGGTTGAATTTTTCAGGGAGCCGGACCCCCAGCTGGGATTTGTCTGGGGGACGCTGTCCATGGGCCAGATTTTGTGCAGCATGATGATTGTTGCCGGGGTGGCTCTGATCCAATACAGAAGAAAGAAGTCCGCCGGCAGGTGAAGTAAAGGTGAGAGAGGAACTCAGAAGTCAGCTTCCCAAAGGATTGAGGGCGTTTACGCATTATAACCGCTACAAGAAATCCATAATGCTGGAAAACGACCCTCTGGGCGGACGGGCGGTCATAAAGCTGTTGCCGCTGTGCATCCATATCAATCATCCCGATCTGCCGGGTTATGTGGCTGATAAAAGTTGCCCCTGCGGGGTCAAGACCATGGAGTGGCCTTCAGATGTGCGTGAAATTCTGGAATCCCAGGTTTCGGGCCGGGTGGGCACCTCCGATATGCAGAATTATATCCCGCGGCACCGGGAGATCGAAGGGATCTTTACCATCGGTTCGGTCGGCAGTGTGGGGCAGACCCGCAAATCCGATTATGATATCTGGGTCGTGGTGGACCGGGATGCAATCGGCAAGGCCCGTATAGCCCTGCTGCAAACCAAACTTAAACGTCTTGAAAAATGGATGGCCACCCAGTTTCTGGTGGAACTCCATTTTTTCCTCATGGATGTGCAGGATATTCTGACAAATAACTTTGGTGTGGTGTCACAGGAAGGTGCCGGATCGGCGCTGAAGTTTGTCCTGAAAGAGGAATTCTACCGCACCATGACCCTGATTGAGGGCCGGATTCCGCTGTGGTGGATTATCCCGCCCGGATTGGGACCTCAGGCCTATGAACTGGCCTTTGAAGTCATGCACCGGGTTGACGGCCTGGCGCTGGATGATTTCATCGATCTCGGGAATATCGTCTCCGTTCCCGAACAGGAATTTCTGGGAACGGCTTTATGGCAGATGCACAAGGCCCTGGATGATCCCTTGAAGTCCATGCTGAAGATGGCCCTCATGGCAACCTATCTCGATGTGAATGAAGAACGGGTACTGCTGTGCGACCGGCTGAAAGAGCTGGTCTTCAATGCCCGCAAGAAGGATATCGTCGATCCCTACATAGAGTTTTTCCGCGGTATCGACAGCTACTATGAGAGCCAGAACAATCATAAGGTGGTCGAACTGCTGCGCAAATGTTTCTATCTGAAGGTTGCCCCCAATATAAAGACCAGCGACCTGATCAAGATAAGCAAGAATGACAAGGCCTCCATCATGGTGTCGGTTGTCAGGTCCTGGGGATGGTCAATGCGTGAGATCAAGGATCTGAATACTTTCAATGACTGGAGTGTTGCACGTTATCGTCAGCTGGGTGATGAAATCCATGACTACCTGATGCGCACAACCGTGCAGTTGATCCGCCGGTCAAAGGCTTCGCTGATCAATGCCTCGGCCGAGCAGGATGTGGAGATGGAAGTTCTGCGCCGCAGGGTTGAAGCGGTCTATGTCAAAAAGAATAATAAAATCCCGAGTGAGAAAAAGGTGATGAAGGACGAGCCGGCCTATAATGAGCTGTATTTTTCCTGTGACGCTCAGCAGTGGCATGTCTCGGAGACATCGCCGGAACGCGGGCAGGCTTCCTATATACGATCGGCGCCGCGGATTGTCTCCATTGCCGCCTGGCTGGTCTATAACCGGCGCTATTCACCCTCGACCGCCTTTCACATGATCCCGAACGCCTCCGATGTGACGCTCTCGGATGTGCAGTCGCTGATGACCCAGATGCGATCCCTGATCCCGAGCGCCAATGAGGGCTTGCTTGACCGGTCTTTTCTGATCAAACCGCGATTTTTCAAACAGATAATAATTGTGGGCAATATGGAACGCCCCGGCACGGCAGCCGTGGTTGAAGAGGTGGATGTCCTGGCGCTTTCATCCTGGAACGAACTGTTCTGCGAAAAGATTGCCACCAGTGAGCTGCGCTCCTGGATGACCGAACGCAAGTCGGAACAGACAAACGTTAGTATGTGGCTGCCCTCCGAGGGCAATGCCAAAAGCCTGGCTTTGTCGCTGATCGGCTTTATGGCTTAGGGGTAAACGGATGGATAATCTTATCCTGGGAGTGTGTCAGCTCAAGCAATCATATGATATCGCGGCAAATCTCAAAAAGGCCGAGCGCATGCTCAATGAAGCGGCTGATATGGGCGCCCGGATGGTGGCTCTGCCGGAAATGTTTCTGGCGCCGTATGAACCGGAGGCCATTGCGGATGCCCGCAAGCATGTAAGGCCGGCCCTGGAAAGGGTTTCGGAGATTGCCGGCCGGCGGGAAATCTATATAGTGGCCGGCAGTGTGCCCTTTGATGCCGGGTCTTCGTTGCCCTTTAACCGCAGTGTTGTTTTCGGTCCCGACGGCCGGGAAATTTGCCACCATGACAAGGTCCATCTCTTTGACTGTTCACCACCCGCTGGTCCGGCAGTCAAGGAGTCGGCGATGCTGGCCGCGGGTGATCGGCTTGAAGTCTTTGATACCCCGTGGGGCAAAGCCGCGGTTATAGTGTGCTACGATATCAGGTTTGTGCAGCTGACCCAGTTTCTGGCTGATCGGGATGTCAAGGTCCTGATTGTTCCGGCGGCCTTTTCCCTGGCAACCGGCAAGGCCCACTGGGAAATGCTCATCAGGATGCGGGCCCTGGAACTGCAGGGGTTTGTGGCCGGAATTCAGCCGGCCTACAATGATGAGCTTAATTATATTCCCTGGGGCCATTCAATTGTGGCCGATCCCTGGGGTGAAGTGCAGGCTGACTGCGGGCAATCCGAGTGTGTCCGGACTGTGGAACTTGATTTCGCAAGGATAATGGAGATCAGAGAAAGATTTCCCCTGCTGCGGCATCGCAGGCTGGATCTGTATGAAACTGTCTGGAAGAAAAAATGATAGAAATCCGTTCACTACATAAAACCTTTAAGGGGATGCAGGTGCTTGGCGGGGTGGACCTGGACGTGCCGGCCGGCAAGATAACCGTAATCCTGGGGCCCAGCGGTACCGGCAAGAGCGTGCTGCTCAAGAATATTCTCGGTCTGATAAAACCCGATTCCGGCATGATCCGTATCAATGGTCAGGATATCTGCGGAATGGGGGAATACCAGATGAATGCCGTCCGCCAGAATTTCGGAGTCTGCTTTCAGGATGCAGCCCTGTTCGACTCCATGACCGTTGGCGATAATGTGGCCTTTCCCTTCAAGGTCCATACCGATATGGCGGACGACGAAATCGCCGTCAGGGTGGGGGAGCTGCTGCGGGAAGTTGGCCTGGCAGGGATCGAGGACAAGCTGCCGTCACAGATCTCGGGCGGCATGCGCAAACGGGTCGGGATTGCCAGGGCCCTGGCGTTGCGACCGGATTTCCTCTTTTTTGATGAGCCGACAACCGGACTCGACCCCATCATGAGCAATGCCATCAATGCCCTGATCCATGATGTCCAGGAGCATATCGGGGCCACTGCCCTGGTGATCAGCCATGACATAAAAGGTGCCTTTGACATTGCCGATTATATTGCCATGATCTATGAGGGCCGCATAATCATGCAGGGGACACCGCATGATTTCATAAATACGAAGGACCCGCTTGTCAGGCAGTTTATCGAGGGCGGCATCGAGGGGCCCATCAATGCCATCCAGTAGCCTAGGTGTTGAGATGTTCCGGGTGTTTGATGACCAATACCGGGCAGGCCGCTTTTTTGACGACTTTTTCAGCTGTTGAACCGAAGATCATATGCTGCAGCCCGGTGCGGCCATGGCTGCCAATGATGATCAGGTCACTTTTTTCATCCTGAGCAAACTTGACTATCTCATAGAAGGGGATGCCATGCAGGATATAGGTGTCGCAGATTATATCTTGGGGAATAAAATTTGCCACCAGTTCTTCCATGCGCTCGGTGGCATTTTCCTCAAATTCGGCGTAGAGTTGGGGCAGAATACTGGGACTGAGGTTGAATTCGGAGAAATCCGTGAAATCCTGCATTACATGCAGGAGCTGTAGACGGGCATTAAATTTTTTGTTGAATTCGATGGCATACAGAAAGGCATACTTGGCTGACGAGCTGAAATCGGTTGGAATGAGGATCCTGTTTATCATACTCTAAGGTTAAATCCGCCACTGCCCTTGTCAATGACACAGGCTTGCGATTCGCCGAACATCCGGGTAAGGATTTGATAATGAAAAGATTAAAAGTGCTGATTGCGATGATGTGTTTGGGGGTGGCCGGCTGTGCCCACTGGATACCGGTTGACACCGTGGCATATCCGTTCCGGGCCGAATTTGTTCTGCAGGGCCATTGCGGGGACCGGGAGATTAATGCCGCCGGGGCTCTGGTTGTAATTGATGCGGATCATATGGTGGCTCAGATCTATGGGCCCTTTGGTATAGCCCAGGGGACGGCTAATTTTGCCGACGGCGAACTGGTTGTGTACGACACCTGGGGGCGGGCGGCCGGCGGAGTTGCTGTTCCGCTGAAGGGGCTGCCGGGCCTGCTGTCGGGCTGCTTGCCTGCCGGGGGGATCAGATGCTGTGATGCAATCCGGTATTCCTGGGGGCGGGTGCAGCTGTCTGCGTCAGGGTATCCAGTGCGGCTGAGCAGCTCACAGGGTGGCTGGCAGGTGAAACTGGAAAACGATGATCATGATTTGAGGCTTGATGTATGTGGCCGGGACTGCAGACTTTCAGGGAAGATAGTGCCGCTGGAAGGTGGCAGGTGGGGGCTTTGATATGTTGGTGGTAACCTGCAGTAAATGTGGCAAAAAAATAGTCTGGGATGATTTCCAGTCGACCGAGATCCGCTGTCCGCGGTGCGGGTCCCGCTTTACTGGTCACAATTCCCTTAAACAGAATGTAGCTGAAAGGGAACGGATCGAAAAAAAGAAGACGGCGCACTGTCCGGGCTGCGGGGCATATGTGGCGTCCCGATGGTTCCGGGTCTGTCCCGATTGCGGCAGGGTGCTGCTGGGCCCCTGGGCTGTCAGCCGGAAATGGCTGGGAATCATGGCTATTGCGGCGGCCTACATAATATTCACCCTTTATTACCTGCTGGTAATCGTGTGATCCATATGATCAGCCCCGACAAGCTGAAGGCCCTGGAAGCCAAGATGCAGTCCCTGGACATAAAGGAAGAGGATCTTGACGAGAAGTTTGTCAGGTGTCAGGGGCGCGGCGGCCAGAAACTGAACAAGACTTCCAGCTGTGTGTGGCTCAGACATGTTCCGACGGGAATTGAAGTCAAATGCCAGCAGGAACGATCGCAGGCCATGAACCGTTTTTTTGCCAGACGCATGCTGGTTGAGAAGATTGAAGATCATCTGCTGGGCGATGACAGTCCCCGGATGCGCGAGATCGCAAAGATCCGTAAACGGAAAAAGAAGCGGAATCAGCGGGCCCGCAAAAAGCTCAATTCGGATTAGACAGGAAATTCTGAGTCTGTTTCAACGTACCAACCTAAAATCAGGGCATATCTTGCCCCCTTTCCTTCACGGCTTATTATTTAATTAAGTAACCGGCTTTTGTGTCCAGATTTGAAGAGGGAAAACAACCAGCTAGACAGCGGAAGGCACAGGCTGTGGATTTTAAATCATCCAATTTTTGCAGCTCTCGACTCGGCTAAGAGCAGATTCTCAATCTGATGTGAAATTGCGCTACACGTTTGCCGGTTTAACCATCAAATTTTGGAGGTGAAGAATGGCAAAGGCATTATCACAGGCAAGGGTACCCGTAAATCCGGCTCCATTCAATTATGCGGCATTTGATGAACTGGAAAAGCGGGACGTAAAAAACAGGGTTCTGATCAATAAGCTTAACCATGCCCATTTCACAGAGAAAAAGATAAAGCTGCATCTGCGTTCGATCAAGGATGATGGCCATTATATTATGACCGGTCATATCAATGATCAGCTGGGTGAGAACAGATTTTCCGTCATTCCCGAATATGCTTTAGATGATCTGGGCGGATTTAGTTTGCAGGATATCCTTATTGAGGAGGGGCGTTCCATTTTAGTGGCGCCTGCCAAGGCAAAACGTACCAAGAGCAGGGGCCTTTCGGTGACGGTCGGCGGGGACGGCTATGTCTGCGGTGAGCGGAGCGCCGGCAGGTTTCCAAGCCGGGGGGTCTATGCAAAGTTGCGACAGGGGAACCTTGCTGTCTGCGGATATCTGGAGGATGTGAGCGGAGGGGGGCTGCGTATCCGGCTGAAATCAAAGTCGGCCGCATCTTTTCTGCGGTGGTTTGACCGGGATGCCCTGCTGAGGGCGGAACTGGGGAATGCTGATCAGGTATATTTTTCAGGCGAGTGTCGTTGTGTACGCGTTTCATCAAAAGAGATGGTTATTGCCCCGAGTGCTGAACTTTGCAGTTTGTATCCCAAAAATGAGTTCAGGAATACCCGCTTCAGACTTTTGCCGGCGCCCCAGGTGATTTTTGATCATCCGCTGTGTGCAGTGCAAGCCTCTTTCAATATCTTCGATATCTCTCCTACCGGTTTTTCCGTCATGGGGCGCAAGGAAGAGGCGGTGTTTCTCGCGGGGATGATAATTCCCAAGGGTCGAATCAGATTCTACGACGGAATGGAGATCGAGTGCAGCTTCCAGGTGGTCTACAGCCGCGAGCAGGACCCTGATAAGGTCCGTTTCGGTTTTTGTTTTCTGGATATGGACCTGCAGAATTTTAACCGGCTGATGGCAGTTATGAGCCGGGCCTATGATCCCAATGTGAATATTCTGGGGGATATTGATATGGATGCCCTCTGGAATTTCTTTTTCGAGTCCGGATTCATCTATCCGGCCAAATATAAACAGCTCAGTGTGCATTCAGCAAGACTCCGGAACATTTATCAGACCCTGTACCGGGATGGCAGGAATATCCTGGCCAGCATCACCTATCAGAACAACAACAATATCTATGGCCATATCTCTCTGGTAAAGGCCTATGAAAAAGTCTGGCTGATTCATCACCTGGCCGCAGTTTCCATGTATGGGCGCAAGACCGGGCTCAAGGTGCTGGAACAGATCATGAACTACATGGAGGCGATTTTCAGGTATCCCTCAGCGGGTATGGATTATTTCATGTTCTATTTCAGGCCCAACAATGCCTTTCCTGAATATTTTTTCGGGGGAGCGAATCAGTATGTGAATAATCCGGCTGCAACATCGATCGACACCTTCAGCTATCTGTATTCATACTCGACGGGCACCAAGGAGATCTTGCCCGAAGGCTGGTATCTGGAAGACAGTTCCGCCCAGGACCTGGCTGAACTTGAGAAAGTCTATGCTGCAAGGTCGGGCGGACTGATGCTCAAGGCCTTCAATCTGCAGGCGGGCAGGTCCGATGATCGGGCTGTCAGGGATGAATATGCGGCTTTGGGCTTGATGCGTAAGAAGAATGTATATTCTTTGAAAAGGCAGGACGAACTCAAGGCAGTCCTGATTGTGGATCAATCCGACATGGGTGTCAATATGTCGGAACTGCTGAATTGCATAAAAGCAGTGGTGATCGATGAAAAGGTCCCCTGGAAAATCCTGGAGTCGGCCATCAGGGATGCCGGGCGGGTTTACCGCAAATCCAAGGTGCCGGTTCTGATTTATCCCAATGACTATACGGCAAAGAACGGTGTTGAGGTGGAGAAGGATTATCGGCTGCTGGTGATAAATTCGGAGCATGGGGAGCAGTTTTATCAGGGACTGAGAGTGATTGCCAATAAATCCAAATAAATTGTGTACCTATCTTGAAATAGTGCCGGAGGTGTCTGAATGGAGGATCTCCGGCACTATTTTGATGGCCGAATTGGTGATTGTTGTACGAAATGCTGGTGTCCGGGTGGATATATGTTATTATAGATAGAGATATCAGACAGTTGAATGTTTGGAAGGGGAGGGCAGTGGGAACACCTCATCTGTACAATATTCGGATCATACGATCATATGTGGAATATATTGAAAAATATTATCCCGAGGCTGACGTCAATGCCATTCTGGACCATGCCGGGTTGACCCGGTACGAGATGGAGGACCTGGGGTACTGGTTTACCCAGGAGCAGGCCGACAGGTTTTTTGAGGCCGTGGTACAGAAAACAGGTAATCCCGGGATTGCCCGTGAAGCCGGACGGATGGAGGCCACGTCTTCTTCCTATGATACCTTCAGGCAGTATGTTTACGGTTTTATCACGCCTGCGGTTGCCTATGATCTGTGTTCCAAGATATCGGCCAAGCTTACCCGCGGGGCCACAATGGAACACCATAGGATGGGGCGCAACAAGGTGGAGATTGTGTCGCGACCTATTGCGGGAGTGAATGAAAAGCCCTATCAATGCGAAAACCGGCTGGGGGTGCTGGAGGCCATCCCCAAACCTTTTACCGGGAAATATGCCCAG
This sequence comes from uncultured Bacteriovoracaceae bacterium, assembly GCA_964456565.1. Lineage (GTDB taxonomy): Bacteria > Desulfobacterota > Desulfomonilia > UBA1062 > UBA1062 > CAYWBU01. The sequence goes on along the minus strand of CAYWBU010000005.1, from coordinate 20,684 downwards.
GTGGAGCATCCGGAGTGTATCCACAAAGGCGGCACCTGCTGCAGGTATGTCATCAGTTGGGATGAACCGCGGTTCTTTTTCTGGAAAAAAATGCGCAATATTGCGGCATTTCTGTCGATCATTGTCTGTCTGGCGGCAGCCCTCACGGCCCCGCAATCGTTGCTGCACGTTATTCCCGGTTGTTTTGCCGCAATATTTATTCTGGCCTTTTATGCCGAATACACTGCCAAGAAAGAATTGGCGCGCAATGCGGTGAATCAGGGCAATGCGGCTGAGATGCTGCTGCATGAAATCAATGTCCGTTACAATGATGCCCTGCTGATCCAGGAGATCGGTCAGGCGATTTCCATGGTGCTGGATATTGATGAGCTGATTGATTATGTGATGCAGATTCTGCGGCAGCGTTCGAACTATGACCGGGGATTGGTTCTGCTGGCCAATGAGAATCAGACCCGGCTGATTTGCATGAGCGGTTACGGTTATGCGCAAAAGGAGGAACAGCTTCTGCGGCGCACCCGGTTCACCTTGGATAAGAAAAACTCGAAGGGCCCGTTTGTGCAGGCGTTTAGAGACCAGAAGCCCTGTCTGGTCAATGATATCAATGAAGTGATTGGGGATATGTCACCACGCTCGCAGGATCTGGCACGCTTTGTCGACGTGCGTTCGCTGGTCTGTGTCCCGATTGTCTTCAAGGGGGAATCGCTGGGCATCCTTTCAGTCGACAATATGAAGTCCAAGGATGTTCTGAGTCAGAGTGAGGTGAGTCTTTTGACCGGCATAGCTCAGCAGATCGGTATTAGTATCAATAATGCCCGTTTTTTCAAAAGACTGCAGGAGAGTGAGGCCAAGTACCGGGAACTGGTTGAAAATGCCAACAGTATTCTGATGCGAATCGATATTGATGGCCGGATCTCCTTTTTCAATGAATTTGCACAACGGTTTTTTGATTATAGGCCGGAAGAGGTTGTGGGCTCGCCGGTGATCGGTAAGATTATGGCTGAGGATTCCTCTTCGGCGAGGATTTTCAGGGGGCTTTTCCAGAATATCGAAAGCAGCCCCGAGAACTATTCTCAGGTTCAGGCGGAGACCGTCCTGAAAAATGGAGAGCGGGTCTGGATTTCATGGACCAATAAGGCTATCCGCGATGAGGACGGTAATGTGGCGGAAGTTCTGTGCGTGGGCACTGATATTACCGAGCAGAAAAGGCTGGAGGCCCAGTTGCGTCAGTCGCAGAAGATGGAGGCCATTGGAACTTTGGCCGGCGGCATTGCGCATGATTTCAACAATATTCTGTTTCCGATAATTGGCTATGCCGAGATGTCCATGGATGATGTCCCGGACGGCAGCATTATCAAGGCCAACCTTGAGGAAATCAGACGGGCGGCCTGCCGGGCCAAGGAGCTGGTCGAACAGATCCTGGTTTTCAGCCGGCAGTCGGAACAGGAAAAAAGGCCTTTGCGTATCCAGCCGGTTGTCAAGGAAGTCCTCAAACTTCTGCGGGCGTCCCTGCCTTCGACCATCAGGATCGACTGTGAGATTGATGAAAAATGCGGGGCGGTGCTGGCCGATCCGACTCATATTCATCAGGTTATGATGAACCTGTGTACCAACGCGTCTTATGCCATGAAGCATGATGGGGGGGTCATGACGGTCAGACTTGACGAAATCTATGTAGATCAGGCCGATGACGGTTCCGGAAATATTGAGCCGGGACTGTATGCCTGCCTTACAGTCAATGATACCGGAGACGGTATTGACGCTGATTTGCTTGAGAAAATCTTTGACCCTTATTTTACCACCAAAGGTCCGGGAGACGGTTCGGGAATGGGGTTGGCCGTGGTGCATGGAATCGTCAAGAACGGCGGCGGACATGTCACTGTTGAGAGTGTTCCGGAGGTGGGTTCAACTTTCAGGGTTTTTCTGCCGCGCATAGATGCTGAAGCCCAGGAACTCCCCAGAGTCAAATATGAAGACATCCCCGGAGGCGACGAGCACATCATGGTGGTCGATGATGAGGAGTTCATCGTCCATATGGAAAAACAGCTGCTGGAAAGGCTCGGATACAAGGTGAGCGCCTTTACCAGCAGTCTTGATGCCCTGGATGTGTTTTCGATGCAGCCGGAGATGTATGACTTGATAATAACGGACCAGACCATGCCCGATCTTACTGGAATGGAATTCTCCCGTAAGGTGCTCATGGTCAGGCCAGGCATTCCGATTATCCTGTGCACCGGATTCAGCAGCGCTGTCTCTGATGAAAGCGTAAAGGCGGTCGGTATCCGTGACTATGTCATGAAACCGATTGCCAAGGATGAGTTCGGTCATGCCATCAGAAAAGTTCTGGACAGCTGATTGTACTCGAAAGCGTGGGTTATTTGTGTACAGTCTGCTCACTGTGTGTTATAATTTCACGGTGTTAATGCGAATCCCTGATCAAAGCTGATAATCTTTCAATGGAGGTGGAATGACAGTGGCAAGCGAATATCTGATGGAGAATAATGATGAAGCGGTACGCCTTGACATTAAAACTGACGAAAAGGCAGTGCGGGAACAGGCTGCCTGGCTGGGTATCGGACCGGGTGCCCGGGTCCTTGATGTTGGGTGCGGGTCCGGACGGACAACCTCGATTCTATATGATTTGATCCAACCGGGTGGCGAGATTGTCGGAGTCGATTTTTCCGAGGAAAGAATCGCCTATGCCCGGGAGCATTTCGGCGGCCGCCCCGGGATTGATTTTGTGGTCAAGGATTTTACAAAGTCGCTGGAAGATCTGGGAAACTTTGATTTTGTCTGGATAAAATTTGTTCTGGAATATTTCAGAAAAGAGGCCCCTGCGATAATCAAATCCCTGGCCGGCTGTCTCGCAGAAGACGGCTGTCTCTGTATTCTGGATCTGGATTATAACTGTCTCAATCATTATCCGCTTCCGGACGGGATGGATGATATTGTCAAGGCCCTCGTAAACTATATGGAAGATAATTATAATTTTGACGCTTTCCTGGGGAGAAAACTTTACGCATACATGTTTGACTGCGGGTACCGTGATATTCAGATGCATCTGGTGGCCCATCATCTGATATATGGTCAGCTGGCTTCCCAGGATGATTTCAACTGGCTCAAAAAAGTGGAGATGGCCTCGCACAAGGCCCCGGAGCTTTTTGAGAAATATGACGGTGGTTATGCGAAATTTGTGGATGATTTCAAGGCGTTCTTCCGTGACCCGCGCAGGTTCACCTATACGCCGATGATGATCTGTAAAGGCAAAAAACCTTGCTGATGTCAGTTGGCGGTCGGGATTTTGGTTTTCGCTATGGGGGGTAGGTATTCAATGCATTGTTATATTGGGCAGTAGATGATTTTGTGCGACTATGAGAAAAGATAAACTGCAAAATGAACTCGGAGATCTGAAGGTTCCTCACTTCTTGCAGGACAGGGTTGATGCGGGCAGGAAAACGGCGGTTTCGCGCAGGTCGGTGATCAACCGGATAAATCATGTCCATTTTGTTGAAGGTGAGGTTGAGGCTCACATCATCGATGTCGATTCCGGTGAGGAATTTGTGGAAAAGGTGTTGCCGGGGCCTTTCATTCAGGGGCGTTGTGAGATTGCGCTCAGGGATGACAATCTTGATCTTTCCGGAAGATACAAGGCCGTCGGCCTGATCATCGATGACGGCAAGACCATGGTTTTTGCCCCGGTTGAAACCGAACGGCAGACGCAGAAAATGTTTGCTGTCATGCTTTCCAGTGAGGCCTTCGTCTTCGGAAAACGTCAGAACCGGCGTTATCACAGTGAAAATGTGATGGCTGAAATCTGGCACGCCGATTTCAATGGCCACGGAGTGCTGGAAGATTTCAGCCCCAGCGGCATGCGGATCAGGCTGGACATGGATCGGCATGCAACCTTGACTTGTCTGCAGAAAGATCTCCCCATCAGAATCAAGCTCACGAGCGATGAGCATATGATTTTCGCAGGGGAGTGTATGTATGTCCGGAGCGTCTCCAGCGAAGGATCCAAGGCTATTGTAGTCCACCCGATAAATGCCGTCGAAAGCTACCGGCGAATTGAGCGGGCCTTCAAGCGTAAACGGAAAAATCGCAATCCGCGCCTTAAACTTAAGCCGGCCCCTAGAATTGTCTTTGAACATCCCTTTACCGGTAAAACCGTTAAATGTGATCTGGCTGATATCGCCACATCCGGCTTTGCGTTTTATGAAAAAGCCGAGGATGCCTGTCTGTTCCCCGGGATGGTGATCCCTGAACTTGAGATCATCTTTGCCAGCCGGCTGCGGGTAAGCTGTTCGACCCAGGTATTGTATGCGGAAACCAAGAAAAACGGTATGATGCGCTATGGCCTGACCATTACCGACATGGACGTGCATTCATACAGCCGCTTGTTTGATGTGCTCAGCACCGCTGATGACAGATACGGCAACATGAATGACATGATCGACATGGATGCGCTGTGGGAATTTTTCTTTGACTCCGGCTTCATCTATCCGGAGAAATATGAAATTATCAGCGACTACCGCAACGACTTTAAAAAACTGTATCAGAACCTGTACCTTGAGCATGACTGCCGCGAAGTGTTTGTGCATTATACCTATCAGAATAACGGCAGGATCTACGGTCATATCTCAATGGTGCGCGGCTATCCCCGGTTGTGGATGATTCATCACCTGGCGGCGCGTCCCATGAACGGCAAGCGGGTCGGCCTGCGCGTCCTTGATCAGGGCTTTAATTTTATTGACGGTCTCTACCGGCTGCCGTCGGTCAAGATGGACTATATGATGTTCTATTATCGGCCGACCAATGCCTTTACAGACTACTTCTTCGGAGATTTTCACAAGTTTGTAAACAACGGTGATGCCTGCTCAGTTGATCTGTTTGCCTATAATTCCTTTGATCTGGACAGTGGTGTCGAACCGGCCGCCGACTGTGAGATAAGTGAATCGACAGATGAAGATCTCCGGACAGCCTGCGATTTCTACCGACGGGCTTCGGGCGGACTGTTTTTCGATGCCCTCAACATCATCAATGATCTTCCCGGGGAGGAACCCCTGGCTGACCTTTACGGACGTTACGGGCTCACCCGCCAGAGCCGCCATTATTCGATAAAACGCGATGGACATCTTGTGGCGCTGGCGATAGTTGACCAGTCAGATTTCGGAGTGAATCTTTCGGAGTTTCTCAACAGCATGAAGGTGATCGTGATCGATCAGGAGCGGCTTTCATGTGAGCTGCTCCGGGCTGCGGTCAGTCGATTGGGGCGGGTATATGGTGTAGACAGAATCCCCGTGATGATTTATCCTTCGGAGTATCTGGAGTCAAAAGGGCTGCAGATCGACAGATATTATAATCTGTGGATTTTGAACTCGAAATTTGGTGATGAGTTTATTGAATACACCAAGCAGCGGGCCAGACTCAGGGCCGGGCGAATAGTTGCCAGGCATTTTCTAGGAAAGGTCGGATGGCGAAAGAACGCAAAATAGATATAGATGAAACGCCGCTCTACAATATAAGAATTATAAAATCTTATATTGATTATATCAAAAATTATCATCCCGGTGTCAGTATCGAGTCACTGCTTGAATATGCCGGAATTGAAAACTATGAGATCGATGACGACGGATACTGGTTCAGCCAGGAACAGTCTGACCGGTTTTATGAGATTGCAGCCAAGGCAACCGGTAATCCTGATGTGGCCCGGGAATCGGGACGCTATGCCACCCGTTCAACGGCCTATGGGCTTATCCGGCAGTATATCACGGGCTTTGTTGCCCCGGTAACGGCCTATTCGCTGATCGAGAAGATTGCCAACAATCTTACCCGCGGCGGGGTGCTTTCGACCAATAAAATCCGTTCCAATAAGGTGGAGATCATTGCGCGGCCCGCTGAAAATGTCAGGGAAAAACCCTATCAATGCGAAAATCGCATCGGCATGCTGGAGGCCCTGCCGGAACCCTTTACCGGGAAGTTTGCCCACATCGAACATCCCGAATGCATCCATAATGGTGACGAACACTGCCGCTATGTGATCACCTGGGAAGAATCGCCCTCTTTGACCTGGGGGCGGATGCGTAATTATTTTACGTTATTAAGTTTTCTGGTACTGGTGTTCATGGCCGTGCTTTTTCCCGGCAACTATCTGTGGCCGCTGATCACGGCCGCCTTTGCTGCCATGGCAGCCCTTTCCATTTATTCCGAACGCCTGGAGAAGATGGAACTCAGCAGCAATATCGAGGCCCAGAGTAATACGGCGGAGTTGCTGCTGAAGGAGATCAATACCCGCTACAATGATTCCCTGCTGGTCAAGGAAGTCGGTCAGGCAATCTCGATGATCCTGGAGATTGACAGGCTGCTTGATTTTGTGGCCGATATCCTCAAACGCCGGCTTGAATTTGAAAAAACCGTGGTGCTGCTTGTGGATAAGCAGAAAGGTGTTCTGGAGTATACCGCCGGCAGCGGATTCTCGGATGAGGCGGTCGAATTGCTGCAGTCCAGTCCGGTAAGCCTCAGTGAGGTCAGGCAGGGGGCCTTCAGGGACGTTTTTGACCACAATGTGCCCTACCTGATCAATGATTTGAGCGAGAACGGCGTTGGGGTCTTTCATGACGGATTTGATCTGCCCCGCATGATGGAAGTCAATTCTTTCATCTGTGTGCCCATAATCTTCAAAGATGAAACCCTGGGTATTCTGGCGGTGGGGAATCGTGCCAAGGAGCGGCAGGTCTCCCACAGTGATATGAGCCTGTTGCTGGGGATTGGCCAGCAGATTGCGATCAGTATCAAGAATGCCAGATCCTACCAGAAACTGCAGGACAGCGAGGAAAAATATCGCGAACTGGTTGAGAATGCCAACAGCATCATCCTCAGGATCGATCCCCGGGGTCGGATCACATTTTTCAATGAATTTGCCCAGCAGTTTTTCAGTTTCAGCGAAAATGATGTGCTGGGACGGCATGTGGTCGGGACAATTGTGCCGGACAGTGATTCGGGTGACAACCGTTTCAATTTGATGATGACCAACGCTGTTAGAAATCCCTCAAAATACGAGAGCATCCAAAGTGAGAATGTAACCAGCGACGGTCGTAGAGTCTGGGTTGCCTGGACAAACCGGCCGATTGTCGACAACCGCGGCGAGATTGCCGAAATCCTGTGTGTCGGGATTGATGTGACCGCCCAGAAACAGGCCGAAATGGAAAAGGATAAGCTGGAAAATCAGCTGCTAAGGGCCCAGAAGATGGAGGCCATCGGAACCCTTGCCGGAGGTGTTGCCCACGATCTCAATAATATCCTGAGCGGGATTGTCAGCTATCCGGAACTGCTGCTGATGGAGCTGCCCGAGGAGAGTCCGCTACGCAAGCCGATCATGACCATCAAGAAATCCGGCGAGCGGGCGGCAGCCATTGTGCAGGATCTGCTGACGCTGGCCCGCAGAGGGGTTGCCACGCCTGACATCATCAGTCTCAGCAGCGTGGTCAGGGAATATCTGACCAGCCCGGAACATGAAAATATCAAGAAGAACTATCCCGATGTCCGCTTTGAGGTAAAGCTGGAGGATAATCTCCTGAATACCATGTGCAGCAAGGTGCATCTTTCAAAGACGATCATGAATCTTGTGTTGAATGCGGTTGAGGCCATGCCTGGCGGAGGGGTGGTGCGGATCGCCACCGAAAACCGTTATGTGGATAGGCCCATCAGCGGATATGAGAATGTCAGCGAAGGTGAATATGCCGTTTTTGTCATTGAGGATACCGGGGTGGGAATCTCGGAAGATGACCTTTCACGGATATTTGAACCGTTCTACACCAAGAAGGTCATGGGACGCAGCGGAACCGGACTGGGGATGGCGGTTGTATGGGGGACGGTCAAGGACCATGACGGTTATATCGAGGTCAACAGCGAGGTCGGCCGGGGAACCCGTTTCGACATCTATCTGCCGGCGACCCGCAAGGAAAGAATCGAGGATGAAACAAATGTGTCCCTCGATGAGCTGCGGGGCGAGGAGAAGATCCTGATCGTTGACGATATCGAAGAACAGCGTGATATTGCCGGGCAGTTTCTGAGCCTGCTGGGATATTCGGTGGCCTTGGCCGCCAGCGGTGAAGCGGCTGTGGAATACTGCCGCGACAACCAGCCTGATTTGATCCTGCTGGATATGATCATGGATCCGGGGATTGACGGCCTGGAGACCTATAAACGCATCTGTAAAATCCATCCGGGACAGAAAGCCATTATTGTCAGCGGATTTTCCGAATCTGATCGCGTAAAAGAGGCCCTTGCCCTGGGTGCCGGCAGTTACGTCAAGAAACCCTATGTGATTGAACATCTCGGTAAGGCCATACGGCGGGAGCTCAATAAAAAATAGCATTATTTGACTGAGCTGTTGTTGAGGTTGTCTGGGGCTTTAATATTTATTTAGCGCAATAAGCCGGAGGTTTTGATGAATACAAAAAAAACCATATGGATAGTCATTGTGGTGGCTGCGTTGGCAGCTGCATTTTTTGTCGGCAGATATTTCGGGCAGTCTGATTCGGCTCCTGCGGATATCGCGGAAAGACCGGTGGCCGAGCAGCCGACAACGGTTGAGATCGTTAAGGATACAGCCGAAGTTCCAACTGAAACAGTGCGGCAGGATGAAGTCCGGCAGGATCCAGCTGTCAAACCGGTCAATGAAAGATCTTTCAAAGAGCTGCAGCAGGATGTACTCGAACGCTGCAATCAGCTGGAAACCAGCCGGGGTTACATCCAGGGATATGAATTGAAAAACGGCCTCTATCAGCGCTTGCTGGCAGTTATGAAAAATGTGGCCTACACCCCTCCGGTGGTATCGGGCGAGACCCAGGATCTCTATACCCTGCTGAGCAACGCCTCCCATTTTTACCGGGTTATGGGCAAGGATAATCTCCTTTTGCTGCGCGATATCCTCAACCATGAACATGCTGCGATTGAAAGCGATATGGAGCTGGTCTTCAATTATCTGCTGAAAGGGTCACATTCCTCACTGTCGATGCTGAAGCTTGAGCATCTCTACGAATATGCGGCATATTTCCTGAATACGCTGGGCGGAAGCTCATACCTCGCCCGGCGGGACATCAAGACCGCCACGCTGGTGAGATATTATGCCGTGCTTGTGATCCATGAGGCCGATCTACAGGGGCTTAACCGGCACGGTATCGATATCCTGCCTTCACTGGAACTGGTCCGGGCGGACCTGCAGCAGCAGAATGATCTGGCCGGGGCGGAAGGTTACCTGAAAAATCTGGCAAAGATCAGGGCCGGCTATAAACGTTAGCATTTAACTGCGGCGGGCCTTGGAGTATAAGGCCCCTATGACTTTTATAACCAGATTCATACTGTTTCAGCTGATGATTGTCATCCCGTTTGCGGTGGGGACCTTTAGCCGCAGACGTTCCGCCGGTTCGCAACAGACTACCAAACAGCTGATCCGGCTCAACCTGATTTTTATCGAACCCTTCATCGTGCTCTGGAGCATCTGGGGCATTGAGTTGAGCCGGGAGCTGTTTCTGCTGCCGGTTTCGGGAGTATTTCTGGTGCTGGCCGGGGGACTTATGGGGCTTGTGATCGCGCCCGTACTCCGACTTGAAAGACGATCGGGCGCCACCTTCAAGATCAGCGCCTCGCTGGCCAACCACGGGTTTACCATGGGCGGTTTTCTCTGCTACCTGTTCATGGGGGAAGAGGGGCTCGGGATATCGTTTATCTTCCTGTCCTACTTTATGATCTATCTCTTTCTGGTGATTTTTCCCTATGCCGGGCTGGCCTCCGGAGAACGTAACGTTTCGATCGGCTGGGTCAGAGATTTTTTCCTGAACCTGCGTAATATGCCCCTCTATGCGGTGTTTGCCGCCATCGGGCTGCAGCTGGGAGGGGTCTCCCGGCCGCAGATTTTTTTTCCCATTGATCTGCTGATGCTGATCTCGATTGCCATCTACTACTATACCGTAGGCATCAATTTCAGTCTGGGAGGGCGGCTGAAATACTGGGCCCCCAATCTGGCCCTGGCCGTCATAAAATTTATCCTGGTGCCTTTGGCGGCCTTCGGGCTGCTGCAGCTGGTCCCGCTCTCGGGGATTCCGGCGCGGGTCATAATGCTGCAGGCCTTCATGCCGGCGGCGACATATTCGGTGGTTTCGGCGGTCCTGTTTGATCTGGACAGTGAGCTGGCCTCAAACATGTTTGTCTTCAATACGCTGTTCTTCCTGATTGTGGTGCTGCCGCTGCTGATTTTTGTGGGCGGTTTCTAGAGGTAGCTGTGCAGTCCCGGCAGATAATTGACCCCGAAATAGGTGAAGAGCACGCTTGCTAGTCCGATGATGGTCAGTATGGCGATCCGGCGGCCTCTCCACGATGGAATCATGCGGGCATGCAGGGCTGCGGCATATATCAGCCAGGTGATCAGGGCCCAGGTCTCCTTGGGGTCCCAGCTCCAGTAGGAACCCCAGGCCGAATAGGCCCAGACCGAGCCGGTCATGATGCCGATGGTGAACAGAATGAAGCCGATGGCGAGGCTGTAATACATCATTTCATCCAGTCTGGCTGCGGTGGGCAGGTTTGAGCGGGCGTCGTCGTTGTGGCGGACAAGGTACATGATGCCGAAGATGGATGTGATCACAAAGGCGGCATATCCGAGAAAACGGGTGGCCACCTGGCTTACCAGCCAGTTGCTCTTCAATGCCGGGATCAGGGGCTGGATCTTGGATTCAATGTCCGGTGAGAATGAGGCGTAGGCCATCAGGATGAAGGCCACCGGCATGATGAAGGCGCCCATGCCGGAGATGCGCTTGCGGAAGAAGACCAGATACAGCAGGGCGATGGCCCATGAAAAAAAGATCAGCGATTCATAGAAGTTTGACAGCGGCGCGTGGCCGATGCCCAGGTGGTAGGATTCCACCCAGCGGATGATCAGGCCGGCGGAATGCAGCCCGAGCCCGCCGAAGCCCGCCACGGTGCCGATTTTCTCGGGCCAGGTCCGGTTGGTGACAATGCCTGATGCATACAGGATGAAGGAGGCAAGATAGATGAAGCCTACCAGGCTCAGGATAAATGTGTTCATTCTGCACTCCCCTTGAAATCGGCGATCAGCTGATTGATTTCCTGATCCGCACGGTTGCGGCTGCTGTGCATGCTGATGCGGACCCGGCCGGACTGTTGTTCAAAGGTGCCCCAGACCCGGATGTGGTTGCCGAGAATGAGAAAGAACAGGCCCAGCAGAAAAAAGACCGAACCAAGGGCAGCAATCTTTGCGCCGGGGTCATAATTGACCATCAGGCCGCTGTAGTAGATCGGCTCCACTCCCTTCAGTGAAAACAGGTAGGGTTCGTACTGGCCGGGATTGAAGACCGGTGCTCTTTCATAGAGATCAGGGACCGTTTCCCTGATGAGCCTGATATTTTTGAAGACCCAGAAACGCAGACGTTCCTCCGGGGAGATGATGCCGACCTCCACGGCCGGGCCCATATCCATCAGGTTTTGCTCGATACGCAGGATGTGCACAGTGGCCTCACCCAGGCTGAAGGCCGAGCCGGCAATGACCTCGGACTCAAAAAGCCCTTCATCCCCGCTGATGGAAAGTGCGGCCCGGGCCGCCGCGGTATAATCGGCCTGATAAAAACGCAGCCCGCCGAAATCCACCGGATAGTTGACCCTGACCTCGCGGGTTTGCGGTGCCGCGGTCTTGGGCAGGAAGGTGAGGTCGGTTTTATATTCTTTGGGCATGCCGTTATCATAAAATTCAATGCCGAAATTATCACAGCGGACTTCAAAATCCAGTTTTTTGACTTCGCCGGAGGCCTGGATGATGCTGTCGGCGGTGGCACCTTCGGGGAGGTTCAGGTGGGCCTGGAAGCCGTGCAGATGACTGATGGCCATTCCGGCAACGATGACAATGATTCCCAGGTGGAGAAGGTAGCCGGACAGGCGTGTCAGTCGGCCGCGTTCGGCCCGGATCGATTCCGCAGTACACTCGACCTTTGTGAACCTTGAACGGCAAAGATCTTCAAATTGTCGCCGGAAATCCTGATAGCGCTCATCTGAAAGATCCAGGGCTATGCCTTTTCCGGACGGATTGTTTTGTTGCCCCGGCCTCAGAAATTTCAAGGTTGCCGGGAATCTCAGGGCCAGGCAGCAGATTATATTGAGGCACAGCAGGACTATCAGGGCGCTGTACCAGTATGAGTGGTAGACATCGTAGAGCATCAGGCTGTCGGAGGTCCGGATGACCCAGTCCGGCAGGTGGCGGGCGTCATGCAGGGCACCGGGAGACTGGGGGATGAAGGTTCCGAAGATTGATCCGAAGGCGATCAGGAAAATCAGCCAGATCGTCAGCCTGAGGGAGGCCAGGAAGCGCAAAAGCCGGTTTGACCTGAAATTTTTTGGCGGTCTGGAATCAGGTTGCAAGCTTTATCTCCCTGTTTTTTATGAAAATAACATGCTGTCAGCCTTAAGGCAAGCAATGCGATTTTGTTGTGGCAGGCTTTCGCTTGACCAAGCGGCCCAGGTCTGGGTAAAAATCATGCGATGCTGAACGATCTTATGAAAAATCTGAAAGAGGCGTGCGGCGGGCGTGAAGATGCCGCGCTGCTGGTCTGCTGCTCGGGCGGGGTGGATTCCATGGTGCTGCTGGATCTGCTGGTAAAGGCCCGCAAAAAACAGGCATTCAGGCTGGGGGGCATACATGTCGAGCATGGCCTGCGCGCGGAAAGATCTCTCAGCGATGCCGATTTTGTGGCCGGAAGATGCCGGGAGAAGGGGCTTGATTTTCATCTTGAAAGGCTGCATCTGGAAGCGGTCACGGCCAATATCGAGGAAACCGCCAGAAAGGCACGCTATGCGGCGATTCAGGCCTGCCTGGCAGCCAGAGGCTATGACTATGCCGTGACCGGTCACAACCTTGATGATCAGGCGGAAACGGTTATCTACCGGCTTGTGCGGGGCAGCGGGCCGCGGGGCATGGGCGCGATGGACATGCGTGCGGGAAATATCATCCGGCCGCTGCTGACGTTTTCCCGCCGGCAGATCGAAGATTATGCAAGCTCCAACAATATCAGCTATGTCACGGATGAAACCAATAATGACAGACGCTTTGCCAGGAACCTGATTCGCCACGAGGTGATGCCGCTGCTGCAGATGCTGAATCCCGGTTGCCGGGAGGCCATCGGGCGTTTTGCGCACTATACGGCGCTGGAAAACGCCTGTCTGGAAGAACAGGCGGCCGAACTAGAGAAAACGGCTGTCGTGCAGGACTGGTGCATGGTGAAGGTTTTCGATCTGGATGTCCTCCGGGAGGCGCATCCGGCCCTTGCAAGGCGGTTTATGATTGCCCGGCTGAGCGCCATGCTGGATGATCCCCGCGGCATAGATGCCATTCAGGTGGAACAGCTGATGGAAGTGCTTGCCGGCAGCCGCCGGGCGCATGTGGTCAGGCGCCGGGTGCGCGTGGCCGCCGGGCATGGACGGCTGGCCTTCGCAAATGATGGTCCGGGCCCGCATTATCAGTTGCCAGTTGACGGCTCAGGCATCTATCCGCTGGATTCTTTGGGGATAAACCTGCGGCTTGTTGCGGCGGGGCCGGCTGAGATCCGCTCGGCGCTGCCCGGCGACCGGCTGGGCGACATGAAGGTCGGCGAGCTCCTGAGAGAGATGAGGGTGAACAGTTTTCTGCGGCCGTTCTGGCCGGTGCTGGAGGCTAATGGCGCGGTTGTCGCCCTGGCCGGTGGTGCGGCCGCCGAGGGATATGAAATGGAAATAACCGATGTTTGAACTCTTTGATGCGGCGGAATTCAACGCCAGATCCATCGGCAGCATGCCGGAGGCGGTCAGGTCCCTGCTGGCGGCGGCCTTTTTTGCCCGATCGGGGAGCAGTGTCGTCTGGCTGGTAAGGGATGATGCCGAGATGTACCGGCTGCAGGATGATCTGAGCTGTTTTGTGGATCCGGTAAATATTGAACTCTTCTATGCCCATGATGTGCGGCCCTACCAGGATGACAGTCCGTCGCGGGAAGTCTGCGGCGGCCGCATCAGGGTGCTGGATGATCTGAATAATGCCAGGGCCAAAATTGTTCTGGCACCGCTCAGGGCGGTGCTGCCGCGAACCTTCGGCCGGCAGGTCCTGCGTGCTTCTGCTATCAGTATCAATCCGGGCGACGAGCTGGACCGGGATGCGCTGGCGGAAGAGCTTGTGCGCATGGGCTATGAACGTTCACCCCTGATCGACGATGTGGGCCAGTTCAGTATGCGGGGCTTTGTGGTGGACATCTTTTCGCCGGGAATGGATGATCCGGTCCGCATCGATCTCTTCGGTGAAACCGTGGAGGATATCAGGAAGTTCAGCCTGGAGACCCAACGTTCCGGCGCACGGCTGGGCGCGGCCAGGATCCTGCCGGTCTCCGAGATCCTGGTCACGAACGCCAATGTCAAACGGGTGCGGCCGCTGCTCAGACGGCGTTCGGATGAGCGCCGGGATCAGATTATCAGCGATCTGGAGCACGGCATCCTGCCGCCGGGAATGGAGGGTTATCTGCCGCTGTTCTATGAGGGCGGAACCTGTTTTTTTGAATATCTGCCCGCCGACGCCCTGGTGATAGCGCCCCATGCGGGCGAGCTGCAGGAGATTGTCGGGGAGATTGTTGCCGAATATGCGCGGGCCTGCGAAAAGGCGGTGGCCAACGGGCGAGATCCGTTGCCGCCGGCAGAACTGCTGTGCGGCGCCGATGAGATCAACGCCCATATTGCAAAGGCGCAAATCGCCATAACCGATTCCATCGAAGGGGTGCGGGCCCCGCTGGCTTGCCGCGAGATGAGCCTGGGACGGGATGCGGGCAGCGAAAAGATCCTGGAATACCTGGCCGGACTGCTCTCGGAGGGCCTGCAGGTCTATCTCTTTGTCGGCAACCGCATGCTCGGGGAAAAACTGATCTATGCCCTCAAGGCCCACGGGCTGGATGTGGCGGAAAGGGATGACTATAAGGTTTTCGCGCACGAGCGTTTTGCGGGCGGGGTTGTGCTGATCCCGCGGCAGCTTTCCGGCAGTGTCATCCTGGCCGAAAAGAGGTTTGCGCTCATATCCGGCGACGAGCTCTTCGGCAGCCGCCGCCGCAAACGGCGCAGGACCAAGGGCGCCCCGCTGCTGAACCCCTTTACCCAGCTGAATGTGGGTGACGCCGTGGTGCACCGGGATAACGGCATCGGCAGCTTCATGGGGATCGAACGGCTGGAACTGGGCGGAGTCCGCAATGATTTTGTGGTGCTGGAATATATGGGCGGCGACAAGCTGTATGTGCCGGTCTACCGTCTGAATCTGCTGCAGCGTTATATCGGTGACAGCGACAACCTGCTGACCGACCGGCTGGGCGGACCCCGTTGGGAAAAGGCCAAGAAGAAGGCGCACGAGTCGGTGCAGAAGCTGGCCGGTGAACTGCTGGAGATCTATGCCAGGCGCGAAAGCGCCCGGGGCTGTGCCTTTGATACCGCCGACGCGGCCATTGCGGATTTCGAGGCGGCCTTTGCCTATGAGGAGACCGACGATCAGCTCAAGGCCATTGAGGCGACCTACGAGGATATGGCCTCAGTCCGGCCCATGGACCGGCTGGTCTGCGGCGATGTGGGTTACGGCAAGACCGAAGTAGCCCTGCGGGCGGCCTTTGTGGCGGCCATGTCGGGAAAACAGACCGCCCTGCTGGTCCCCACAACCCTGCTGGCCCGCCAGCACCTGAAGACCTTCCGCGAACGGATGGATGACTGGCCGGTCAGGATCGAGGCCCTGACCAGTTTTTCCACTTCCGCAGCAAATCAGGCGGTGCGCGAAGACCTGGCCGAGGGGCGGGTGGATATCGTGATCGGGACCCATACCCTGCTGGGCCAGAAGGTGAAGTTCAAGAACCTGGGGCTGCTGGTGGTTGACGAGGAACACAAATTCGGCGTCAAGCACAAGGAAAAGATCAAATCCCTGCGCTCGGAAGTGGATATCCTGACGCTGACGGCCACGCCGATTCCGCGGACTCTCAATATGGCCATATCCGGTATCCGCGATCTGTCGGTTATTGAAACGCCGCCGGTGGACCGCAAGTCGATCGATACGGAGGTTGCCCGCTATGACGAAGACATTATTGTCCAGGCGGTCAGGCGTGAACTGGACCGGGGCGGTCAGGTATATTTTGTCCACAATCAGGTGCGCACCATCCGCACCATGGCGGAAAAGCTGCAGGCCATGCTGCCCGATGCCCGGATCGGGGTCGGGCACGGACAGATGCCGCGCGGTGAACTGAATACGGTGATGGAACGTTTTGTGGATCGCCGGATCAATCTGCTGGTCTGCTCGGCGATTATCAGTTCGGGCATTGATATCTCCACGGCCAACACCATTATCATCAACCGTGCCGAGCGTTTCGGGCTGGCCGATCTGTATCAGCTGCGCGGCCGGGTGGGGCGCTCCAAGGCCAAGGGTTATGCGGTGCTGCTGATTCCGGCGGCCGGTCAGGTAAGCAAGGACGCCCGCAAACGCCTGGCGGCCATCAAGGAATATGAATCGCTGGGGGCCGGATTTCAGATGGCGCTGCGGGATATGGAAATCCGGGGCGTGGGCGATATCCTCGGCAAGGCCCAATGGGGGCAGGTGAGTGCCATCGGATATGAACTCTATCAGCAGATGCTGAAAGAGGCAGTCGACAAGCTGCAGGGCCGTGAGCCGGTTGTCCAGAGCGAGCCCGAGATAAATATCGGGGTGGATGCCTATGTGCCGGAAGATTACTGCCCCGATCAGCACCAGCGGCTGGGATTCTATAAGCGGCTTTCAACCGCGGCGGCCGCTGATCTGGATGATATCCGGGCCGAATATGAGGATCTTTACGGCCCGTCGCCGGCTTCGGTAAGGGCCCTGTTCGTGATTGCCGAGATCCGTGACGGCATGCGGCAGAAGAAGATTGCCAGGATCGAGCGCGGCAATAACCGATTGAGGTTAGTTTTTGCACATGATACCCTGATTGACCTGGAAAAGCTGATCGCTATGGTTGAAAAAACCGGAGGAAGGCTGTATCCGGACGGAAAGGCGGATATTTTTCTTGAAAATGAAGACATACTTGCAGAAATTCGTCATATTATGGGCGCTCTTGCTTAGCCTGACGGCGGCTGGTTGTCAGCGTCAGAATCAGGATGTCTGTTGCATAAAGATCAGCGACAGTTGTGTTTCTGTCGGAGAGTTCCGCGAACAGATGGAAAGATTTGCGGAGGAGTCGCTGATAACATCCATGGAGATGATCAACAGCATGAAGCCGATGATCGTTGATCAGATGGTCGAGGAACGCCTGATCCTGAAGTTTGCCGAGGACAATCTGATATCGGTAACGGACGAGGAGGTGGAAATCGCACTGAACGGCTTCCTGGACGGATTGTCCACTGAGGATGTTGACCGCATGCTGACCGAGGAATGCCGCACGCTTTCCGATATCCGTTCCTTTATCAGAAATCGCACCATAATCAACAAGGCGGTTGATAAACATCTCAAGAAGAAGATCACTGTGGGTACTGAAGATATCCGCGGCTATTATGAGGAACATCGCGCGCAATATATGCGGCAGGCTTCGGTCGAACTCTACCATGTTTTTGTCAAGGAGAAGAACAAGGCCCGGGAGGCCCTGGTAATGCTGCGCTCCAATATTCCCCTGGCTGAGGTTGTCAGGCGTTATTCCGAATCGGCTGATGCCGGCGACAATGGTTTCATGGGCGTCTTTGTGCGCGGCGAGCTGCCGCCCGAGGTTGAAGAGGTTGTTTTCACCATCCCTGAGCGCAGGTATTCCGGGATTATCGAGTCCATGCGCGGCTATCACATTTTTTATGTGGAAAAACGCACCCAGGCCGGCCAAATACCTTTGACAGAGGTATCCGAAGAGATTAAGGAAAAGATCGTGGATCAGCGGCTGGAAAAGAAATATTCCGACTGGCTGGAAGAACTCAAACAGACATATGAACCTGAGGTTGACTGGGATGAGATTAATAAAATTTCCATTAAGTAGCTTTTTGATATTGTTCGTTTTTGTGGTCACACCGTTTGCATCGGCTTCGGCCGAGGTTGTGGAGGGAATTGTGGCTGTGGTTGATGACAGCATTATTATGCGTTCCGAGCTGGATCAGCGCATGATCGATCTGGGAGTGACAACGCAGAATGTCCAGGCCGTCAGCCAGGTGCTGCGTTTTATGGTTGAGGCCATTGTGGTGGAAAAAAGCTATGCCGCGATGGGTTTTCCGCCGGTGACCCCGGAACAGATCATGGAGTTTGCCGCCCGGGCCAATCTGGGATATGAAGATGCCCGCAACCTGATTATGCGTCAGGCCCTGATGAATATGATGGTCAGTTCCCGGGTGGTGATCACCGACCGCATGATTGAGAATTATTATGCGGACCATGGCGAATACAGTGGCGAGGAATCACTCAAACTTAAACAGCTTGTGATCATGAATGATGTCGAGAAGGCCCGTGAAGTGGGACAGCTGCTGGCCGAGGGACAGGATTTCGATGAGGTGGCCCTTGCCAAAGCGGATCACCTCTTTGGCGGCGGGACCGATATCGGCTGGGTGGCGGTGACAGATCTTGCGCCGGCGACCCGATCGGCTTTGGCAGAGGCGACGGCCGGTGATACGGTTGGGCCGATTGCCGTAAATGAATATTATTTCTTTTTCCGGGTTGAAGCCCGTGAGATGACCGGTCAGCAGGCAATTGAAGATGTCAGGGATGAGATCATCAGTATCCTTGAAGAACGTTACCGCCAGGAGGCCTTTGAGCACTGGCTGAGTACAATTATGGCCGATCATTTTATCGGGGTGTATCTCTGATCAGGTGGTCTTGACCGGCAACTGAGCGGTTGGTGCCCATGAAAGATTATATCGAAATAAGAGGCGCATCCGAGCATAATCTGCAGTCCGTCAACGTTGATATTCCCCGGGATAAACTGGTTGTGATAACCGGCGTCTCCGGATCGGGCAAGTCTTCGCTGGCTTTTGACACCCTGTATGCCGAAGGGCAGCGCCGCTACGTGGAATCATTGAGCGCCTATGCCCGCCAGTTTCTTGACCAGATGCCCAAACCCCAGGTGGAGTCCATAGAGGGCCTTTCGCCCGCCATTGCCATTGAACAGAAAACCACCTCCAATAATCCGCGTTCCACCGTGGGAACCGTGACCGAGATTTATGACTACATGCGGGTGCTGTTTGCCCGGGTCGGGATACCGCGCTGTTACAGCTGCGGCCGGGAAATTCAGTCCATGACCATCCAGCAGATGGCCGCGTCCGTCATGAACATGGACGAGGGCAGCCGGATTGTTATTTATGCTCCGGTGGTGCGGGGACGCAAAGGTGAATATGCGAGAATGATTGAAGGCCTGGCGCGTGACGGTTTTGTACGGGTGCGGGTTGACGGAGAGGTCTTTGATATCGAGGATGTCCCGGCGCTGGATAAACAGAAGAAACATACGATTGATGTCATGGTCGACCGCATCATTATCAAAGAGAGTGTCAGATCCCGTCTGCGCGATTCCCTTGAGACCGCCTGCCGGCTGGCCGGCGGGATAGTCAAGGTGCAGGAGAAGGATGGTGCGGAGGTCCTCTATTCGCAGCATTACAGCTGTCCGGTGTGCAATGTTTCCTATCCCGAGATTGAACCGCGCATGTTTTCATTCAATAATCCGCATGGTGCCTGCTCTGAGTGCAGCGGGCTGGGAATGCTGCTGAAGGTTGACCCGGAACTGGTAGTTCCGCGGCCCGATTTGAGCATGCTTAACGGTGCCGTGGCTCCGTGGGGTGTGCCGCCGGGGCGCTTTGCCGCCAAACGGATCCGGATGCTGGGGCGCGAATTCGGCTTTGATGTGAATGTGCCGTTTGTGAACCTGCCGGAAGATATCCGGCAGGCGATTCTCTATGGCGGCCGCAGCCGTGACGGGTATGCAAACTATTTTGAAGGCGTGATCAATAACCTGAACCGCCGGATCAGGGAGAATGATACCGGAGAACTGAGCGAGGAAACGGCCAGGTTTTTGAGTTACAGCCCTTGTCCCGGTTGTAACGGGGCCCGGCTCAGGCGAGAGTCCCTCCATATTTTTGTGGGCGGGCGCAGTATTGCAGACCTGACCGACATGACGGTTGAGGAACTGCTGGAATTCTTCAATCGGCTTGAACTGGAGGGGACCCAGGCTGAAATTGCGGCCCGCTTGGTCAAGGAGATCCGGCAGCGGCTCAGTTTCCTGACCTCGGTCGGGATCGGTTATCTGAGCCTGAGCCGTCAGGCCGGAACGCTTTCATCGGGAGAGTCGCAGCGCATCCGGCTGGCAACCCAGATCGGATCGGCCCTGATGGGGGTCATGTATATTCTGGATGAGCCGTCCATCGGGCTGCACCAGCGCGATAATGTGCGCCTGATCAACACCCTCAAACACCTGCGCGACATCGGCAATACCGTGATTGTGGTGGAACATGACGACAACACCATCCTGGCAGCCGACGATGTCATTGATATGGGCCCGGGGGCCGGGGAGCACGGCGGCTGTATAACATTCCAGGGGCCGCCGGCTGAGATGCTTGAGAGCCCCGCATCCCTGACCGGGAAATATCTTTCGGGGCGCAAGACAATCCATGTGCCGGAAAATGTCAGCGAGGAGAGCAACAGCCCGATCAGGCAG
>CAYWBU010000004.1:21094-41151 GCA_964456565.1 uncultured Bacteriovoracaceae bacterium | reverse complement strand
TGTTCAATATACAGATTCAGAATTAATCGCTTCATCTAATTTTGCAATATCTTCATAATCTCAAGTTCGGACATTTTATGGCAGGCCGTCTGTCGGCGACAGCCAGCTTTGACGGTCTGCGCCAGGTGATCACCGCAAGCTTCGCGGCCGGAATTTCATAAGGCGCATTGTCATTGTTTGCGGCTTTGGTTATAACTAAACGATACACCTGATATTTTCGGAGGTTCAATTGAGTAAAAAGACAAGAGTGGCTATCATGTTCGGCGGAGTATCCACAGAACATGAGGTGTCGGTTGTCTCGGCAGCCTCGATCTTCAAGAGCATGGACCGCAAACGCTTTGAGCCGGTATGTGTGGCCATAGACAAACAGGGACGGTTTTTTCTGGGAGAAGGGGCCTTTGATCTGCTCAGGGGCCGCCCGGCAGAAGCGCTGAGGCATGTGATGCTTTCGAGCGACCCGGACAAAAAAGGGTTTGTCGATCTGGATAACGGGGAAGTGATTTCCGTGGATGTGCTGTTTCCGGTCCTGCATGGACCCCGGGGGGAGGACGGCACCATCCAGGGCTTGTTTGAGCTGACCGGGCTGCCCTATGTGGGCTGTGACGTGGGTGCTTCGGCAATCGCGATCGACAAGGACCTGACCAAGCGGATTCTGTCCCAGCGGGGGATTCCTGTGGTCAAGGGGACCTGCGTGTCAGCGTTTATGTGGCAGGCTTCGCGTGATGAGGTCCTCGGTGAAATTGAAACCACGCTCAAACATCCGTTGTTTGTCAAGCCGGCAACCATGGGTTCCAGTGTCGGTATATCAAAGGCCGCCAGCCGGGAAGCCCTGATTGCGGGGATTGATGAGGCCCTGAAATATTCATCCAAGGTGGTTGTGGAGGAGGCCGTGGATGCTGCCATGGAAATCGAGGTTGCGGTGCTCGGGCATCTGCAGCCCCAGGCTTCGGTGCCGGGACAGGTTGTGCCCTGTAATGAATATTATGACTATGCGGCCAAATATGTCGACAATGACAGCAAACTGATTATTCCGGCACCCCTTGACCGGGTTTCGTCCGACAATCTTCAGTTTCTGGCCCTGGAGGCCTTTGAGGCCATTGGCGGATCAGGTCTGGCCCGGGTTGATTTTCTGGTGGCGGGTGAAACCTGTTACCTGAATGAGATCAATACGCTGCCGGGTTTTACCAGTATTTCGATGTATCCCAAACTTTGGGAGTCCAGCGGGATATCATATCCGGAGCTGATCACGGTCTTGATCGACCTGGCAATTGCCCGCCAGAAGAGCTGTTCTCAGCTGATCAAGACGATCGAACTGGAAAGGGAATTGGAAGTCTGAGGTGAGGGACCTGGAGGTCCCTCACCTCATATTTCAGGATGTCTGGCCTTTTATTATGCTGACGGCCTCTTCGATGGAGTCAGCCAGCTTGAAGATGGACATGTCTTCCGGAGAGATCATGTCCGATCCCAGCATGCTTTTTTCCAGCCATTCCAGCATGCCGCCCCAGTAGTCGGATCCCATCAGGACGATGGGCTTGGGTTTCATCTTTTCGGTCTGAACCATGGTCAATGTCTCGAAAAATTCATCCATGGTGCCGAAGCCTCCCGGCATAATAACCCAGCCGGTGGCATATTTCAGGAACATCACCTTGCGGATGAAAAAATATCTGAAGTTTATGTGGATATTGGTATAGGGGTTGAGTTTCTGTTCAAAGGGCAGGTCGATGTTGAGCCCGACCGAGGTGCCCCCGGCCTCCAGCGCCCCTTTGTTGGCGCCTTCCATGACGCCGGGTCCGCCGCCGGTGATGACTCCGAAGCCTTCTTTTACCAGGGTCTGGGCCAGGTTATCGGCCAGCTGATAATATTTGTCACCGGGCTGGCAGCGGGCCGAACCGAAGATGGATATTGACGGCGGCAGGCCCGAGAGTGTCTCAATTGCTTCAACAAATTCAGCCATAATGCGGAAGATGCGCCAGGATTCATCAGAAGTAATGTGATCAATTATATATCTTTCGTTTTTCATTAAAAATCCTCTCTTGCTTGATATCACGCATAATCCATCGGCAGATCAAAGATGCGACTGAAGCTTGATAAGGTTTTTATTTAAAAGCAGAAAGAAAAGGCCGGGGCTAAAAATCGGCACCGGCCTTGAAGTCTAATCGAGATAATCCAGGAAATGGCTGTAACGGGAATTATTCCCTTTTACCAAATCAAAATAGGCCTTCTGGATCTTTTTGGTGACCGGGCCGGCAGTTCCGCTGCCGATGGTGCGGTCGTCGATCTCGCGGATCGGGGTGACCTCGGCCGCGGTGCCGCTGAAGAAGACCTCGTCCGCAAGATAGAGCGTGTCCCTGGGAAAGAGCTGTTCGCGGACCTCATAGCCCATATCCTTGGCCAAGGTGATCACCGTGTCCCTGGTGATTCCGGCCAGGGCGTTTGTCAGTGTCGGAGTGTAGATCACATCGTTTTTGACATAGAAGATGTTTTCGCCGCTGCCCTCGGCCACAAATCCCTGGGGATCAAGCATGATGGCCTCGTCATAACCGACTTTGGTCACTTCCATCTTGGAAAGGATGGAGTTGACATAGTTGGCGCTGACCTTGCCTTTGGTAAGCATTATGTTGGGGTGATGGCGGATAAACGAAGATGTCTTGACCCGGATGCCCTTGTCAAGTCCGTCATCGCCGAGGTAGGCGCCCCATTCCCAGCAGATGATGGAAGTACGGATGGGATTGTTGCCCGGATGCACGCCCATAACCCCGTCGCCGATGAAGACGATCGGTCTGATATAGGCCTCCTTGAGGTTGTTGGCCTTGAGGGTCTCCTTGGTGGCGTCCATGATCTCCTGGTGGCTGTAGGGGATATCCATGAAATAAATCTTTGCCGAATTGAAAAGTCTTTCGGTGTGTTCTGCGTGCCTGAAAATGGCCGACCGGCCGTCATCGCAACGGTAACAGCGGACACCTTCAAAGGCAGCCAGTCCATAATGCAGACTGTGGGTCAGAACATGGACATTGGCGGCATCCCAATCAACCAGATTTCCATCAAGCCAGATTTTATTCAATTTTTTCATCACAATATCCTCGGAAACAATTTTAATCCTTAAGTCACTACATCCTGAGAATGCAGAGGTCAATATAAAACACCAAAAAAGCAAGGCCGGTACAGCGTTTCTAGTTGTCGGCCTCCAGCAGACTGCGGACTTTGAAGAGGATTATATGGGCGGGTGAAGGTTTGGTCAGGTAGAGGTTGGCACCGGCCTGTCGGGCCAGGGTTCTGTTCTGCTGGTCGGCCTCGGAGGTCAGCATGATGACCGGCAGATCGGCGGTCTGGGGATTTTCCCTTATGTTGGAGATAAGTTCGATCCCGTCCATATTGGGCATGTTGAGGTCGGTTATCATGAGGTTGAGATCCGGATGGGCCGAAAGTCTTTCAAGGGCGTCAAATCCGTCGGAGGCCTCAATGCATCTGTAACCTCTGGGTTTGAGAGTGTGAATCAGAAATTTTCTTACCGTGGGCGAATCGTCAACGATGAGAATCTTATCCACAGTAGCCTCTTTTCAGTCTTTTTTATATCCCAAGGCTCCGGGAAAATGCACAATCTTGAATGCCCGGGAGATGTTGTGGAGTGATTCGGAGTGTCCGATAAACAGGAACCCTCCGCTGGCCACCTTCTCATAGAGTTGCGCAACGAAATCTTTCTTGAGGTTATCATCAAAATAGATCAGGACATTGCGGCAGAACACAATGTCAAAAACCGGCACTTCGACAATCCCGGCGGTGTCACTGAAATTGAGGTAGCTGAACTGCACCATCTGCTTGATGGTATCGCTGACGGCATAGCTGTTATTCTCATTGGTGAAATATTTATCCTTGATTTCCTGAGGGGCCGATCTGAGCGCATATTCGGCATAGACTCCTTTTTCTGCCGAATCAATGGCCTTCTGGCTGATGTCATTGGCAATGATCTTGATGTCCCACTGGTCAAGCTCCTCACCAAAGAAATCCCTGATCACCATTGCAATGGTGTAGGGTTCTTCTCCGGTCGAACAGCCTGCCGACCAGATGTTGAGCTGCTGCTGGCCGGCGTTTTTTTTGAGGGCAACGAGTTCGGGCAGCACAATGTCCTTGAGAGCCTGGATCTGCGGCGGACTGCGGAAGAAGCTGGTTTCATTGGTGGTGACCGAGTCGAACAGCATCTTGAGTTCGTTGTCGGCATCCTGATCATATCTCAGGATGTAATAGTATTTATCATAATCACTGATATTATTGGCCTTCAACCTGAGTGTCAGGCGGCTTTCGAGCTGATGCTTCTTGTTGTCAGCAAAAAATATCCCGGATTTTTCATAAATAAAATCCCTGAGTGTTATGAATTGCTCATCTGACATGCAAATGGAGTCCGAAACCTTGAACGTTTCCATCTGGTTATTCCCCTTCTTGATTGTCTGTAAAAGACGATATATATTTGCTGACTTCATGCTCCACGTCGCTGATTTCAAAGGTCAGCCGGGCAATATCGATGTCATCCATCGGATATCCCTTGTCCCGCAGGATTCTCCAGGCGGGCTGTTCATCCAGGACAAAGGAGAAGATATCACCACCGAATGACATTTCAGCGCCTTTTGCCAGCAGATTTGCCAGGGATACGAGGGAGGTGAGTTCTTTAAATTTGGCCTGGGCCGGATCATGGTGCCATTGGATGATATCGGCAATGTATGCGGGCAGGTGCCATTTGGCGGCCAGGAGATAGCCGACCTCGGAATGATCGGTGCCCAGGATTTCGCGTTCGGCATCCAGCATGGGACAGTGCCGTTCGGATGCCAGGCTGCGGGCGGCGGTGAAACTGTCATGAAAATATTCATCGAGGATGATTTTGCCGACATCGTGCAGCAGCCCGCCGACAAATTCTTTGCCGTCACTCATGATTTTCAGTTTTTTTGCCAGATATTTGGCAATGATACCGGTGGCCACACAATGGTTCCAGAAACTGAGTCTGATGGAGTGTGCCTCCCTGTCCATCACCGGGAAGGCTGAAAACACCGATATGGTGGATGTGATATCAACGATTTCATTCAGTCCGAGCAGCATGATGGCCCGCTGAATGGTCTCGACCTCACTGGTTGCCCGACGATAATAGGCCGAATTGGCGGCCTTCAGCACCTTCGTGGCCAGCGGCGGATCCTGATGGATCACCTCTGAGAGTTTGTTTATCTGAACATCAGGGGACTGTGCCAGCCCGATGATTTCAATCGCGACCGTTGGCAGGGTCGGGATGTCGTCAATTTTGTTAATCTTATCCAGCATTTCCTGATTCATGGTCGCATTACAGCTTTCTTAATCGTTTTATGGCCCGGCTGGCGGCCCGGGCGATGTCCGGATTGGGATCTTCCGTCAGAATCTCGATCTCCTCTGAGAGACTTTCATCATCCCACTGTGCCAGGATGTCCAGGGCCGCAATTTTTATAAAATCCCCATTTCCCTTTAAAATCTTCAGCAAGATTGACCGGGCGCCCTCGTCACGGAAATGACCAAGGGCTTCCGCTGCCCGGTGAGCAGTCCAGATATCTGGATCTTCGATCAGTTTTTCAATGAGCGGTCTGAAATGAATTAGCTGTTCCTGACCTATTATGTCAATGGCGAGCTGGCGGATTTTACTGCTGGGGTCATCAAGGGCTTTTTGTAAGCGGTCGTTATTGAGCGGAATTTTGTGTTCATGGGCCAGGCGGTAGGCGCCGAGCCGGACATCCTGACATTCATCATCGAACAGGCAGACCAGCTGGCTCTGGAATTGCTGGCTGTCGATTTTCTGCAGACCTTCAAGGGCTAACAATCGGATTTCAGCCTGATCGTCCTCAATCAGGTCCATGATGACGGATTCCGCCCGGGGTGTTTTGACGCCGATGACGGCATTGAGGGCGTTTTGCCTGACATCCGGATAGGGATGTTTCAACAGGGATGCGATCAGGTCAATATCATCAGGTGTGCCAACTTTGGCGAGGCCGATAAGGGCATAGGATATGATGTGCCCATCCTGATCTGCTGCAAGTTTCAGCAGGTGGCTGCGTGTTTCGGGTGTACAGTTTCTGGCCAGCGCCATGGCCAGCGCTCGTTTGCTCTCCAGGGGTACGGATTCAATCTTGGCTGCTATGATTTCATTGACCTCGGGGCTGGCGGATTCGCTGAGCACCTCGGCTGCCATAACGGCAAATTTGTCGCCCCGGTCAAGCAGTTCGAGGGTGGCTTCGGGGGCATTGATGCGCTTGAGCGCCTGGATGATGGTCTCCCAGAGTGGGGCATCAGGATCTGTCATGCCGGCGAGTTCTGCCAGCACGGACACTGTCGCCGTATCCCCCAGCAGTCCGAGGGCTAATGTCATTATGAGCTGTTCGGGAGCTTCTTCATCGAGCAGATGGTCCGAGAGGATGGTGCGGAGCTTTAAGCTGCGTTCTTTGTCCAGGCTTGCCAGGGAGGTGTCATCCATGACCGATATCAGGGCTTTGGCGATTTCAATCTGGACGTAAGGATTTGATCTCTGGATGAGCTTGAAAAGCGGCTCGATGATGGTGGCTGAAGGCATGTTTCTGAGGGCTTCCATTATGGCTATCAGCGTGAGATCATCGTCGTGCCAGCGATCCAGTTCTGCAACCAGAAAATCAGTGACTGCGGGCTCGGGGATTTTACCGAGGGCTTCAATTGCCGAGAAGCGGATCCATTCCTCATCGTCAAGCAATGGTTTCAAACTGGGCAAGGCGCGCTCGTCGCCCAATTGTCCCAGTGCGATTGCCGCTGCGTTGCGAACATTGGAGTTGGAGTCTTTCAGGCTCTGTGTCAGGCATTCAAGGCTGTCGCTGCTGGCAATGGTGCCCAGGATGTCGACACTGAAGAGTCTGTCGTTGTCCTGAGGGCTGCGGGCAAGATCGTGCAGGATGTCAAGTCCGTCAATGCCTATCTTTCTCAAGAGTTCGATGGCAACATTCCTGACGGCCGGGTTTGCGGATGCGATCAATGGGGCAATCAGCTCGACGGCCTCGCGGCCGCCCTTGAGTTCCAGTGCGGCTGCCGCAGCGTCGACGACCGCACGGCTGGGGTCATCAATAAGCCTGGTCAGGCGGGTGATGGCTTCGCGTCCGGGCATTTCAGAAAGAACTCCTGCGGCCGTTCTGCGGTCTTCGGCGGAAGGCGAAACGATCAACTTGTCAACAGCTGCAAGATCCATATCTTGTTCTCCGTAATGATTGCGCCGGATTTAAGATCAGCGCAGGTCATATCTTAAAAAAGCAACATTTTTTATCTTAAACTTACTGAGGTCCTGTTCGATCAGATCGGCCAGCTCTTTCTTTGAGTATACCGGAGCATTGGTTGAAAGCCTTTCGAGGATGAGACCCCTGATGTAGAAAGTCTGACTTCTGACATTGGCGGCGGAACGGGGATCAACTTCGAGGCTGATCTGGGCAATCAGTACACCGGACTGGTCCCGGTCAAGCGGATCGAAGGTCACCATGAATGGGTCAAGGATGATCTCTCCGTCATCGGAAAAAGTACTCGTTTTCTGGGGCTGCTGAATTACTGGTTGCGGTTCTGGTTCCGACCCGGTTGTCAGAAAGAGCACAATTGCCAGGATTATAACGACGGCTCCGACACCAATGAGGACAATGGGAAGTTTGGATTTTTTATTGGAAGCTTTATCTTGGGTGGATGGAGCAATGGCCGGCTGTTGAGACTCGACGGTCTTTTTCTGTTTTTTTGAATCCAGAGGGATTCCGTCTTTGTCCAGTTCGGCCTTGCTGGAATCGGATAAAGGAATTCCTTCTCGATCAAGTTCGGCCTTGTGCCCCTGCTTGTCGGCCACGGCACCCCCTATTTGTTAAATACCTGATCTATTTTCTGTCCCAGGGTTTCGGCGGTGAAGGGCTTTACGATGTAATTGCTGACCCCTGATTTTACGGCTTCGATAATGTTTTCCTGCTGGGCTTCAGCAGTTACCATCAAGAAGGGGATATCCTTGAGGGCGTCATCCGCCCTGACGGCCTTTAAGAGCTCCAGCCCCGTCATTTTGGGCATATTCCAGTCGGAGATGATCATGTTAATAGTATCTTTCTGCAGGATTTCCAGCGCAGTGGATCCGTCGTCTGCTTCAACAATATTGGAAAATTCGAGCTGTCTGAGAATATTTTTAACGATTCTGCGCATGGTGGAGAAGTCATCGACAACCAGAATCTTCATGCTTTTGTCTACGCCCATATTATCCTCCGTAAGTTTTTTAATCTAATCGAATGATCGGATTAATTTCTTTAGTCCTGAATCTCTTTAATAATCTTCTGCATTTTGGAACGCAAACGGAGGATGGATTTTGTATGGATCTGCGAGACTCTTGATTCTGTAAATTTAAGGACATGGCCGATTTCTTTCATGGTAAGTTCATCATAGTAATACAGTGAAATCACCATGCGTTCTTTCTCCGGGAGTGATTTGATGGTGTCGGAAACCAGTTCCCGGATCTCGTTGATGCCGATTTTATGAGAGGGCCAGTCCTTCTCGTCCTGCATGATGTATTCAAGCAGATTGCGTTTGGACGGCTCCGAGTCATCTTCGCCCAGATCATCGAGACTCAGCAGGGAGACCGACGCGGTGTCGGACAGCAGTTTGTAGAAGTTGTCCATGTCGACATCGAGTTCTTTGGCGACCTCTTCATCACTGGCCGGCCGCCCCAGAGAGCTTTCCAGCTTATTGTAGGCATCTTCGATCTTGCGGGCTTTCTGGCGCACCGAACGGGGGACCCAGTCCATGGAGCGCAGTTCATCAAGGATGGCACCCCTGATGCGGAATTCGGCATAGGTCTTGAATTTGATCTGTTTGGAGGCGTCAAATTTCTCAATGGCATCAATGAGGCCGATGACCCCGGCATTGATGAGGTCGTTAATATCAATATGCGGCGGCAGCCGCATGGCAATACGGCTGGCGATATATTTTATCAGCGGTGCAAATTCCTTGATGAGGTCTTCCCGCTCTTCTGGTGTAAGCTTCTCCTTGTCAGTAAGATCTGGAAAAACTATGTCTTGCATTACTGGGACCTTTTCCCTCGTTCAGTAGTATTCTCCGCAGAAAGAATTGCAAATTTCCGCTTTCATTTACAGTAGCTGTACGCTCAATGTTCTTTACAATACTTTTCAATCGGTTGGCAACCTCTCCGCTGGGGTGCACCTCGATAAATGGTTTCTGTCCTTTTATGCACTCCGGCACATGGGAATCATGCGGAATTGAACCTAACATGTCAAGAACAACATCCCCTAAAAATTTTTCGCATACCATATTGAGTTTCTTGGCGACTTCATCACCTTCGATTTTGGAAATCACATTGTTGACCACCAGACTGAATTTAGTGACTCCGTATTTTTTTCTGAGGACCTTGATCAGGGCGTAGGCATCGGTGATGGAGGTGGGCTCAGGGGTTGCCACCACCATTACCCTCTGGGCTGCCGCGTTAAAATACATGACATTTCTGGATATTCCCGCTCCGGTGTCCACCAGGAAATAATCAATCTCATCATCGAGGTAGTCAAGGGCATTGACCAGGGTCATCTGCTGTTCGCGGGACAGATCCGACAGTTCCTGGATTCCGGAGGAGGCCGGAATAATCTGAATGCCGCCCGGACCTTTAATGATGATGTCTTCCAGGGAGCATTCGCCGTCCAGGACATGTTTGATATTGTGCTGCGGAGTCAGGCCGAGCATGACGTCAATGTTGGCAAGGCCGAGGTCGGCGTCCAGAAGGAGGACCTTGTGCCCCATGGAAGCCAGGATGATGGCGGTATTGATCACCACGGTTGTCTTGCCGACGCCGCCCTTGCCGGAGGTTACCGAGATTACCTGCGGGGCCAGCGAGCCTTTTCCTTCATTGAAAATCTTTCTTAAAGTATGAGCCTGATCGTTCATGATAAATCTCCAAGACAAAGATCCAGAATTCTTTGCGCAACCGCGGGTTCAATATCTTCGGGTACCCGCTGGCCGGTTGTCAGATATGCCAGGGGGGTCCTGTAGAGAAGATTGTGGGAAATTATTGCGCCGTGTTTGACCGCTTCATCGGTTTTGGTGAAGATGATCCGGTCAATACCCAGGGCCGAGAAATTTTTGGTGATGCCGTCCAGTTCCTCATCACGGGTTGCCACCGGCAGCAGCAGAAATTTGCAGGCCGGGATGTCGTGCAGGTGTTTTTTCATCTGGGATATGTAGTTGGCATGGAAAGCCGATCTGCCAACGGTGTCCACCAGGATTAGATCCTTGTCGGCCAGGCGGTTGACCGCTTCTTTGAATTCTTCGGGGGTGGTGGCCGGCACGAAGGGGATGTCGAGGATCTTGGCATAGGTGCGGGTCTGCTCCACCGCCCCGATCCTGTAGGTATCCAGGGTTATGATGCCGACCTTTTTCTTTTTCTTGAGGGTTTCATGGGCGGCGATCTTGGCTACCGTGGTGGTCTTGCCCACTCCGGTGGTGCCCAGGAAGCACCAGACTTTCTGCTGGGGTGTATCTGCTGTGCGGATTATTTTTTCCAGCAGTCCCCGCAGGGTGGTCGCGTCGGCCTTTTGCCCCATCTTGTCGAGCATCAGCTCGGCCAGGCGGGGACGGATGCCGGCGTCAAGGAGCTTGTCCATCAGGGGGTTGTCCTGTTTCAGGCTGAGCCCTGAATGTTCCAGCAACGATTTCATCATGCGGGAGAGGTCGGCAATCTCGGCTTCAAGTCGGGACGTATCGCTTAAAGGGTTGTCAAGATCGATGATATCCGGGGCGGGCTGATCATGTTGCGGGGCGTGATGATTCTGGGCGTCATAGAGTTCGGCGTCATAGTCGATGGCGGCCGTGACTTCGACCATGGCCTTGCTCAATGAGCCGAAGGTTCCGTCACTGACCTCGCGGGTGGACAGGATCACTGCATCAGGTCCCAGATCGGTTTTGATCTTGGACATGACATCCTTCATGTTGCCTGCTGTAAAAGTCTTAATTTGCATTAGCCCTTACAACTCCTATGTTTTTTATGGTGACGTCCGGAGGAATTTCATTGTGGGAGAGCACGATAAGGTCCGGCATATATCTTTCCGACAGGCGTTTTATGTGCCCGCGGCTGACAGGCGATGTCAGAAGGATGGGTACCAGTCCCTGCTTGCTCAAATTCATGACCTCCTTGTTTATGGATAGCAACACCTTCTGGGTGTTATCGGGATCCAATGCAAGATACGAACCATGTTCCGTCTGCTGGACAGATTTTGAAATAAGGGCGTCTACATGCGGATCCAGGGCCAGTACGCTGATGGTGTTGTTCTCGACATAGGGGTTGCAGATTATGCGGGTGAGGCCTTGTCTGACGTACTCCGTCAAAATATCGGAATCCTTGGTCAGGGTGCCGTAGTCGGCCAGGGTTTCCAGAATGGTGAGGATGTTCTTGATGGAGACCCTCTCCTTGAGCAGGTTTTTGAGCACCCTGAGGACAACGCCCGGAGGAAGGATGCCGGGGACGAGTTCTTCGATGACCTTGGGATGGGTTCTCGACACGGTGTCAAGGATGACCTGCAGTTCCTGCCTGCCCAACAGGTCGTGGGCGTTGCTCTTGATGGATTCGGAAAGATGGGTGGCGATAACCGTGGCCGGATCGACCACTGTCAGTCCGGCCATCTGGGCGCGTTCACTGTCAGCCTTCTTGATCCACAGGGCCGGCAGTCCGAAGGCCGGTTCCTTGACCGGGATGCCCGGAATATCCATCTTGAGATTTTCGGGATTGAGAACCATCAGGCGGTCAACCATGGCCTCGCCCTTGGCGATTTCGGAACCCTTGAGCAGCAGGCGATAGTCATTGGGCTTGAGCTCCAGGTTGTCGCGGACATGGATGGGCGGCACGATGACGCCCAGCTCGGCGGCCAGCTGTTTGCGCATGCCCTTGATGCGCGAGAGCAGGTCCCCGCCCTGTGAGGTGTCAACCAGGGGAATGAGCCCGTAACCGACCTCGAACTCCAGGATATCCATGGGCAGCAGGGCCTCGGGGGAGACCTCTTCTTCCTTGGGAGCTTCCTCGGCAACCTCTTTTTCAGGTTCGGTCCGCAGATTGTGCCAGCCGAAGACGCCCAGGGCGGTTGAGATCAGCAGGAAGGGGATGTGCGGCATGCCGGGGACCAGTCCGAAGAAAAAGACGATGAAGGCCGCCGAGATAATGGCCATGGGATGAAAAGTCAGCTGATCGGCCAGCTGCTGGCCAATGGGATTTTCAGCCGCGGCCTGGGTTACGATAATACCGGCGGCCGATGAGATGACCAGGGCCGGGATCTGGGATACCAGTCCGTCACCGATGGTCAGGGTGGTGTAGGTTGTGAGGGCGTCGCCAAAGGCCATGTCATTCTGCAGGACGCCGATGATGATTCCGCCGACAATGTTGACCAGGGTGATGATGATGCCGGCAATGGCATCGCCGCGCACAAACTTGGTGGCACCGTCCATGGCCCCGTAAAATTGGGCTTCGTCGGCAATCTGCTGCCGCCGTTCGCGGGCGTCCTGCTCGGAGATCATCCCGGCATTCAGGTCGGCATCAATGGCCATCTGTTTGCCGGGCATGGCATCCAGGGTGAACCGGGCCGTAACCTCGCCGATGCGGGTCGAGCCCTTGGTGATGACGACAAAGTTGATGACGACGAAGATGATGAAGACCACCAGCCCGACAACGTAGCTGCCGCCCACCACGAACTGGCCGAAGGTGTTGATGACTCTTCCGGCGGCCAGTTCGCCTTCCGCCCCGTGCAGCAGGATGATCCGGGTGGAGGCGATGTTAAGCGCCAGTCTGAAGAGCGTTATGACCAGCAGCAGGGAGGGGAAGACCGAGAAGTGCAGCGGGTTTGAGGCATACATGCTGACCATCAGGATGATCATGGCAAAGGTTATGCTGAAGGTCAGGAAGATGTCGAGGATGAAGGTCGGCAGCGGGATGAGCATGACCCCTAGGACAACCAGAACGCCCAGAGTCATGCCCAGATCACTGGTAAACCGCTGCGGAAGATTGAAAGGTAAGGTCTGCTGTGCCATATTATGCTGCTCCTGCCTTCAGTTTGTAGACATATGCCAGAATTTCGGCCACGGCCTTGTACAACTCTTCCGGGATGAAGTCTCCCAGTTCCACCGTTTTGTACAGGGCCCGTGCCAGGGGTTTGTTTTCCACAATCGGAACCGATGAAATCCTGGCGACTTCCTTGATCTTTTCAGCCAAAGGTCCGGCACCTTTGGCGATAACCACCGGGGCCGCCATCTCACCTCTCTCATATTTGAGGGCGATGGCCAGGTGGGTCGGGTTGGTTATGATGACATCGGCCTTGGGGACCTCCTGCATCATTCGGCGGCGGGCCATCTGCAGCTGGATGGAACGGATGCGGCTCTTTATCTGCGGGTTTCCCTCGGTCTGCTTGAATTCTTCCTTGAGCTCCTGTTTGGTCATCTTGAGGTCCTGGCGGTGCTGCCAGCGCTGGAAGGAAAAGTCAGCCACCGCGATTATGACAAAGACCCACAGGGCGTCCCAGATAAGGTGCATGGAGGACTTGAAGATTGTCAAAACAATGACGCTTGGGTCGGCATGGATCAGGGGCGGAAAAACCGGGATCTCCCTGCGGATTGCGCGGTAGGCGACCCAGCCTATGACGGTCAGGATCAGGATGTTCTTGACAAGGGTCTCCAGCGTCCTGATGGAGAAAAACTTGTTTTTGAAGCCGGTGATGGGATTGATTTTGGAAAGTTTGGGTTTGATGGCCTCGGCCGAAAAAAGCAGTCCCACCTGCATGAAATTTGACGCAAAACCGATCACCATGAAGACCAGAAAGATCGGCAGCAGCATCTTTGCCAGGAAAAGGGCGGCTAGCAGCCCGAAGTCCATCATGCCTGGTATGGTGCCGTCCCATGAGCAGGCCTTTGTCAGGAAGGTGCTGGTCATCCGGGCCACATCCCGGGCAACTGACGGAATATAAAAAGAGAAGGCGATTACACTGCCACCGAAGAGAAAAGCCGTTGAAACTTCCTGGCTTTTGCTCACCTGTCCTTTTTCGCGGGCTTCGCGAATTCTTTTGGAAGTAGGCTCTTCGGTACGCTCTTCGCCGTTTTCGCTTTCTTTTGCCATATGACGCCGTATGCGAAAATCATACCAGCCTGCGGGATATCACCTCATCATGAGATGGCCTTTATATTGCATTTATCCCGGTTGTATTTTTCAAACAGAGATGTATGATAGAAAATTCTGGTTTTTACCGGGAGATAACGGGAGTAAGAATGAGAAAGAATCGTACGCTGTGGACAGTCCTTTTCGGCGCGGTGCTCTTTGGCGGATTCATGGGGATG
Organism: uncultured Bacteriovoracaceae bacterium; assembly: GCA_964456565.1. GTDB lineage: Bacteria > Desulfobacterota > Desulfomonilia > UBA1062 > UBA1062 > CAYWBU01. The sequence continues at coordinate 26,799 of CAYWBU010000004.1, read as the reverse complement.
TGCCGGGTGAGCGAGATCAGTGCCGAAACCTCCAGGATTTTCCCGCAACTGGAAAAGTTTACGGATTGCCTTGAGATTATTGAGAGGAGCTATGTTGAGGAAATCCCTCCGCAGAAACTGATCGAAGGCGCGATCAGGGGTATGACCCAGGTACTGGACCCCCATTCATCCTACCTTACCGAAGAGGGTTACCGTGATATGGAGATAACCATTACCGGAATTTTCGGTGGCCTGGGAATTGAAGTGGGAATGCGTGAGGGTTTTTTGACGGTAATTTCTCCTATCGAAGGGACGCCGGCGTTCAGGACGGGTATCAAGCCCGGTGACAAGATCCTGAAAATAGACGGATCAGCGACGGCCGAAATGCCGTTGGAAGAGGCCGTGAGCCTTTTGCGCGGCAAAAAAGGTTCCAAGGTTACGATCACCATCTTCCGGGAGACCCGCGAAAAACCTTTCGATGTAACCATGGAACGGGATATCATCAGGATACAGAGCGTAAAGTCCATGATGCTCGAGCCGGGTTACGGCTATATCAAGGTGCGCAGCTTCCAGAAAGATACCGCCGCGGATATTGAAAAACGGCTCAAGCGGATGCTGCCGCTCAAAGGCCTGGTGCTGGACCTCAGGTATGACCCGGGCGGCCTGCTGAGCCAGGCTGTTGAAGTGAGTGATCTCTTTCTGAGCGAGGGTATAGTGGTTTACACTGATGGGCGTCGCCAGGAGGGCCGCGAGGAATATACAGCCCACAGGGAGGGTACCTTCGAGGGCTTCCCCATGGTGGTGCTGATCAACGGCGGGACGGCCAGTGCCGCGGAGATCGTGGCCGGAGCTTTGCAGGACAATGACCGGGCCGTGGTCTGCGGGGTCAAGAGCTTCGGTAAGGCCTCGGTGCAGAATATCTATCCGCTGAACGACGGGTCGGCCCTCAAACTGACAATTGCACGTTATTACACCCCCTCCGGCCGGTCGATCCAGGCAACCGGAATTGAACCAGATATTATCGTGGAGCAGCGAGGCGAACCCGAACAGCCGGAATCAGACTTTGTCCGGGAGGAAGACCTGCGGCATCACCTGAAGGCCGATGAAAACGCGGTCGACAGGCCGGATGACGGGATGTCTAGGATGCTTGAAAAAGATTATCAGCTCAAATATTCCCTGGACCTGCTGAAGACCTGGGAAGTATTCCATCAGTCCAAAGATGCGGCATGAAGAAAAAACAGAAACAGAATAACAGAAAAGGTCTGAGCGCTCTTTTGGCGGCGCTGATCATTATTGCGGTCCTGATAGTCTGGCTGGAAATCCGGCTGAATCAATCAGAGCCGGGATCGGTTGCACCGGCCCGGGTGGCCCTGCCCATGGATGTGCTCTTGCGGGGATGCCTTTTTGAACTGGGCCTGAATGAGAACCAGGTGGAGTTTGCCGGCCGGACGGTCACGGCAAGGCCGGGTGCGAAGATATCGCCCAATCGGATCAGGAGAGCCTTTTTGCAGCTGGATGATGTGGCTGAAGTGAGTTTTGCCGATGATGAACGGGTACGGGTCACGGCTGACGGACAGCGGTATGAGGTTGTTTTTGTCTATAAAAAGGAGGTCAAGCCGGTGGCCACCGCCGCGCCGGAAGTCCGCAAGCGGCTGGCTATCATTATTGACGATATCGGGTTGAGCATGAAACCGGTCAAGGCGCTGGCAGCCATCGATGCCGACCTGACATTTTCGGTCATGCCCATGCGGCCCTATTCATCTGAATCGGCGCGTTATCTGCATGCCAAGGGCAAGGAGGTTATCCTGCACCTGCCCATGGAGGGCCATGCCGGGGCCAATCCCGGCGCCGGCGCCATCTATGCCTCCATGACTCCGGCCGAGATCCGTGCGGTTCTGCACAAGGATCTGCGGGCGGTGCCTTATATCGTGGGAGCCAATAACCATATGGGTTCGGTAGCCACGGGCCGTTACGAGGTGATGACGGTCGTGATGGACGAATTCCGCAAAAAAGACCTGTTTTTCATCGACAGCGTGACCACCAGCGGTTCAGCCTGTCGCAAGGCTGCCAAAGATGCCGGAGTGGCCTGCGGTTCGCGGGATGTTTTCCTTGATAACGAGCGTGACTGTTCCTATATAAAAGGACAGCTGGATAAACTTGTGGCTATGGCTGACAAAAACCGCCGGACCATAGGCATCTGTCATCCCTATCCTGAGACTATTGCTGTGCTTGAAAAAGAGTTGCCCGAGCTGCTGAAGCAGGGTGTCAGGATTGAAAAGGTCTCAGGTTTTATGAGAAACAGGTAGGGGAGAAGTTTTAAGCAATATGGAACAGTGGTACGTGGTGCAGACAAAGACCAGGGAGGACCGGCTGGCGAGCACAATGCTGGAAGGTAAGGGCGTCAGGGTGTACCAGCCGCAGATGCAGAGATATATTTTTCATGCCCGCCGTAAGATTTTGAAGAAGTATCCTCTTTTTCCGGGATATATATTTGTCTGCATGAAAGCCACCGAGGAGACGCTCTACAGTGTCAAATGGTGCCGGGGTGTTACAAGGGTTCTGCCCGACAACGCGCAGCCGGTGCCGATCGATGAAACCTTTGTGGCCCAGCTTATGGAACTTGAAAAGCAGGGTGAAGGGGTGATCCGCAAACCGGTGGAGTTCAAGTCCGGCGATATCGTGAAAATCAAATCCGGACCCATGAAGGATGTCTACGGCGTCTTCGAGTCCTGGGAATCCGACGAAGGCCGGGTGAGGATCCTGGTGGAGATGGTCAACAACAAGGCCAGGCTGATGACCCATTCATCGCTCCTGGAAAAAGCCTGAGCATGAACGGAGGTCTCCATTCACAGGGTATACGGTAACACCAGCAGCATTAAACCATCCGACCTGAAGGCCCTTGAACGGATCTACCGGCGGCGGCTGCCGGCAGATACCCCGATTACACCGGAATTTGCAACTGAACTGGCCCGTCTTTCGCGGCGGATCGGAGTTCAGCTGGGGGTACTGTTCAACCGTTCCGGATCGGTTGAATATGTGATTGCCGGGACCGCGACCGGGATCTTGATTCCGCGGCTGGAAAGACGCCGGACCCATAAGGGGCGTCTGCTGGGGCTGCGCTTGATTCATACCCATCTCAGAGATGAGGAACTTTCCAGGGAAGACCTTACCGACCTGTCAAAATTGCGTCTGGATATGGTCTGTGCCCTTACGGTGCGCGAGAACGGAGATGCGGATAAGCTGTTCCGGGCCCATCTGGATGTGGATGAGCGCGGGGCTTCGACCTGGAAGGCGATGGTGCCGGTGGCGGCCGCAGCGTCGCCCGATTTTGTGTTCGATGCCTTGGTGCGTGAGCTGGAGGGCCGCATATCTGCCGGTCAGGGTCTGCGGTCCGTGGCGGAGGCTGCCGACCGGGCCATCCTGATAATGGTCGACAGCAGCGGAACTGCCGGACGCGAGGCCGACCTGAAAGAGTTTGAGGAACTGGCCGCGGCCGCCGGAGTCAGTGTTGCGGAGGTGGTGGTGCAGCGCCGGCCCAAGCCCGACCCCAAATATATCGTGGGCAAGGGCAAGCTTGAGGAGATTCAGATCAAGGCCCTGTCCATGGAAGCCAATCTGCTGGTTTTTGAAAAGGAGCTGAGTCCATCGCAGTCCAAGATCATTACCGCCATGGTTGATATGCGGGTGATTGACCGGACCCAGCTGATCCTGGATATCTTTGCGCGGCGGGCCCGGACCCGGGAGGGCAAGATCCAGGTTGAACTGGCGCAGCTGAAATATAACATGCCGCGGCTGGTGGGCGGCAATCCGGCGTTGAGCCGGCTGGCCGGCGGGATCGGGACCAGAGGTCCCGGCGAGACCAAACTTGAAATTGACCGGCGCCGGGCGCAGGAACGCATCAGCCGGCTTGAAAAAGATATCGCCGATATCAGCCGTAAGCGCAGGATCACGAGGATCAGGCGCAGCCGCAACCGGGTCCCGGTGATCTCGATTGTGGGGTACACCAATACCGGAAAATCAACCCTGTTGAACACCCTGACCCGCAGCGAGGTCATGGCGGCCGACATGCCCTTTGCCACCCTTGACCCCTCCAGCAAAAGGCTGCGTTTTCCGCGGGACCTTGAAGTTGTGGTGACGGATACGGTGGGGTTCATCCGTGATCTGCCGGCGGACTTGAAGACCGCCTTTATGGCGACCCTCGAAGAGCTCGCTGAGGCGGATCTGCTGCTGGAAGTGGTTGATCTGGGCGATCCGGATATGGAGGCCCGCATGACGGCCGTGCATGAGATCCTCAAGGGACTGGATCTGGCAGATAAACCGCGCATGAAGGTCTTCAATAAGCTGGATAAGGCAGATGAAGATGTGGCCTGGAATCTTGCCCGCCGTTACGACGGAGTTGCAATCTCAGCCCTTGACCGTGATACGCTGGGGCCGCTGATCGAGAAGATTCAGGATTATTTTGTGAAAAGAAACTCTTAGCGGGTTTTTATGGTTCGGGCCTTTTTTCTTCATGTTTGCGGCCTTTCTGTTCAGGGGAGGTCATGCCTGGCGGGATGATCAGCTTCTGGGGTTCGGTCAGGAGATCAACCGGCAGTTTCAGGATCCGCAGCAGGGTTCCGGCAACCGGTTTGGAAACCGTGTCAATGGGGGCCGGGATGACCAGGGGGTCGTCAATATCGCCTTTGACCTTCATGCTGATCACCAGCAGACGGCCTTCCGGACCGGTCAGGACCCAGCCGATCAGCGGGATGATGCTGATGGTCTTGTCGAAAGTTTCAAGCGGCTGGACGCCCAGAAGGGCGTCGATCTGCTTGGTGCGGAAAGAGTAATCGCCCACTGCGGAAAATTGTAGCGAGTTGGAATCGATATAAAGGTCTTCAAAGCGGGCCGTGCTGTCAGCGAGATTGAAGGTGCCGGTAATGTAGTTGTAGGGGAAGCCTTCCTGGGTCAGGACACTTTCTCCGGTTTTGAAAAACTTATAGACATTCAGGGCACCGAAGATCTTGGATAGCAGCCCGTAGCGTACAATCCGGCCTTTGCGGGCGGTGAGGTTGATGGTGCCGTTGATGGATTGGTTGGTCCCCCAGAGATGTCCGTCAATATCGATGGAACCTTCAATGATGGGCTTTTCATTGGTGAAGGCTTCAATTGCCCTGGCCATGTCGGCATTGCTAAAACTGCCGCTGAGATCAAAGGACGTGCCGCCGTTGCGGTTGTAGGTGAAGTCGCCATTGAGTGTTCCGCTGTCGGAGGTGATTGTCATGCGGCTCAAACTGAGGTTGCCCTGGTCCAGGACGGCCTTGGCGGTTGTTGTTCTGGTGGACAGGCCGTAGAGTTTCATGTTTTTGAGGGTCAGGTCGGCCTCGCCGGAGAAGTTGTTCAGGAACGATGGACCCTGCTGCATGTTTTCCTGTTTTATGATCTCAAGCCCGTCAATGAGCAGGGTGCCGTAATAGGTCTTTTTGCGGTAGAAATATTTGCCGGTCAGACGGGTCTCCAGCTTTTTTGTCTTTATGTCAAGGTTTCTGGCGGTCAGGTTGTCCTCATTCAGGCTGATGACACCGTTTATGGTGTAGGAATCTCTATTCATAAAAAGGGTGGCATCCCGGCATTCAATCAGGCCCGTCAGTGAATTGTCGGCGCCGCCCCATCCAAAGGTGAAATCCGGGGCCAGGCTGCCGCTGAGGTGTGTAGCTGATGCGCTGTCTTCCAGGCCCTCCAGGGAA
>CAYWBU010000004.1:3733-21059 GCA_964456565.1 uncultured Bacteriovoracaceae bacterium | reverse complement strand
GCAGCTTTACGACCAGATTGTCGATGGCGAGCCGGAATCCGTTCCACAGGCTGCCGCTCAGGTCGGCCTGGGCGGATATGGGTGAGTCAGAGGCAGTATATTGGGTGCCGAACAGTGAAAATCCGGACGAAGTTGAATTGATGTTGCCGGTAATCTGGGGGCCTTTGCCGCGGCCTGTGATGGATATGCGGGCATCCTTGCTCAGGGAAAACATGTCGATTGCGGGAATCCGGTCAGTCTGGAGCTGATAGCGGTAGGCCGGATTGTGGGCAGTATCCAGGAGGGTCATCTCGAAATTTTCAAGCGGGATGCCGTTCCAGAATCCGTCAAGGCTGATGAGAACCGGCTGACGGAAATTCGGGGTGTGCATCTTGCCGGAGATCTGTTCCAGGTGGTGATTGCCCCAGTCGAAGCTGCAGTCATGAGTCCGCAGTTCGGTTTTCAGGAGGGTTTCGTGAGGGGCTGCGCTTTCCCAGTAGGTGGCGATGGTGCCGTTGATGCGTCCGGAACTGACGTTGCTGATGGGGGCCATTTTGTCATAGAGGCCGCGGGAGGTCATCATGGCCCGCCAGGCCTTGACGAAATCGGCGGCGGCCATATCGGCCTCCATATTTACGGCAAGACGCGTGCCCGGAGATGTGGCCTCCTGGAAGGCAATGTCCATTTGCTTGATGGCGGACCGGCCGATTTCGCCGGTAAGGTCTTCAAATCTGGCATCACCGTCGGCTATGATGAAAGATCCGTGGATATCCCGGATGCGTTCGTTATCAAAACCGGCCCCGAAACTCTGTCCGTCAAGGACCTGATGAACTCTGACATTTTGGGCAAAACTTTTCAGGTTGTCCAGTTCAGCGGTCGGTCCATGGTATTCGATGGTTTTGAAGGATGATTTTCCGTCGCGGATCTGCCGGGTGAGCATGCGTTCCATCCAGATCGGAAAGGCTTCGGTGGGCAGGATGCCGACAAAAGACTCAAACTCAAATTCGTCGGAATGCAGTTCAAGGTCCAGGTTTCTCTGTTCAGGGATGCGGTAGTCTTGCAGCCTGGCTTTCCCGGACAGGGTCAGGATCTGGGACTCAAGGACGATCTCGGTGATATTGGCAGTCTGGCTTGTGCCGTTGGCCTTTATCTGAATTTGGGCCGGGAAGAGGGCCTTAATTCTTTCGGGCGGATCGGCCGGTGTAATTTGCCGGATGGATATATCTGCCTGCCAGAGGTTTCCGATCCTGATCAGGTTGAATTTGCCTTCCCCTCCCAGGACGGTGGCCACAAAATTGGCCCGACGGCGGCCGAAACGGCCGGTCAGATCATTGAAGTTGTAGGCGCTGTCGTTGTGGAGGATTCGGAAGTTTCCGTTCTGAACGGCAAAGGTCGGGATGACGCCCCGGTGCTGTTTCGATGGGGATTTTTTTCCGGAGTAACGCATCATTACCTCCGGTCTGAAAAATTTAATCTTGGTGATCCTGAAATTTCCGATAATCAGGTGCAGCGGAGAGATGTTGGCGGTTACCCTGTCGGCAGAAATTCGGAAGTCGTCGGTTTCACCGATATCCAGCCCGGTTATGTTCACACGCAGGCCCTTGGTGACATTAATTTCGGCATTTTGGATATGTGCGGGGTGCCCGAGGGTCTTTTCGAGCTGGGATTCAATGGTCAGGTTGAGGCGGTCTCTTGACAGGTAGAGGTTGTAAAAAGATGCGGCGGTCAGGATCACAGCCGCTATGATTACTGTCAGGACGATGATTTTTCTAGATATTTTTTTCATGCCAGATGAAGGATATTCCACCGATATCCAGAGATCAAGATAATAAAATATCCGCCGCAATCACAGATTGTCGGCGGATAGAGGCTGATTCTCAGGTTAGGTTATTCGGTTTCTTCGGCTTGGCCGCCTTCCATCAATTTTACCATATCAGCTACGATGTCCTTCATGTTTTCGGTCTGGGCGCTCATCTCCTCGGAGGTGGCCGCGGCCTGTTCGGAGTTGGAGACGTTCTGCTGGATGATCTGATTCATGCCCTGGACGGCAATATTGATTTCCTCAACCATGGTGGCCTGATTCTGGCTGTCACGCATGATGGTTTCAACCCGATCGCTGACCTTGGCGGTGCTTTGCGAAACTTCCCTGAACTGTACAGCATTGGATTCCACGAGACTGGTAAACTCTTCCGATGTTCGGGTTACCATGTCGGTGCCGGATTTGACCTTTGTGATGGTGTTTTCGATCAGGTCCGCAGTGCTTTTGGCGGCCTGGGCCGAGCGCATGGCGAGGCTCCTGACTTCTTCGGCCACGACGGCAAATCCGGCGCCGGCCTCTCCGGCCCGGGCAGCTTCAACCGCCGCATTGAGCGCCAGCAGATTTGTCTGGAAGGCGATTTCATTGATGGTTCCGATAACTTTTTTCATCTCTTCGATGGTTTTGATGATCTTCTGGTTTTCTTCGGTGGCATTCGCGATCTGATCCATGGATGCGATCAGCTGCTCCATGGAGGAACTGGCCTTCTCGACGATAGCCATGGTCTCCTGTACGATCATGTTCGATTCACTGGCATTTTGGGCGTTTTGCTTGGTCACGGATTCAACCTCACCGAGGGAGGCGGAGGCCTCTTCGATGGAGGCGGCCTGTTCGGCGGAACCGCCGGAAACCGCCTGGCTGATGCTGGAAACCTGATTGGCCGCAGACGCCATTTCATGGGCGGCGGTATCGAGACCCTCGGCCATCTTAAGGATGGGGTTGACTATCCTTGATGCCAGCAGGGTTGCGATGGTTATGCAGAGGACCATGGAAATAAAGACCACAATGACCAGGATTACCATGGTGGATGCCACTTTGGAGGACACCTGTTTCTGGGCATGGTTGCGTTCATTGATGCCTTTGTCCGAGATCTGCTTTGCCAGACCGATGATTTTGGGAGCCAGCGGGAAAAGGGTTTCCTGGATCTCGGTGTCCATCTTGGTCGTCAATGAAACAAGCCCCTCAAAGGCATCCATATAATCTTCAACGGCATAGAGGGCGTCGTTGTAACGTTTGGAGTCCTGGGCCTCAATATCATCAATTATCTTAAGGCAGAGTTTTTTGGCGGTCTCGGCGTATTGACGGTCATAGCTTGTAAAATAGTTCTGGGCATGCATCCTGACATTCATGAACTCTTTCATAACGCCGACGCTGAAAACAATCGCACGGTTGTCGCCGTTGTGTGTCAGGTTTGTCATGATGTCGATGGTTTCGGCTCCCATCTCGTCCAGGGCTGCCCGGTTTTTGTTGCGGGCATCGATCCGGATGGCCACATTTTCATATTTTTCAGCATATTCATTGGTGTAGGCTTTGATCTGATCAAGGATTTCAACCTCGGCCCGGGACTTGATGGCCTGGGATGCCAGGGCGAGGACCTCTTCAACATTGGCGATGGCCCTGCCGGCAGCCTCGTTGTCCGCGGGGCGGTTGCTGAAAAGAAATTTTTCCGAGGCCATGTTCATGGTTATGACTGAAGATTCGATCTTTTCGGCCAGGACCACCTTGGGGGAGACTTCCTCGGTCAGGTATTTGACCTTGTTGCCTATGGATGCGATCTCTGCAATTGAGATGATACCGACAATGACAAGAAATGTAACGGCAACCAGAAAGCCGGAGATAATCTTTCTTCTAAGGCTGAGCCTGGCATTGAGCTTGGGTGTGCTGAACATCTACAATCTCCTTTTTGTGTCAATTCACAGGGATAGCAAGCTATCCGTCGACAATGTCTACTAATATCGGCAGGGCTTTTTTGATTCTTGAAATCAATATCGGGAGAGCCGGTCGGGGTTTATCTGTTGACTGTGACAAAACATATTATTGGATAACTTTTTATTATCGTGAACTTTTTTTTAAGTTTGGCGATTCGGGCTACCGATATGTCACAATAAGAATGAAATTCAGATTATATTAAGTGTTCAAAAACTAAAACCGGTTCTTGCTATTGGGGATATCCCGGTAAGATAGGTTTGGCTTAATGGGGAAAGGAGAAGGACAGTGCGGAAGGTTGTTTGTTTTGTGGTGGTCTTGTTTGCAATGACGGCGGGCACCGGTATCTGGGCATCGGATGGCAAGGATGTGTATCTGGGCAAGTGCGGCAGTTGTCACAGGGGCGGGGGAGAGGCTCCGGTCTTTGCGCCGACGAAGTATGCGTCGGTGCAGTGGGAGCGTTTTTTTGATCGGGACAAGCACAGCCGCAAGAAGGATATCAGCGGGGTATTGAGTGCCGATGAGATGGCAGCGGTCAAACAGTATCTGATGGAACATGCCGCAGATTCCGACCAGCCCGAAGCCGCAGGTCTGCGTTAGGCCGGAAAGGATGATGGCATGAGAATCATTGATAAGATTGTGATAATGGTTGTGCTGGTGATGTTTATGGCTGTTCCTTCGGTTTTGGGAGCCTCGGCAGACGAGATTCAGCAGTTGGAAAAGCAGATTGATGTCCTTAAACAACAGATCGATGGTCTTGAAAAAGCTCAAAAGCAGGACAGCTACATAGATGATGATATCGAAGAGATTTTTGACCGCCTGAATGAAGTGGAGACCAAATCGCTCGTGGATAAGGTCAGTATCAGTGGTGACCTTCGGGTGCGTTTTGACTGGTTCAATTATTCTGATCAGGGGTCGTGGGTCACTTCGGCGCTTTACCCGTCCAGCCGGCAGTATATTACGGCAACAGTCGGGACATCCACCCTGTATAATGAAAATCCGAGCTATGATCCGCTGACCAAATTATCGATTCCGTTTGCCATGAACGGCGTGAATTATTTCAATAATCTCACCAGCGGCCATGAGACGGTGCGGGCCCTGCCGTCCACCCGGTTCCGTCTGAGCCTTAAGTCGGATATCTCGGACGATCTGATTTTCCGCGGCCGGCTGGCCATGTACAAGAACTGGGGCGACAATGATATCCCGATTTATGAGGAAAGCACCTCGGGCCGTAAGCCTGGCGATACGTCCATCAAGGTGGAGCGCGCCTATGTGGACTATTTCTTCGGACCGGAATGGCTGCCCATGGCCCTGACTTTCGGGCGCTTGCCGGTCTCCGATTCAATGCCGACCGGACTGCGCGAGGACACGCCGCGTAAATCCACCTATCCGGGGCTGGCCTATGATGTGGAACAGGACGGTGCGGCGCTGTCCTTCGGCCTGGAAAAACTGCTGCATCTGCCGGCGGCATCCTTCAAGCTTCTGGGCGGCAAAATTCTTTGGGATAATGATGCGCTCATGTATCGTGAAGATACCAGCGGTGCCAGATCGGCCAACGTGTATGTGGCCCAGTTGGAAACCCGTCTGCCGGGAGATTTTCTAAAAGACACAATTGTGCTGTTCAACTATGTCAGCCTGCCCAAGGTGGCGCCGCTCGGAGCAAGCGGCCAGGACCTGATGCCGGTGTATCTGCCGCATCGTCTTGCCTTGCAGCGGCGCGGGGTCTTCTTCGTGGAGAGTAAAGATTTCCTGGGTTCGGGTGTGGACTGGTTTGCCTCCTATGCATCTGTCCGGACCCTGGCCCGCGGACTGGCCTATTATAATGCCTCCGGCGTGAGTGTTGCCACCGGCGGTCTGAATCTGGACGGTCTGACCAATACCAGGGCCCATGCCCATCATGTGGGAGCACGCATAACCCTGCCGGTTGCTGCGATCAATAATCCCAAGATCGGAATTGAAAACAACTATGGCTCAAAATACTGGGCCGGTTTCAATGCCGGGGCCGAAGGTCGGCTTGATAAGCTCAATATCCGCGGCGGGGTCTGGGACTTCTATTACATTCAGCCGGTCAATGACAATATGAGTTTGCGTTTCGGTTATACCCGGGTGCGGCAGAAATATCAGAATGGAGGATTTTTCGCCACTTTCATCAATGGTGTGCCCTATGAGTGTAAGCGTGTGATTCGGAACAGCTATTGTCTGATGGACATCAATTTCTGAGGGATCTGATTTTGGCGGCGGACAGGGCCTGAATGGGTTCTGTCCGCCATTTTTTGCAGATGACCCGACATGTCAGTCGGGGTCCGCGAAACTCGTTTTGATGGGAAATCCGGGCTGATTTCAAGTTTTATTTGTGACTTTCCGTTTATAGCTTATCATAGAGCTGTACAGATAAACTTATGACGAGGAGTTGCAAAATGAGGAAGTTTTTTCTGAGGTGTGGTCTGGTTTTTCTGTTGATAGCTCCAGTGGCGACAGTACATGCATCGGATGGCAAGGATGTGTATCTGGGCAAGTGCGGCAGTTGTCACAGGGGCGGGGGAGAGGCTCCGGTCTTTGCGCCGACGAAGTATGCGTCGGTGCAGTGGGAGCGTTTTTTTGATCGGGACAAGCACAGCCGCAAGAAGGATATCAGCGGGGTATTGAGTGCCGATGAGATGGCAGCGGTCAAACAGTATCTGATGGAACATGCCGCAGATTCCGACCAGCCCGAAGCCGCAGGTTTACGTTAAGGAAAAGGGGTCAATCATATGAAAAGAAGTATTAGAGGAAAGATCGTTCTGGGGATAGTCGTGGCGGTGCTGCTGGCTCCGGCCGCGGGTGCGGCTGAAAACAGCGACAGGGTGCAGGAGCTTCAGCGCCAGGTGGATGCACTTGAAAAGCAGGTGGAACAGCTCAAGGAAGATAAAGACCAGAATAAATATCTGGTTGAAGATGTGGAAGAGATCTTTGACCGCCTGAATGAGGTTGAGACCAAATCGTTTGTGGACAAGGTCAGCATCGGGGCCGAACTGCGCACACGGTTTGACTGGTTTAAATATACCGACAACGGGACCTATTCGCTGGGGCCGCTGCCGGCGAACCAACAGTATGTAACCGCCGCGGTGGGTGGGTCCACCATGTATACGGAAAATCCCTATTATGATCCGTTGGCCCTCACTTCGCGGGCGGTGACGGTCAATGGTCAGCCGTATTACTATAATTACACCAACGGGCGCGAACATGTACGGGCCCTGCCGTCGACAAGATTCCGGCTGAACCTTAAGGCCGACATCACCGACAACCTGATCTTTCGCGGCCGGCTGACCATGTTCAAGAACTGGGGTGATAACGATATCAACACTTATACCGATGCCACAGCCTCGACCACGCGCCGCGATACAAACCTGAAGGTGGAGCGGGCCTATATCGACTATTTCTTCGGTCCGGAGAAACTGCCCATGGCCCTGACTTTCGGCAGGATGCCCTTTGCCGAAGGCCTGCCCACCGACCTGCGCGAGGATACGCCGCGCAAGTCGACCTATCCGGCCCTGTGTTATGATATCGAGGGTGACGGCCTGGCCCTGTCCATCGGTCTTTCGGATATTATCGGGCTGCCGCGTTCCGGAATTAAATTTGTCTATTCCGGTTTTTACGAAGATCATGACACCAATATGTACCGTGACAGCGGATTTGATGTTGCTCCGGTATATATCATGCAGTTTGAGACCGGGCTGCCGTTTGAAGGGCTTGAGGATACAATTCTGATCTTCAATTATATCAATAACTACTGGAAGGCCCGTGACCTGAGTTTTGTGGGCCTCATCAACATGTATGATCCGGACCGGATCGCCACGTCAAAACGCTATACGGGCTATATCGAATCCAAGAATATATTTGACAGCGGCCTGGATCTTTTCGCGGGTTATACCTCTGTGCGGGTATATGGCCGTGGACTGGCCTACTATGTCTTCCCGTTGACCGGGGCACTTGTTCCTTCCGGTTACGGGACATCCGACAGCTATTCCAATGTGAGATCCTGTGCATGGCAGCTGGGCGGGCGCTATACTGTGCCGACTGACACCTTGAATAATCCCAAAATCGGGATGGAGGTCTTCCATAGTTCCAAATTCTGGATTCCGACCCAGCCCTCCAGTGAGGACACCCTGAATAAAATGGAGAACAGGGGAACATCCTATGATTTCTATTATATCCAGCCGGTTAATCAGTATATGAGCCTCAGGTTCGGTTATACCAGGGTCAGGCAGCAGTACAGCAACGGCACGTCACTGAATGTATATTTAGGGACCGCCGTACCCAGTGAGTCTCACCGGGTCATCCGCAATACCTACTGTCTGGTGGATGTAAGATTCTAAACCTTAGGGGGCGGCTTCCGGCCGCCCCTTTTCAGATTATCCCGGCAAACCAGTAGAGCGCCATTCCCGAAATTACCGAAATCCCCAGTGAACGGGTTTTCAGCGCGATCAAGAAGGTGGGGATGGCCACCAGAAAATCTTTGTGCATGACGGCATAGTTGCCGGTGGCGCTGTCGCTAAAGATCAGCGGAAAGATCAGGGCGCTCAGGATGGCGGCCGGGATCAGGTCGAGCCATTCCTTTACCCGTAGAGGGAGTTCTTTCTGGGCCAGCAGATCAAGCGGCAGCCAGCGCGGGATGTAGGTTGCCAGCAGCATTCCGCTGATTAGCATGATGTACTGCGGCATCTCCATCTACAGATCTCCCGCTTCATTTTTTTCTGCCTTGAACAGGGGTTTGAGGTAGACTCCGGCAGTTGCCGCCGTAATGGCGGATATTATGATGTAGCTGTTGCCGGGAATAAGTTTTGCCAGGACAAGGGCCAGGACTCCGGCAACCAGGGCGGTGGCCACATAGGCGGCTCCGCGCAGCTGGAATACCAGCAGGCACAGGAACATGGCGCTCAGGGCGTAGTCGATACCGCAGGCCCCTGCCGGAATGATTTCTCCCAGAAGGGCTCCGCTGATACAGCAGATGACCCAGCAGATCAGGGCCGTGTAATTGAGGGCCATGGCACTGACATGCTCCCAGTTGCCCTGCGTGAGGCGGCTGTAGTTGAGGGCAAAGGATTCATCGGTGATGCCATAGGCGAAAAAGGCATACCAGTGGCGCGGATGTCCTTTGAGGTGCACGGCCAGGGCCGAGCTCATCAGCAGGTGGCGCAGGTTGACCATGAAGGTTGTGGCGATTATGGAAAGGGGGGCGGCGGCCGCGGCTATCATGGATACGGCAATGAACTGGGCGCTGCCGGCGAATACCAGTAGCGCCATCAGAAAGATCTGCAGGATACTGAGCCCGTTCTGGCCGGCGATGATCCCGAACGCCAACCCAATGGGCAGATATCCGGCACAGATCGGCCAGGCGGCGAGGACGCCTTTGATGACCGGATGTCTCGGTTTTTTATGTGAGTTATGTCCCAAAACAGATTCCTTGAAATTACAGTAACAATGACCTAATAATTCAGCATACCGGACCCATACAAGTAAATTTTTTCCAGGACAGCTTACGATGAGAAAAAACCGGAAATGATTTGAATTTTTGAGAGGAAGGTTTTTATGCAAACTGTTGATGCGGTTATTGCAGCCGGGGATGGTGACGCGGCCCGCCGGATTTTCCAGAAGAATAAGACCCTGCTGGAGATCTCCGGCAAGCCGATTATCCGTTACATCGTGGAGGCGCTGAATGCCTGTCCGCAGGTGGGACAGGTGGTGGTGGTCGGTCCCCGGAAAGAACTGGAGGCCGAACTCGGCGAACTCGGGGCGGTCATCGTTGAGCAGAAACGCAACATGACTGAAAATGTGCTGGAGGGGTTTCTGCACACCCTGCCGGAATATCGTGAGCAAAACGAGCTGAGTCCCTCACTGCTGGAGGCCTATCGCGATAAATATGTCCTGGGACTTTCCGGCGATATCCCGCTGCTGACATCCGGTGAACTGCAGCAGTTTATCAGCCGCTGTGATATGGAGCGCTATGATTTTGTATCGGGCTATACCCGTGAGGATGTGCTGGAACGTTTCGGGCCCCGCAAGGGTAAGCCGGGAATCAAGATGGCGACCTTCCATACGCGTGACGGCAATGTCAGACAGAACAACCTGCACATGGCCAGGGTGTTCAGGATGATGAACAGTGTGGACCTGATCCTCAAGGTGTACGAGTACCGTTATCAGATGGACCGGGCCAATATTCTGCGCAGTATCGGTGAGATTGCCAAACTGGGGCCGGGCCGCTGGGGCATGACCCTGGTTCTGTACGCCCTGCTGCAACTGTCCACGGCCTTTTCGGCCGCCGGGATGCGGTCGCTTGCCGGAATCTGCAGCCATCCGGTAACCCTTGAACGTCTGGAAAAGCTGGCCTCATCCCTGATGGGCGTGCGTTGGAAAACCGTGGAAACGGATATTGGCGGTGCAGCCCTGGATGTTGACAACGAGAAAGATTTCCTGACCCTTTCACTGATGTACCGGGACTGGCTTGAGCTGGTTAACAGCCGGGCCTAATCATCGAGATAATCTTCAAACCCGGGGGCCTCGGTGCTGTCGTTTTCCGGCGGTGGGGTCTGGGGTTTTTCAGTGGCGCGCTTGAGATCCAGCATCTTTTCATTATGGGCATAGTTGGTCTCGACCACATCTGAAATTTCCAGCATTTTCTTAACAAGGGACTGGATCTTGAGGGCCTCTTTTTTGATGCCCTTGAGGTCGGTCAGGGCCTTTTCCGGAATGTCGCGGCCGCCGAGCAGCATGTCAAGCTTGAGCAGGACGGTTGTGAGCGGCGAGTTGATCTCATGGTTGGCGGCAATGGCGGTCTTGGAGACTGCAGCCAGACGCTGGGACTTGATGTTTCGGGTGATCAGCATGGCGCGCTGAATGGCCTGGTTGCCGATCTCGCCGATGGTGTGCAGCAGCAATCTCTTCTGATTGAGGTCAACATGTTCGTTTTCCTCGAGGTCAACCAGTTCAATGGCTCCGATGCATTTGTTGTCAACCTTGATCGGGACCTGGATGGTTTTGCCGTTGCGCGGGAAGATCCCGTTGGTGAGGTCCAGCAGTTCCTTGGTGGCCCCGGCCACGCCGGTGCGGGTCTGGATCTGGTCATCCACCATGAATGATTCGGTGATCATTATCCTGAGCTGACTCAGGCGGATCAGACAACGGGCCTTGCGGGCATTCATGATCGTCAGGGAATGGGATGTGATGACCTTGGTGATGTCGGACAGTTTCATGGAGGCCTGCAGGGCGCTGCTCATCTGGTTGATGCTGGAAAGTTCCTGGGTGCGCTGCTCCAGGGCGGACTTCTTCTGCTCCAGATCCATACTGATTCTTCCGAGTTGGGCATTGGCGGTCTGCAGGACCTCGAAGTAGGTTTTGGGTTCGGCCTGCGGAATGCCGAGCTGCTCGCTGATCATGGCGATGCTGTCCTTGAGGGCGATGGAGATCTCCTGGACATCGTGGCTGGAGAGATCCAGCTGTTTGAGCAGCTGGGGTTCGATGAAACCGGTATGGGAAGGAACAATGCCCAGACCCAGATGATTGGTTATCATGTTGGCCACATGCACAATGGTGCACAGGCGCTTTTCCTGGGGATCGTTGAAGTTGTCACCGATAACGGTGTGATGCATCTCGATCGAGCGGGTCAGGATCGAGGGCAGGTTCCATTTCTCGGCCAGCAGTTTTCCCAGGGTGGCATGATCGATCCCCATCAGATTTTTTTCTTCCTCGATCAGGTCGCGACCTTTATTGACAGCCTTGATCACCTGTTCATATTCGCCTTCGGAACAGATGATCTGGTCGGCCACAATCTTGCCCAGATCGTGCAGCAGTCCGGCCACGAAGGCATCTTCGGCCAGGGCCGGAAAGCCTCGCGAGGCGATATCCCTGGCGCAGACCGCACATGCAATGCTGTGCTGCCAGAACTCGTACATGTCCAGGGCCTTTTTCTTTTTCTTGTCGAAGAGGTCGATGACGCTGATGCTCAGGACGATGCTTTTTAGGACATTGAGTCCCAGCAGCACCACCGCCCCGCGGATAGTGGAGATCTCCTTTATTCTTCTGTAAAAAGGAGAGTTGGCGACCTTGAGGACCTTGAGCGCCAGGGCCTGATCCTTTTCAATCAGATCGGCAATCTGGCGGGCATTGACATTTTCCTCGAGCGTGCGTTCCATGATGGCGGTCGCAATCGACGGCAGGGTGGGGATTTCCCCGATTTCATCAAGGATATGATCCAAATCATCAAGTTTAATCTTTTTCATCGTTTTTCTTATCGTTTTTACGGGTTGCAATCTTGAGTCTTGTTATTGGATATGCTACTCACTGAGACATGTCATTACACCGCGAGACTACAAGAAAAATCTGGATCGGGAAGGTTGCTGTCGGCGGCGGGGCTCCGGTCAGCGTCCAGAGCATGACCAATACTCGGACTGTTGATGTCGAGGCCACCGTGCGGCAGGTGCTGTCCTTTGAGGTGGCGGGCTGTGATATCGTGCGTATCAGTGTGCCCGATGATGATTCGGTCGCCGGCTTTGCCGCCATCAAAAAACAGGTCAATATTCCGGTTATTGCCGATATCCACTTCAGTCACCGGCTGGCCATTGCCGCGATCGAGGCCGGTGCGGACGGAATCAGGATCAATCCCGGCAATATCGGCAGCCGCGAAAGGGTCGCCGAGGTGGCGCGGGCCGCCCTTGACCATCAGGTCCCCATCCGGGTGGGAGTCAATCTGGGATCGGTCAAACCCAGTCTGCTTGAAAAACATGGCCATGACCATGTGGGTGCCATTGTGGAAAATGCCCTGGAACATGTTGCAATGCTGGAAGATATGGGGGTTGAGGCTATAAAGGTTGCCCTGCAATCTTCCGCTGTACTGGAAACCGTGGAGGCCTACCGGCGGTTTGCGGCTGTTTCCGATCGGCCGCTGCATGTGGGGGTAACCGAGGCCGGAACCCTGTTTTCGGGTTTGATCAGATCCTCGGCGGGGATCGGCGCCCTGCTGATGGAGGGCATCGGCGACACCATCCGGATTTCGCTTTCGGACGATCCGGTCAAGGAGGTTCGGGCCGGCCGGATTCTGCTGGAGTCGCTGGGGCTCAGTGACCAGGGTGTGCGGGTGATTGCCTGTCCGACCTGTGCCAGGGCCAATGCCGATGTGCCGGCCATTGCCGCCGAGGTTGAAGATGCGTTGAGCGGTGTCAGGGCGCATCTGACGGTGGCGGTCATGGGCTGTGCCGTCAATGGTCCGGGCGAGGCCCGCGAGGCCGACATGGGGGCGGCCTGCGACAAGAACGGCGCCGTGTTTTTCAGGCATGGCAAGCCGGTTAAGAGAATAGCAACAGGAGAGATCGTTGCGACCATCCTGGCTGAAATAGAGAGGGAAACCGAAAAATGAAGCTTTCTGAAATGTTTTTGAGCACCCACAAGGAAGATCCCCGGGATGCCGAGGTCGTCAGCCACAAGCTGATGCTCAGGTCCGGCATGCTGCGCAAGCTGTCGTCGGGAATCTATTCATATCTGCCCTACGGGCTTAAGGCCATCCGCAAGGTAGAAAACATTGTCAGGGAAGAGATGAATGCCGCCGGAGCCCAGGAACTTCTGATGCCGGGCGTCCAACCGGCCGAACTCTGGGAGGAGAGTGGGCGCTGGTCTTTCTACGGCAAGGAATTGCTGCGTTTTGAAGACCGCAAGGGTGCCCGCTTTGCCCTGGGTCCCACCCACGAAGAGGTGATCACCGATATTGTCAGGGCCGAGGTGCATTCCTACAAGGATCTGCCGCTCAACCTCTACCAGATCCAGACCAAGTTCCGCGATGAGGTCCGTCCGCGCTTCGGAGTGATGCGGGCCCGCGAATTTATCATGAAGGATGCCTATTCCTTTGATGTGGACGATGCATCCGCCGAGAAGAGCTATGCGAAGATGTTTGCGGCCTACCAGCGGATCTTTGAACGCTGCGGGCTGAAATTTAAGCCGGTGGAGGCCGATTCGGGCCAGATCGGCGGCAGTTTTTCGCATGAGTTCATGGTGCTGGCCGAGACCGGCGAAGATGCGATCCTGAGCTGCGATTCGTGCGGTTATGCCGCCAACGTGGAAAAGGCCGAAATCAAGATTGCTGACGAAATGAAACTTGCAAAGGCTCCTGATGGTTCGCCGGCCAAGGTGCATACCCCTGATACCAGGACGGTGGACGAAGTCTGCGCTTTCATGGAGATCAGGCCTGAGAAGCTGGTGAAGACCATGATCTACAAGGCCGATGATGCGGTGATAGCGGCCCTGGTCAGGGGAGATCATGAGGTCAATGAGGCCAAGCTGCGGCGGGTGCTGGGCTGTGATGCCCTGGAACTGGCCGGCGAGGATCTGATTGCGGCCCGCACCGGGGCGCCGCGCGGGTTCGCCGGACCGGTGGGCCTTGATATCAAGGTGATTGCCGATGCGGCCCTGCTTGAATCCGGACCGTTTGTAGCCGGCGCCAATGAGGCCGATCATCATCTGAAGGATGTCTGGCTTTCCAGGGATGCCCGGGTGGATGCGGTTGCCGATATCCGCAATGCCATGGCCGATGATGCCTGTCCGCGCTGTGAAGGCGGCAAGCTGGAGGTTATCCGGGGGATCGAGGTCGGGCATGTCTTCAAGCTGGGTACCAAGTATTCCGAGGCCATGCAGGCCGAATTCCTGGATGAGAACGGTGAAAATCGGACGTTGGTGATGGGTTGTTACGGCATCGGCGTCGGCCGGACCGTGGCGGCGGCCATCGAACAGAATCATGATGAAAACGGGATTATCTTCCCCGTCAGCATTGCTCCCTATCCTTTCTTGGTGCTGCCTATTGACGTCAAGCCCGGAGAGGTTATGGATACAGCTATGAAGATCTATAATGAACTGGTATCTGCCGGGATGGATGTATTGATCGATGATCGGGCCATGCGTCCCGGGGTGAAGTTCAAGGATGCCGATCTGATCGGGGTGCCCTATCGGATCGTCATTGGCGGCAAGGGCCTGGCCGAAGGTGTGGTGGAGGTCAAGGAGCGTGCCACGGGCGAGGTCGTCAAGCTTGCCCCCGCTGCAGTGCTTGATTTCTGTAAAGAAAAACTGAACACGAAGGTCTGATCTTTGACAGTAAGGATCAACGACATTCTTGATGAGGTTTCCGCTTATATCCCCGATGCGGACCGGCGGATTGTGGAAAAGGCCTATGTATTTTCCGCGAGTGTCCACCAGGGGCAGACCCGTCTGAGCGGCGAACCCTACCTCAATCATCCGCTGGAAGTCGCCATGATCATCTCGCAGATGCGTCTGGATGTCACGGCCGTGGCGGCGGCCATGCTGCACGATACGGTTGAGGACAGCCTCACCACCGTTGATGATATCCGTCAGGAGTTCGGCGACGAGGTGGCGGTGATCGTGGATGGCCTGACCAAGATCAGCAAGATTCATTTCCGCTCCAAGGAGGAGCACCAGGCCGAAAATTTCCGTAAGATGATCATTGCCATGAGCAAGGATCTGCGGATACTGCTTATAAAACTGGCGGACCGGGTGCACAACATGCGCACCCTTGAATTCCACAAACGCCCCTCGCAGATCCGGATTGCCGAGGAGACCCTGGATATCTATGCCCCTCTGGCCAACCGTCTGGGTATCCACTGGCTGCAGATCGAGCTGGAGGAGTGGAGCCTCAAATATATTGATCCGGAAGGCTATGCCGTGCTCAAGGCCCAGCTGGATGCCAAGGCCAAGGAGAAAGAGGAATATCTGCGGGAAATCGTTGATCGTATAAAAGAGCAGATTGACAAGGTGGGGGTTGAGGCCGAGGTCAGCTGGCGCATCAAGCATATCTACAGCGTCTATCAGAAGCTCAAACGGCAGGGGATTCCGCTGGAGAATGTCTACGATGTCCTGGGAATCCGCATCAAACTGAATAGCGTGGCGGAATGTTATGAGATGCTGGGCATCATCCATTCCATGTGGAAGCCGATCCAGTCCCGTATCAAGGACTTCATCGCCATGCCCAAGGAAAACATGTACCAGTCGCTGCACACCACTGTTTTCGGTCCGCAGGGCGAGCGAATCGAGATTCAGATCCGCACCTTTGAGATGGACTACATCGCCAACGAGGGGATTGCAGCCCACTGGCGTTATAAGGAGGGCAGCGAACTCAACGAGCATGACGGCGAAAAGTTTGCCTGGCTGCGCCAGCTGCTGGAGTGGCAGCGCGAACTGAACGATCCGCACGAGTTCCTGCAGAGCGTCAAGATTGATCTCTATCCCGAAGATGTCTATGTCTTCACGCCCCAGGGCGATGTGAAACGTTTTCCGCTGGGCTCCACCCCGCTCGATTTTGCCTACAGCGTGCATACCGAACTGGGGCACCAGTGCACCGGGGCCAAGGTCAACGGCCAGATCGTGCCGTTGCGCTACAAGCTCAAGAGCGGCGACGTGGTGATGATCATGCGTTCGCCCAAGCAGACGCCCAGCAAGGACTGGCTCAGGATTGCCAAGACCAGCCGGGCCAAGACCAAGATCAGGACCTGGCTGCGGACCCAAGAACGCGAACAGAGCATCTCGCTGGGCCGCGAAATGCTCGAGCGCAAGCTCAAGAGCCTGCATGCCAGGGATGTGGATTTTGACGAGCTGGCGAGCCTGAGTTCATTCAAGACCGTGGATGACATGCTGGCGGCCCTGGGTTTCGGGCGGGTTTCGGTCAACCAGGTTGTCCACAAGCTGCTGCCCGAAGAACCCAAGAAGGCCGCGCCGGCAGAACAGAAGGCCCCGTCGCGCAAGACCGATGCCTCCGGGATCATTGTCAGGGGCGTTGACGGACTGCTGGTGAGGTTTGCCAAGTGCTGCCGTCCCATTCCGGGTGACAATATAATCGGTTTCATAACCCGGGGCCGCGGCATTACTGTCCACCGCGCAAGCTGTCCCTATGTCTCGGAAATCGACAGTGAGAGGCTGGTTCCGGTCAGCTGGGCTCAGGATATCCGGGAAACCCATGAGATCGAATTTTCGGTGCTGTGTGAGGACCGGCCCGGGATGCTCAGCGCCATAACCTCGGTCATCGGAACCCAGGAGATCAACATTGCCACCATGAAGGTCAATCAGATGGGCAACGGCAATTCCCTATGCTCACTCAAGGTCATGGTGAAGAATCTTTCACAGCTGGAAGACCTTTTCGCCCGCATCCGCAAGCTGCAGGGCGTGCTCAGCATTGAACGTGCCCAGGCTGCCTGATCAATCTTTGGCAGTGTTTTTGGACGCCTCCATCATGAGATAGGCATCGATAAAGGCATTCAGATCGCCGTCCAGCACGGCATCGGGGTTACCCATATCCAGATTGGTACGGTGATCCTTGACCATCTGGTAGGGCTGCAGCACATAGGAGCGGATCTGACTGCCCCAGGTGATTTCTTTTTTGTTGCCGGTGATGGCTCCCAGCTCTTCCTGCTGTTTTTCGACTTCCAGTTCATAGAGTTTGGCGGCCAGGACCTTCATGGCAAAGGACTTATTCTTGTGCTGGGATCTCTCGTTCTGGCACTGGACCACGATACCGGTGGGGATATGGGTTATGCGCACCGCCGAGTCGGTCTTGTTGACGTGCTGTCCGCCGGCGCCAGA
>CAYWBU010000004.1:0-3648 GCA_964456565.1 uncultured Bacteriovoracaceae bacterium | reverse complement strand
CGTTTGTTGGCGTCAAAGGGTGAGATTCGCCCCAGCCGGTGGACCCCGGTTTCAGCCTTGAGGTAGCCGTAGGCCCATTCGCCTGCAACTTCGATGGTGGCACTCTTGATTCCGGCGGCCTCGTCGGCCAGGATGTCGATGATGGTGGTGCGGAAGCCGTTTTTCTCGCCCCAGCGCAGATACATGCGCAGCAGCATATTGGCCCAGTCCTGGGCCTCCAGACCGCCGGAGCCGGCATGAATTTCCAGGAAGGCCGATTTGGGGTCATCCTTGCCGGACAATACATGGGCCTTCTCAATCTCGTTGATGCGGGCCTCCAGGCCGGCAACGGTCTGACTGATGTCGCCGCCAAGGTCTTCATCCTCTTCCTTGGCCAGATCCAGCAGGACATCCAGATCCTCACGCAGGGTGAGGATGGAGTCCCAGTTTCCCAGGATAGTGTCTATCCTGGACTTTTCACACTGGATATCGCGAAGTTTCGTCGGGTTTTGCCAGATTTCCGGATCGGAGAGCTGACTTTCTAATTCCTGAGCGCGTTCCTGTTTTTCAGGAATTTCAAAGATAACCTCGGATAGTCTGGAGTTTTGCGGCTATGTTTTCAATCTGCTGCTGATAATCTTCAATCATGACCGCAGGGATTAGCACTGCGGCGCAGCTTTGTCAACGTCGCAATGAGCGCCAGCAGGGCCCACAGCCCGCTGATCAGCGGACCGTAACAGGTGTAGAATGTCAGGCGCCGGTTTTTGGTGATCTCTTCGACGATGCAGCCCTCCTGCAACAGACCGATGGACGCCGCAACTTTTCCGGAGGGCATGATGGCGGCCGAGATGCCGTGATTGACCGAGCGCAGCAGCCAGCGGCGGTTTTCAATGGCCCGGAAGGCGGACATATTCAGGAGCTGCTCGGGCGTCGCCCAGGTTTTGAACCAGGCATCATTGGAGACATTGGTCAGGAAGGTTGCGCCCTGGCGGCAGAGTGCCCGCGAGATATCCGGGAACAGGCTCTCGAAACAGATCAGGACCCCAATGTCGTCAATGGGCTCGGTATGCCCGTTGCGCGAAAAATCGCCGATGCTGTCGGACAGCTCCCCCAGGATCGGATGCAGCAGCCAGGCCAGCGGCAGATATTCGCCGAAGGGCACCAGGTGGACCTTGTCATAATGGCCCCTGATGCTGCCGTTCTCCAGCAGCCACATGCGATTGAAATATTTTCTGTTTTCCAGGAAGGGGCTGCCCACCAGCAGCATGGCCGGCGTCTCCTTGCTGAAGTCCAGAATCTGCATGGTGGGGGCCCAGGAGCGGAACAGGAAAAAGTTGCAGGAGGTCTCGGGCCAGACCACCAGCCGGGCCCCCTGTTCTGCGGCCTGACGGCTCAGCTCGGTATAGATGTCAATGGTGGGCTCTATCATATGCGGCAGCCATTTCTCATCCTGGTTGATGTTGGCCTGGGCAATGGCGGCCCTGAATGTTTCGCCGTTCGGGGCGAGGTTTTGCATGCGCCAGTCCCCCCAGAATGAGCCGCATGCCAGCAGGACGATGCAGATCAGCACCGGCAGCATTTCTTTGCGGAGCAGCTGCCAGATGGCAATGTTGGTCATGATGACGATGGCGCTCAACAGATAGACCCCGCCGAATTCGGCCGTCTGGGCCAGGCTGAGCCAGTTGATCAGCGGATGGCCGGCCAGGTTCCAGGGAAAGCCGTTGAAGGGCAGGTAGGTGCCGAAGATCTCCAGGCCGGTCCAGAGGCCCGCCAGGATGATGAAGCTGCCGCGAATATTCTTCAGCCGGGCGAAAAGCCAGGCAAAGACAGCAAAATAGAGCGCCAGGTAGAGCAGCAGCAGGGACAGCATCATGGCGGCCAGCCCCAGGTGCATGCCGCCGTAACGTTCCATTACAAAGGCGATCCAGTAGAGATTGCCGGCCCGGGCCACCAATCCGCTGATGAGGCCGTAGACAAAGGCTTCCCTGGGAGTGGATTCGGCCGCGGCAATCAGCAGGGGGACGGCGAAGATGAAAACAGCCGGCCAGAGATTATAGGAAGGAAAGGCCAGCGCATAGATCACGCCGGACAGCAGGGCCAGCAGGATCTTCTTCAAGCCGGGATCTCCGTCGGGGTGTGCAGGATGAGCTTGGAGATCCTTTTTTTGTCGGCGGCAGCAATTTCGAAGGTACAGCCTTCATATTTCAGGGTTTCTCCGGATTTGGGAATACGTTCCAGCTGGAAATTGATGAACCCTGCCACGGTGTCATAATCGCCTTCGGGGATATCCAGGGCGAAGGCTTCGGCAAACTCATCGATGGGCATCTTGGGTTCCACCTCAAAACTGCCGTCGCCGCGGTCAACGATGTCCAGTTCCGGATGGGATTCATCTTCGGCCTGGATATCGCCGACGATTTCTTCGATAATGTCACCGATGGTTATCAGTCCGTCAACACCGCCGAATTCATCAATAATGATGGCAATCTTGGTCTGCTGCTGGCGGAATTCCTGCAGCAGATCGGTCAGTTTTTTGCTTTCCGGAACAAAATAGGGCGGGTGCAGGAGGTCTTCAATTTCGATCTCCTTGGAACTGGCCTGCCAGTATTTGAGGACTTCCTTGGCATAGATGATGCCCACGATGTTATCCATGGTCTTTTGATAGATGGGAATCCGCGAGCAGCCGTTTTGGGTGATGGCCTCCACCAGTTCTTCGATGCTGGCAGATCTTTCCAGGGCCACCATATCGACTTTGGGAACCATGATCTCGCGTACCGCCGTGTCCTTGAGAACGATGATATTATGGATCATATCGCCCTGGTCTTCGTCGATGAAGCCCTTTTCTTCGACCTCATCGATGATATTGTTAATTTCCTGTGTGATATCCTTGGCTTGGGGCGTTTCGGATTTAAGAAGCAACCAGAGGCGTTTCAGGAAGAATTGCCTCTCCTGTTGATCATCGTTTATGTCCAAATGTGATCTCCTGTTTTTTCATGTACAATTGAATATCTAGCGCAATAAACCCCGGGCGTCAATCGGGTTGGGCTTATCTGAAACCGGTTGGACAGCCTTTGATTTTATTGGGGATATGGATGATGTTTTGGAAATAAGGCTCAAATTTAGGGAGGCACGGGCCGGATTTCTTCGGAACTGACTGTTCTGACAGGCTTTTCTTGAAATCCGATAAAATTCGACCGGCTGCTCGCGACCGGCCTGCCGGGTTTTCGTCAGAAACACTGCTGAAGAATTATTTATTATAGTAAGATCTCCGGCGGATATTTGCGGCAAGATACCGTGTCGGCTGCGTAATTTAAATTTTATGCAGGGGCCTCAATCCCCGGATGTTCGAGGTTCGGGGAGGATGCCGCTGTGATGATTTTCCGCTTTCATTTTTTTGATGTGGCAGATCTGGCAGCTGTCAGTGCCGATGGGCCGCAGGCTCTGCTGGTACTGCAGCGGCTGGATGTTGTCGCGGGCCTGGCCGTAGATGTTCTTAGCCGGGTAGGTGGCATGCGCTGAACCGTGGCAGGCGGCGCACAGCAGACGGCCGGTGCTGTCAAGTTGGTAGCGGTAGAGCTCTTTTTCACTGGTTGTCCAGCGGTTGCTGGCCGGCCGGGCAACAGCTTTATGGCCCAGGTCCTGATGGCAGGTGCGGCAGTCGGGCTGGTTGAT
>CAYWBU010000003.1:33140-47743 GCA_964456565.1 uncultured Bacteriovoracaceae bacterium | reverse complement strand
AGGTTTCGGTATTGGCCTTATCCAGCAGAGCCATGGTCCTAACCGCCGCATCTCCGCATTCCAGCACCAGTTTCACCAGCGCATCGGCATCCAGGTCCATGGTGGTGGCTTCCAGGCCCTTGAACAAAAAGACATAGATGGCAGCATCCGTATATCCCAGAATGGCCGCATGGTCGGCATAGGCGCTGATGCCCTTCATGCCGTAGATCAACAGTTCGCGCAAGGAGCGCACATCTTCATCCGCAGTCGCAAGGACCCCGACGGTCACAGCCTTGCGGGCCATCTCGGCGGCATCATCAGCAAACCAGAGCGCGGCCTCCGGCCCGGTAATCTCAAGCCCGGCCTCGGATTTGATTTGCTCGCGCAGCCTGAGCCCTTGGCGGATCAGGGCAATCATACGTTCATCATCAAAATTGGCATTGGTAATGGTGGCAAACATGGCCTGGGCAGTAAAACGGCCGTAGGGGACGACATCGATCCTATCACCGGCCCGGCGGGCACAGACAGCCAGACCCTTGAGCACATAGATCAGCAGATCCTGCAAATTGGCCGTGGTCTCATTTTTGCCGCAAACACCCCTGACGGTACAGCCTGAATTCTTCGCGGTTTCCTGACACTGGTAACAAAACATCTTTTGAACCTCCTTTTTTTTGATCTCAATGCAACCTAACAACCCACCGGCCAAAAAGATTTGACCTGGGTCAAAAAAATTTATCTCTGAAAAAAATCTTTTCTCCCCTATAATAATGAGATGGAGATTCAAGAAAAGCTGCAGGCCGCCTTCCCGGCCCTCACCCAAGATTCAGCCCAGCATATTGCCGCCCGGTGCCGGTTTTTGACCCTGGCCAAGAACCGCATCCTGTTTACGGAAGGCGCGGCCGGAAACAGTTTCTTCCTGCTCACAGAGGGGATGATCAAGATTTTCAAGACAGCCCCGGACGGACAGGAAATGGTACTCAACATCCTGACATCCGATGTATTCTTCGCCGAAGTGATCCCGTTTGGGAAAGATCAGTACCCGGTATGTGCCAGGGCCATTGCCGAAACTCGCATAATCGAAATTCCCCGGGGTCCATTTCTGCAACTCTTGGACGAGCCAAACTTCAGGAATGAATTCATTGCGGCATTGATGCAGAAACAACGCTTCCTGACGGAGCGAATCCTTTATCTGACAAGTTATGACGTGGAGGAACGTTTTTTCAGATTCCTGCTCGAGCACTACGGGAGCAAGAGCGAATACCACCTCGATATATCAAAAAAGGAGATCGCCGCAGCCATCGGAACCATCCCGGAAACCCTGTCCCGACTCTTTGAGCGCCTCCGAAAAAATAATATTATCCACTGGCAGGGTCACCGGCTCATGGTTGACCACAACTATCTGGAAAATTTCGATACTGACTAAGATTCGGGATTACGGCGACGCTTGCCCAGCAGGATGATGTCCCGCAGGGCCTCTTTGCTTTTGGCCCTCAGCCAGCGGTCTTCAAAATCCGAATCCTGGACGATCTGGGCGATGGCCGCCAGGGACATCAGATGCATCTGGCGCATGTCATTGGTGCCCATCAGGACAAAGACGGCCTTGACCTCCGGGGCCTCCCGGCTGAAACGCACCCCATCCCGGCACCTGAACAGCAGGATATCAAAAGAACGGCGGCCTTCGATAATGATGTGCGGAATTGCCAGATAGGGGCTCAGAACCGTCGAACTTTCATTCTCGCGCTTAACCAGCCGTTTCTTGATTTCGCGCGGGGTGCGCTTGAGGTGCGGCGCCATCTCCCCGGCAGCCAGTTCGAAAAACTCATCCTTGGTCATGGGCCGCTCGATATCGAAGACCGAACAGCCCTCGATCAGCAGATCAAACCGGTCCTTGGTGATCTTGTCACGTTCATGCAGGATGTCCTTGAGTTCGGTCTCCAGCATATGTGAGGTCAGATCCTTGTCGGTAATGCGCTCGATCAGGTGCAGCAGGGCAAACTCCCTTTCGGTCCCGATGCCGCGGTAATACCAGTACAGAAAGATCGAAAACAGGATCACCAGCAGGCCGATCAGGATACCGATACTGCCCATATAGATCAGAATTGCAATGAAGCCGAAAATCCCCGCCACCTGGATCCAGGGATACAGCGGCGAATAGAAGCGCGGCTGGTAGTTCTGCAAACCGGATTCCCGCATGATGATAACCGAGACGCACGAAAACATGTAGGTCAGAATCAGCACGGCCGAAGCGGCCTTAACAATGGTCTCCAGCTTCAGAAAAATGGCGGCGCAGATCAGCAGCCCGGTGCCCAGGATCGAAATATGCGGGGTATTGAAACGGCTGTTGATGAGCCTGAAGGGCGCCGGGAAAAGGCCGTCACGGCTCAGGGCCAGCGGATAGCGGGAGGCTGCCAGAATCCCGGCATTGGCGGCCGACAGGATCGCCAGCACCGCCACCAGGGCAAAGACATGGTAACCCGGCCGTCCCCAGAAAGACTCCGCCGCCGTGCTGATGGGCGAACGCGATCCGCTCAACACATCGGCCGGCAGCATCCCCACCACGGCAAAGATCATAAGCGTATAGGTCGCCAGGACAATCAGGACCGAGATGATCATGCCCAGCGGGACCGTGCGCCCGGGGTGATCCACCTCCTCGGCAATACTGGCGACCTTGAGCAGCCCGCCGAACGCCATGAACAGCAGCCCGGCCGCGGCCATGACACCCGAATAGCCCTGCGATACAAACGGGGCATAGTTATGCACCCGGACATTATGCACCCCGAATATCATGAAGAGCAGGAGCGCTCCCAGGATAATTACAATAAAGGTCACCTGGATCTTGCCGGCCTCCTTGACGCCCACCAGATTGATTCCCATGAAGACCAGACACAGCAGCAGGGCCACCAGCCAAATCGGCAGCGGCAGCAGAAAGGTGATGATTGCAGCGCAGGCCAGCAGTTCCACCGCGCTTTTCAGACAAAGCGACAACCAGGTGATCAGACCGTAGACCGTGCCGACAGTCGGCCCCATGCTGCGCGAGACAAAGAAATAGGCGCCGCCGGCCTTGGGCATGGCCGAGACCAGTTCGGCCTGGGAGAACATCCCGGTAAGCGCCATGATCCCGGCAATCTGGAAGGCCAGCAGCAGACTGGGACCGGTCTGGGCATAGGCCAGTCCCGGCAGGATGAAAAGCCCTGACAGCATTGCACCGCAGGAGATCGCCACAACATCGAGCAGACCAAGATCCCTCTTTAACTGCATTCCCAAGTTCTCCAGCCCATAGTCCACCCTTTATGACCGATTTCCCGTCAAAATGCACCCGTTTATTTATAAAAACCTATGATCCGGGCGGAGCCCGCCCGGTATTGACCTCCGGACCGCCGGCATTAATGTGATTCAACGAGGGGCCGAGATGAATGCTCATGATGTGCAACTTGAAAGATCGCCGGCGCAGCCCTACTAATCACAGCACAACTTGAAAATGGAGTAAAAATGAAAGAACAGCCCGAAGTCAAAAACGGACAGTTTCTCTATCCCCTGGAAGAGAAACGCGAAAAAATCCGCACCCCCTTTGAGAACTATATCCGCCGCGAAACCACCAGTGGCGTGGCCTTGATGGCCGCCGTGTTCCTGGCCCTGGTCCTGGCCAATACATTTATGAGCCGAACCTATGCCCATATCCTCGAAATTCCCCTGGGTCTCAGCCTGGCCGGCCTCAAACTGGAAATGCCCCTGGCCGAGTGGATCAATGAATTTCTGATGGTGTTCTTCTTTTTCGTGGTGGGGCTTGAGATCAAACGCGAAGTCCTGATCGGCGAACTTTCCGACCTGCGTCAGGCCGTCCTGCCGGTTGTGGCCGCGCTCGGCGGCATGCTGGTGCCGGCCCTGATCTTCAGTGCCATCAACCATGGCACGCCTTTCATTGACGGCTGGGGCATCCCCATGGCCACGGATATCGCCTTTTGCGTCGGCGTACTGGTGCTGCTGGGCAACCGGGCTCCCAAAGGACTTTCGGTCCTGCTGGTGGCCCTGGCCATTGTGGACGACCTGGGCGCGGTCCTGGTAATCGCGCTCTTTTACACCTCAACCATCAATCTCACTGCCCTGGGAGCCGCCGCACTGGTCCTGCTGATGCTGATCGGCTTCAATATCTCGGGTCTCAGGCGCTGCCTGCCCTATCTGGTTGCCGGACTGTTTCTGTGGCTGGCCCTGCTCTATTCCGGGGTCCACGCCACCGTGGCCGGAGTGCTGGTGGCCTTCTGCGTCCCGGCGCGGCCGCGCTATACACCCGAACGTTTCTCCCGTCACATGCACGGCCTGCTGGAACGTTTCGAGGCCCGCAACAGCGCCAAGCTGCATACCGACGAACGCCAGCAGTCCCTGCTGCACGGCATGCAGCGCCAGCTCAGACTGGTACAGCCGCCGCTGCAACGCATGGAGGAGCTGCTGCATCTGCCGGTGGCCCTGGTTATCATCCCGCTCTTTGCCCTGGCCAATGCCGGCATCCCCTTAGACCTTGCATCCCTGGGACAGGCCCTGCACCATCCCGCCACCCGCGGCATCACGGCCGGATTATTTTTCGGCAAATTTATCGGGATCTTCGGGTTCAGCTGGCTGGCCGTCAAAACCGGACTGGCCGGCCTGCCCGCCGGGGTCGACCTGCGTCACATCGCCGGCATGGGCCTGCTGGGCGGCATCGGATTCACCATGTCGATCTTCATTGCCGAGCTTTCCTTCCCGGGGCAGAGTGAAATCCTGAACATGGCCAAAACCGGCATCTTTGCCGCCTCGATCCTTTCCGGGCTGAGCGGCTATCTCTGGCTGCGGCACTGCGGCCGGACATAAAAAGAAAAATGCCGGCCCGGAGTTACCGGGTCGGCATTTTATTGGTTTGGCGGAGAGTGAGGGATTTGAACCCTCGGTAGAGGTTTAGGCCCCTACACTCGCTTAGCAGGCGAGCGCCTTCAGCCACTCGGCCAACTCTCCATATCCCTTGGCGGAGGGAGAGGGATTCGAACCCCCGATACCCGCAAAGGTATGCTGGTTTTCAAGACCAGTGCAATCAACCAGACTCTGCCATCCCTCCGGAATTTTCTCTCCTTAGCCTATTGGCTCGATCAGGTCAAGACCCACATATGGTCTTAATACTTCAGGGACAACCACTGACCCGTCGGCCTGCTGGTAATTTTCCAGGATAGCGGCCAGGGTGCGTCCCACGGCCAGGCCGCTGCCGTTAAGGGTATGCGCAAACTCACTCTTTTTCGCATTATTGTCCCTGAAGCGCATATTGCCGCGGCGCGCCTGGAAATCCATGAAATTACTGCAGGATGATATCTCGCGGAAGGTGTCCTGCGACGGCATCCAGACTTCCAGATCATAGGTCTTGGCCGAGCTGAAACCCAGATCGCCGGTACACAGGGTCACAACCCGGTAATGCAGGCCCAGGCGTTTCAGGACTTCCTCGGCGTTGGCGGTCAACTCTTCGAGATTATCAAAGGAACTGTCCGGATGGGCAAAACGCACCAACTCCACCTTGTTGAACTGGTGCTGCCGGATCAACCCCCGGGTATCCTTGCCGTAGGACCCGGCTTCACGCCGGAAGCAGGGCGTATAGGCCACAAATTTGACCGGCAGTTTTTCGGCCGGGATGACCTCATCCCGCATGATATTGGTCACCGGCACCTCGGCCGTGGGGATCAGGAAATAGTCATCAACCTTGAAGAGGTCTTCTTCAAACTTGGGCAGCTGGCCGGTGGCGGTCATGCTGTCGCGGTTGACCATGAACGGCGGCAGCACCTCGGTGTAGCCATGTTCGCGGGTATGCAGGTCCAGCATGAAGTTGATCAGGGCCCGCTCAAGGGCGGCACCGGCTCCCATTCCGACACTGAAGCGCGCACCCGTGATCTTGGCCGCACACTTGAAGTCCAGCAGACCGAGATTTTCGCCGATATCCCAGTGGGCCTTGGGTTCAAATCCAAACTCGGGTTTTGTGCCCCAGCGCCTGACCTCGGCATTGTCCGAATCGTCTCCGCCCACCGGAACGCTGGCATGCGGCACATTGGGGATTTCCATGACAATGGCCTGAATGGATTCATCTATCTCCTTGAGGGTGGCATCCAGGGTCTTGATCTCATCGGAGACCGCCTTCATGGAGGCAATGGCTTCCGTGGCATCACCGCCCTCTTTCTTGGCCCGCGCAATGGCTCCCGAGGCCTCGTTGCGTCGGGCTTTGAGCCCTTCGACCTCCAACAGCACACTCCGGCTTTTTGCGTCCAGCTCAAGCAGGGCATCCAGATCGATGGATGATTTCCGGTCTTTTAAGGCCTGTTTCACCAAGTCCGCATTTTGTCTGATAAATTTAATATCCAGCATGCAGCAGAATCTAGCATCAAGCTCCTGAAGCGTCAAGATTCGCGGGCAGTTTCAGCTTATTTTAAAACGCGCCGGCCCAGGGCAATCCGATCCACCCCGCTAAGCCGGGCGATATCGCAGATCTCCCGCTCGGTTTGCCAATTGAAGAAACAGAGACGCTGTTCGGCCAGTTCAATGACCGGGGCCAGAGCCATCCCGTCAAAGAGACGGTCATCGGTCAGTTCGGTACCGTCCTGCGCATCAAGGACCAGCAGCCGGGACTCTCCCGTATCAATCCCGCAACAACCGCTGCCGGGACTGTAAACCATAAGGTGCAGCCGGCCGGCCATCACAACGCCCCCGAGAATCCGGAGATCCCCCAGATGGACCGTCCAGGTCTTGACCCCGTCACAATAACAGCCCACACTGTAATCTCCCAGTATCAGCCGGCTGACCTTTTTCCGCATGGTAACGCTCCTGACATCCCTGACCGCATCATTATTCAGGGCCATCACCGTATCCCTGAGATCCATGTCCGCACCGGCCACAGCCGTCATCCCGGCCACGGTGCCCACCAGCAGGCTTTCGGTAACCGGATCATATGCAAGCGCGCTTACGGCATCGGCAAACCCCAGGCTGCCGCGGGAAATTCCGGTTGCCACATCAAAGGACCTGACCGTATTCCCGGCCGCCACATAAACCATCCCGCTGCCGGCGCTGAAAGCCGTCCCATCCGCCTGCCACAGCTTTACAGGCCCGTCCGAAAATGCCGTGACCCGGCCCTGCCTGTCCGGACCGGCCACCAGAACATCACCATGCCTGATTACCCGGCCGCCGGGACCGGAAATACACCAGAGCAGTTCCCGGCTGGACATATCGATCTTCATCAGGGCGTCGGCAGTCGCAACATACAGGGCGCTGCCAACTGCACAGCTGCTGAGGGCCGGGCTATGCCAGTCAAAGGCCGCGACCGGATTCAGGTCGGCATCAAACCACTTTACCGAACTGCACTGCAGCCATGCCGGGGCAAAATGACCGGCATGATTAGTCATGGCCAGCTTACCGCCGCCAAGCGGCGGCAGGCAGATAAAGGCACTCTGCGGGACAATATCCGCGGCCCCGGGCATAAAATGCCCCTGCCCGGCAGCTGCCACCGAACGCAAAAACGGCTCGTCCGGCCCGATCACATGCACCCGTATATTATTGTCCGCGGCATAGGCCGCTACGTCATCCAGACAACGGCAGCCTTCGCCGCGGCAGGTCCGGTCCTGCGGGTCGCCGTCATTGTCATAGTCTTTCAGCCAGGCCGGCAGCTTCCCATCCGCAACAGACCGTCCGTCGCTCAGGATCACGATGTGCCGATTGCGCAGGCATGTATCAGCAAACATGGCCGTAGCCGCATAGAGAGTTTCGGCCAGATTGGAACAGCCGCTGCCCGGACGGATCGCTGCCAGCCAGGCAAGAGTCTCATCCCGGTCACGTGAAAAATCACAGCAGTCACCGGAAGTTGTCAGCAGTGCCACATCACAGCCGTCAAGATTTTCCGTCAGATGTTCAAGTCCCGGATAGCACATGGTCCAGGCTGTCAGGGCCCCGCCCATGAACGCGGCGAACGGCGTCTCGACCCAGGCATTACCGTAGCTGCCCGTGAAATAGATTCCGTCACAGGTCTCCCACATCGCGCCCTGCGGTTCCACCGCAACCCTGATAATTTCACCTCCGGGTCTTGCTAGATAAACCGCATCATCATCGAAACGCTGGCCGCAGGCCCACATCATGCTCTCGGAATCGTCCACCACAATCACAACCCCGGTACGTTCAGCCGCGATCACGGGGACATCCAGCACCATCTCCGGCTGCAGTCGTTCTTTTACCCGCCACGAATAACGTTCGATACCATTGAGACCGACCTTTTCAAAAACAGCGGCAAAGCAGACATGATCCCAGCCTTCCGGGGCATCCATCTCCACGGCATTGCGGACCACCTGGGAATTGCCGCCGCTGCCATGAGTCCGGTTCAGCGCCTCCACGAAGAGCCCGCCCGATTGGATCTGATATCTGACAAACTGCACACTGCCCACCACCGCCGCCATTATCGCCAGGACAAAAAGCAGGCTGACCACCAGTACCCATCCCTCATCACGGCAGCTCATAACTGAAGCCCACTTCCCGCACCAGAGACTTGTCCGTCGCTTTAAGCCCGATATCCAACCGACCACCCTGCAGCTGCAGATCAAACCCGCTGATGGCCTCGGCCAGCAGCTGTCCGTCACGATAGAGCCCGTCCGCTCTCAATTGATAGTGGATGGCCGGCACCACCCGGTCACCGGCTACAATCCCGCCCGCATCCCCCACCGGCAGATTAAGCTCACCGCGGCTGTAACTGCCTTCAATAACTGCCGGGCCGCTGTCCGTAATCACTGCCAGCCCGGCCCAGAAGTCGTCCTGACCATTGCCGTCGATATCGGTTTCATCCAGCATCAGGTTTTTGCCGCCAACCGTTTCAACCAGGGCATAATAAGGCGGCACCGCATCTCCGATTTCCAACCCGCCATTACTGCCCGTCACCGGAACCCCGGCAATAAACAGGTTGTCCGGCTCCACGGCAATCTCAAGTTCACCGGGCATGAGACAGCCGCACTGCGCCAGGTCGCGATCCAGCTGCAAAAATGCGCATCTGATCGATTGCATACAGTACCACTCACTGCTGATGTCGCTGTATGACCAGGCCGCCACATGGTTGAGGCTGCAGAGCATCAACATCAGAAATGAAGTCAAAAGAAGACAGACCATCAGCTCGATAAGCGTAACTCCATCATTCACGGAACAAACCTCCAGAATAAAACTGGATAAAGGGGGGATTTTCTACGGTGCGGTAAAAATCGGGCAGATACTAACTATTAATAAAAACGTTGATTACGGAGTCAACCCCTTGACAAAATCTGCAAGCCTTTACAAAGACCCGGCATACCTATATAACTTACCCAAATATTCGGAGGTATGTTTAGATGGACAGGCGTGGAAATGCCGCTGTAATCGTAATCATAGTGCTCGTGGCAGCCCTTGGTCTTTTTCTGGCGGTCCCGGCCGGCGGCAAAATCGGCCTGCTCAGGGAAGCCACCATATCGTTCATATTCCGGACGCCGCCCAAGTTCATTGCACTGCAGGCATCGGTTGACGGCATTGACATGGAGATCCCCTCCGGCAGCGCGCTGACCATCAAAGGGGAAGAAACCGTCATTATCACCGGCATAAAGGCCAACACCTTTTTCCAGTCATATCTGACAGCCGATGTCCCCGGATTCGGCAACGACAACGACCTGCACGAACCGCTGAATGCCGCCGAAATCCGCCAGCAGCTGATCAATGCCGGCATCCGCTCCATGCCGATTGAGATCTACTATCTGGACCGCAATATCGCCAAGGTTCCCCTGACCATCGACCTGACCGAAGATGACTTTCACCGACGCATCAGGGCTGCGGCTGCGGATGAAGAAAAAATCGCCATCCTGAAAAATGCCCACAAAAATTTCCCGGCAAATGAGGACTTCCTGAGTCAGCTTGACGATATCCTGAACCGCAAGGGCGATTTTGAAACCCTGGTGGGAATCTACCGTGCCCTGGTCAAGGCCGATCCCGAGAATATCCCGGCCCAGGCCAGCCTCTCAAGATATTACCTGAAACTCGGCATGCTGACCGAGGCCCTGGAGACCAGCCAGTACATCGTGGACAAGGGCCGCGCCACCGCCACCACCTATCGGCGCCTGGGTTATATCGCCGGTCAGCTGGGCATGGGCAAGGAACGGATTGACTATCTCTCCAAGGCTTTGGAACTTGACCCGGGCAACGAGAGCATTGTCCTGGACCTCGGGACCACCCATGAACAGATGGGCAACCGCGCCAAGGCCCTTGAGCTTTACCGGCAGTATGCCAAAAAGGCCAGCCGCAAGGATATCCTGGTGCCGGTCATCGAAGACAGCCTGAAACGCAAGGATTTCAAAGAAGCCCGGGACCTGCTGGAACACTATATCAAAACCTATCCCCAGGATGCCGAAGCCTATGCCCAGCTCGGCATGGTTATGGGACGTCTGGGCAAGACAACCGACCAGATAAAATATTACAAGAAGGCGGCCGAACTGGATCCCCGCGACGGCGTAAAACTCCACAACCTGGCCGTCGCCTACGACAAGAAAGGCAAGGGCAAAGAAGCCCTGGCAACCTATGCGGACCTCATGAAAATCAAGCCCGATGATAAAGATGCTCTCAAAAGGGCTGCGGCCCTGGCGCTGGAGCTCAAACGTTACCGGGAGGCCTACACCTATTACGGCAACCTGATCGACAAGGATGCGCAGATCACCTACATCAAAGGGCTCATTAATGCCGCTGCCGGACTCAAGGATAATGACAAGATCATCAGGGCCTGCAATCTCTACCTGAAAAAGAAACAGGATTACAATGTACTGCTGATCCTGGCACAGGCCTATGAGGCCCGGGCAGCCAGCGGCAAGGATGCCGACCGCGTCCAGGACCTGCAGTCCGCCCTGGACACCTATCGCCAAGCCCTGAAGCTCAACCCGCAGTCCACCAAGGCCCAGGAAAAAATTCCCGACCTCAGGATCAAGATCATCAAGCTGCAGAAACTGGCCCAGACCTGAAAAGGAGGCCACAATGAGGACCTTTGCAGTCGGGGATATTCACGGCTGCCTTGCCAAGCTTGAAGATTTGCTGCAACTGATCGACCCGCAAGCGGACGACCTTCTGATATTTCTGGGTGATTATATCGACCGGGGACCGGCCAGCGACCGCGTGATCGAGTGTCTGCTGGACCTTTCGCAACACATTCGCTGCATCTTCCTGAAAGGCAACCATGAAGACATGCTTTTAAACTTCCTGGGAACCGGTCTGGACGACCGGCTGTATCTGGCCAACGGCGGGACCGCCACCGTGGAATGTTATCTCGGCCCCGCAGTTTTCCCCTTTTCCCGCCGCAAGTTCAGATCCGCCATTCCCCGATCCCACCTGGACTTTCTTGCTGACCTGCGGCCTTTTTTCGAGGATGACCGCTACATCTATGTACATGCCGGCATCAAGCCGCATCTGCCGCTCTCACAGCAGGACATGCACACCCTCCTGTGGACCCGGTTTGAGTTCATGGAACAGCCCACCGGCCTCAAAAAGAAGGTGATCTTCGGCCACACCCACCTGCCCGAACCCTTTGTCCGCGAGGACAAGATCGGAATCGACACCGGCGCAGTCTATGGCGGACCGCTCACGGCCATTGAGTTGCCGCAGGAAAGATTCTGGCAGTCCCGCGGACAGGGATCTTGCCTCTGAGTGCGTTTTTATCTATAGAGCATCTATGTCCGGTGATTACTATGCAACCCTGGGCGTCGACAAGAACGCCTCCCACGACCAGATCAAGAAGGCCTATCGCAGGCTGGCGCTGCAGTACCATCCGGACGTCAACAGCACCAATCCCCAGGCCGAAGACCGTTTCAAGGAAATCACCGAGGCCTACGGGGTCCTGATCGATCCCAACAAACGCCGCATCTATGATGAAAACCGGCGTTTCGGCTTTGACCGCAATACGGTCTTCAATGACATCTTCAGCCATGAGGAATACCGGGATGTATTCAAGGATCTGCCGATCAGCAGGGAATGGATCGACCGGCTGATGGCCATCAGCCGGGTGTTCGCCTACGAGGCGGCCGGCGGCGGCACCCCGGCGTCCATCGTCCGCAGAAGCGTGGGCCGGATCGCATCCCAGACCGCCAATGCCGCCTTTCACAATGTCATGGACATCCACCAGAACATCCATATCCCGCATGAACTGGCCGCCAAAGGCGGTCATATCACCATCGACTACAAACCGGGATTCAAAAACAGACGGATCAAGATCAGGATTCCGCGCAACATCACCGAAGGCGCGGTGCTGCGCCTGGCTGGCATGGGCCGCAAAAATTTCGGCTCACATTCCGGCGATCTCTACCTTCATTTGGATATATCCTCGCAGTAACGCGTACAGCGGTTTTTACCGTTGGTCTTACCCCAATACATGGCCTTGTCGGCCGCCCGGACCAGTTCACTGTGGTTGTCGGTATCATCCGGCAGGCTGGCCAGGCCGATGGTAACCGTGATATCCATTTCGGCCGCAACCCTTTCACAGATACGCTGGGCAACCACCATGGCCTCTTCCGCGGAGGTCTCGGGAAACAGGATTACAAATTCCTCGCCGCCATAACGCGCCAGCAAATCGCAGTTACGGGTATTATGGCGCAGGATATGCGCCAGATTACGCAGGATCTCATTACCCTCCTCATGACCGCGGGTATCGTTGTAATGTTTGAAGTCATCGATATCCACCATGGCCAGACTCAGGGTATGCGAATAACGCAGGTGCCTTTCGGCCTCCTTCTTCAACGAGACCTTGAGATGCCGGAAATTGAACAGCCCGGTCAGCTCATCGGTGCGCGACAGGGTGCGGTAGAATTCCGCCATTTCGGCCTCTTCCTTCAGCCGCGCCTCTTCCAGAACCCGCCTGATGGTGATCAGCAGGTAGTCCAGCAGGATCGGTTTGGTGATAAAGTCCGAGGCCCCCAGCTTCATGCACTCCACCGCGTCCCGGATGGTACCGAAACCGGTAATCATGATTATCTGTATTTCGGGTTTGCGTTCTTTGAGGGTCTTCAGGATCTCGGTGCCGTCCATGCCGGGCAGATGCACATCCAGCACGGCAACATTATAATCGTTCCCCTCCGTCAGTTGCAGGGCATCTTCACCATTGGTAGCCGTATCAACGGCGAATCCGTTATCGTCAAGAAAATCACTGATCAGGTCCAGTGTCTCCTGCTCATCATCAACAACTAATATTCTGCGGGCTGCAGGTTCTGCCATCAATAACACTCCGATCCTAATATTGACAAAATAAAACCATGTTCAAGTATTTCAACATAACGGAAAAACCCCGGGCCAGCATGAGCAAAATCTTGGCTGATCTTATTTTCTTTGACATCCGGCGGCCGGACAAATATTTCTAACACAGGAAAGGATCGTGCTATGAAAATACTGGTAACCCGAACATTGCCCGGAAATGCGCTCAAACGCCTGCAACAGCATTTTGATGTCGACCTGTGGCCCGAACCGGATGCCATTCCGGCCGAGATCCTGCGGGAACGCATCAAAGACAAACAGGGTTTGCTGTGCCTGCTGAACGATCCCATCGGACAGGACATCATGGCGGCGGCCCCTGAACTCAAAATCATCGCCAACTATGCCGTGGGCTATGACAACATCGATATCGCTGCCGCCCGCCGCAACAATATAACCGTCACCAACACCCCGGGCGTGCTGACCGACGCCACCGCCGACCTGGCCTGGTCACTGCTGTTTGCCGCCGCCCGCAGGACAGTTGAGGCCGACGGCTATGCCCGCTCCGGCAAATGGCAGGGCTGGGACCCCAACCTCATGCTGGGACACGACATCTTCGGCCAGACCCTGGGAATCATCGGGGCCGGCAGGATCGGCACCGCCATGGCACTGCGCTCGCGCGGCTTTGAAATGCCGGTGGTCTACACCTCCAGATCCGAAAACCGGACCCTGGAGGATATCGGCGCCCGGCGGGTCGATCTGACCGAACTCCTTGAAACGGCAGACTTCATCTCGCTGCATGTGGCCCTTACCGCTGAAACCCGGCATCTCATCGGGTCGCAAGAATTTGAGCGCATGAAAGACAGCTGCGTGATCATCAACACCGCCCGGGGGCCCATCATTGATGAAAAGGCACTGGTCCACGCCCTTAAGACCGGCCAGATTGCCGGGGCCGGACTGGATGTCTTTGAAGAGGAACCCCGCATCGATCCCGGATTGTCGCAACTTGAAAACGTTGTCATGCTGCCGCATATCGGATCAGCCACCGTGCGCACCCGTTCCAGGATGGCCGACATGGCGGTTGACAACCTGATCGCATTCTTCGACGGAAAAACACCTCCCAATATGGTAATCTAAATTTATCGAATTCGGCAATTTTACTAACCAGTTAAGTTGCAGGTCAAAATTGCCGCTATTATTTATATTACACATAGATCGCTAAGGAGCGTGCGTCATGGCCAATAAAATTGTAGTCCATTATGCCGACGGCAGGATATTAAAAGGCAATGGTTATGATTTTTCGACCGAAAAACCCAACTTCCACCTCATGCCCCTGAATGCCCAGGGGCTTGACAAGATCATCGATGTAAAGCTCAAGACACTCAAGGCGATTTTCTTTGTTAAAACAT
>CAYWBU010000003.1:0-33130 GCA_964456565.1 uncultured Bacteriovoracaceae bacterium | reverse complement strand
TGATGCTGACTACTGGGTTCGAGTC
The DNA here is from genome assembly GCA_964456565.1 of uncultured Bacteriovoracaceae bacterium. GTDB lineage: Bacteria > Desulfobacterota > Desulfomonilia > UBA1062 > UBA1062 > CAYWBU01. Next base: position 33,105 of record CAYWBU010000003.1, on the reverse strand, counting down.
TATCAAGCAGGATATAAGATTTTAATGAATAGAAAAGTCCAAGTCCAACATAAGAGTGGTGGCATGGACAAGATCATTGACGTCAAGATCAGATCCCTCAAGGCGATTTTCTTTGTCAAGACCTTCGATGGCAACCCGGATTATAACGAAAGCTATGAATTTATCCCCGGCCAGACGCCTTACGGCGCCAAGATCAAGGTAATTTTTTCCGACGGCGAAGTCGTCATGGGCACCTCGCCGGGGTATGATCTGGACCGCCAGGGATTCTTCCTCTTCCCGGCCGACCCCCAGAGCAACAATATCAGGATCTATGTGGTATCATCCTCGGTCAGGGAAATCGAGTCCCTCGAATAAAAAGGAGGCCGCAGCCCCCTCTTTCACGGATTATATTCCAGGATACGCGCAAGGACCTGGAAATCGCTGTCCTTCTCGATAAACTTCAGCCTTGTAAGCCCGGTCTGCTCATCAATCAGTGAGGCAAAGTCAACATATTTCAGGCTCATCTGCTCTCCGATGCTGATCATGACCCCACTCAGGCCCTCCTCGGTCATGGCCCGGCAGGCGCCCACTCCCAGCTGGCTGCTGAGAATCACGTCAAATCCCGAAGGCTTGGCACAGCGGGTTTCATAGCCGATCTGCTGCGGAATAAACTTGAACTTTTCCCCGGTCCGTTCTTTGTGCACCCGGCTGGCCGCATCGGCCAGCATCTTGCTGATCCCCACATTGGTCAGCACCACATTACCGTGATTGTCAACCTCGTTGCCCTTGAGCTCATCCGGCAGCTTGTCGGCCACACCTTCGGCCACACAGATCACACCGTAATTGAGGCCGGCCTTTTTACGGGCAATCACAAGATCGGAGATTTCAGCGGCCAATTCATCCAAGTCAACCGTGTCGGATTCGATGTCCTCAATGGAGATCATCCTGGTTGCCTCACCCATGATCCCGGCGGCATAAGTCAGCCAACCGGCCTTGCGTCCCATGATCTCCACCACAAACCAGTTGCCCGAAGTGAAGCTGTCGGCCAGCAGATTCCGGATGCTCGAACCCGCATATTCGGCCGCCGAGAAGAAACCGAAGGTCCAGTCAATACCGTGATAGTCATTGTCGATGGTCTTGGGGACATGCACAACCTTGACCGGACGCAAGCCCGGAACTGCCTGCTGGATACGGTAAACATAGTTGGCGGTCTTGAGGGTGTCATCACCACCGATTGAAATCAGGGCATCAATCTCCATATCATCAAAATTTTGGAATATATTGACAAGCTTATTGTTTTTTTCAGGATCTTTGAGGTCTTCCCAGCAGCTGATGGCCTTACCCGGATTGGCCCGCGAATTATGAATTATGATCCCCTGGGTATTGCGGATATCCCCCACACACTGTCTGTCAAGATTTATGTAGTGCTCACCCTCTTTGAGTGAGCCTTTTCCCGAGTAGTGCTCAAGATTCTGATAGCCGCGCAGAAAACCGGTAACCTTTATGCCTTTCCGCATAAAGGCACTGGCGGCTGCCGCGATGACAGCATTGGCGGCCGGGGCCGGCCCCCCGGAAAAAATTATTCCAACATGTTTGATCTTGTTCATGGCCTGAGACCTCCCTTCATGGGCCTGATATAAATTTTCTAGCAAAAAAACTCAAGCGTTCTTTCTTAAAATGATTGTTTTATTTTTTTATTGTTACATTTACAGCAATATTGTGGACATTTTTTGATTATACCCGTCGTTTTATCCCCCGAACCTGGCGATTTACCTAAATTAAAGCCCCGGGCCCTCCCGTAAACATCATTCGGGCCGTTGTTTTTCACACCGGACAACCTTTTATAATATTAAGGTTTTATTTTAAAAACCCCTAAAGTAATGCCGTCTTTTTTCCGTTAAACAAACCATGAAATCAGGCTACACGTGCATATCAATAGAGAAAGATATTGAAAGTATCCCAACAATATCAGCCAACAAGACCCGTTTGTTCTCCGTACTGGAAGACCAGAACGCATCCATAAAGGACATCGAATATATAATCGCCAGCGATCCGGCCATGGCGGCCAAGGTCATCAAACTGGCCAATTCTTCCTTCTACAGGCATTCCAAACAGTCGGTGGGCATCCATGACGCCATCCTGACAATCGGCTTTGACATGGTAAAGTGCATAACCCTTTCCATATCGGTCATGGAGACCTTCGGTTCGGCGGCCAAAGTCGCCGAGAAACTGTGGCACCATTCATATGCAGTGGCCCTGATCGCCTTTGAATTCGGCCGCACCCGCAATGAAAAGGAGTGGCTTTTCACCGGCGGACTGTTGCATGACCTCGGCCGCATGGTCCTGATATCAAAGGTTCCCGACACCTACATCCCGATGATAAAAGAGGACGGATCCTGGCCCGACCTGAACGAAGAAGAGGAAACCTTTTCAATGGACCATACCAGGATCGGCACAACCGTTGCCGAAAAATGGCATTTCCCGCCCGAGGTCATCGCCATCATAAAAAATCATCATGTCCCGAACGACAGGCTCTCGGCCCTTACATATGTTATCAGCAACACAGTTTATCAGGAGGAAAAAGGCATCCCCTACGAAGAGCACAGCCCGGCCGGTCTGAGCAAAATGATCGACGCCGATTTTGAGGAAACCAGGAACCGTGCAATCGAGATTTACAGCCACATCAGAGAAAGCGTGGCCAATCTGGTTTAGGGGATACGGAGAAAGTTTAATGGATCAAATTACAGATTTGGAGGCCACCGCCGAGGAATATAATCGGCGTGAAGCCATACTATTGAACCTGCTTAATCAGGCTTCGGGGTTCTATGAGGACACCATCGGCGTCCTCTCGGGCATATTCAAACTTTCCGAATATGTCAGAAAGGGTTCACCCGAGGATGATTTCTACACCTATCTGGTGAATGTTCTGCTTGAGGAATCGCGTTGTGAAAATGCCTCGGTCTTTGTCATCAGCAATAACCGGTTGGAGCTCAAAGCCGCATCCGGAGCGCATTCCGGCCGCTCCAACAAGAGCCTCAGCCTGGAGCTCGGCGAGGGCGTGGCCGGACGGTGTGCCGCCCAGGGGGAATTCATCCTGGTATCGGACACCTCCAGCTGTGATTTCTTCGAAGACCGGTCCGACACCTGCGTAAGAATCGGCTCCATGCTGTGCGTCCCCATCAAGGAAGCCGACCAGACCGTGGGGGTCCTCAACCTGTCACACTCCCAGGCGGACTTTTTCAATGTCCACGACGTGCGAATGTTTGAACTCCTGGGGCTTCTGGTGGGACAGATGATGACCATCATCGGCATCTATGAGGTATTCAAGAAGGAGTATGTGGGGCTTGAACAGTCCCTGGAAGAAAAAGACTCCCATCTCAAGACTATTACCGCCAGCTACAAATCAGTGGTGGATGCCTCCGATGAAATGATCCTGATCGCCGAGGGACAACACATAAAGTTCTACAACCAGGCCTTTCATGAAACCGTCGGCAAACCGCCCCGAAACCTGGGAGACGTCTTCTGCGACGCCGCCAACTCGGTGATCACCAAACATATGGAACTTCTGGCCAAAGATGAATCCTGCGAATTTGACTGCAACCTGTCCATCGGCAGCAAAAAAAATATAACCGGACAGTTCTACATAAAGAACATCCTTGAAAACGAGTTTCTCATCATCATCCGCGATATCACCATCAAGAAGCGCATGGAACAGCGCAACATGCAGACCGAAAAACTGGCCTCCCTGGGCATGCTCACATCCGGGATTGCCCATGAGCTCAACAACAAACTGACCCCCATCATCGGCTTTGCCGACCTGATCGACAAGAGCAGGCTATCAGAAAAAGATAACGACCGGTTTGAAGTCATCATCAGTGCCGCCGATTCCGCCAAAAACATCATCGAGTCGCTGCTGACCTTTTCCAGGAATGTCCCCCCGGAAAGATCCAGCTTTGACCTGCGCGAGGTTGTTGACCGGGCCATCAGCCTCTACGGCCCCACCATCCGCAAACGCGCCATAAACATAGACCACAGCCGAGCCGCACACCCCCTGATGGTTCAGGCCGACATGAACTGCATGGAACAGGTAATCGTAAACCTGATCAACAATGCGATTGATGCCATCGGAGATGCCGGCGACATCACCATAACATCTTTCAGTGAGGGCGATTTCGCCGCGCTTAGCGTCCAGGATTCCGGCCCCGGCATCCCGGACGAACTCATCCCCAAGGTCTTCGATCCTTTTTTCACAACCAAATCGGTGGACAAAGGAACCGGCCTGGGCTTGAGCATCTGTTACGGGATCATATCCGATCACATGGGAGACATCTCCATTGAGAATTCATCCCCGGGGGCTCGAATTACACTGAAGATCCCGGCGATCATCTGCGGCGCCCCGGCACATCAGCCGCAGCCGCCCGCGCCTGAAAAAACCCAGCCGCATCACCAGGACCACAATGCCCTCATAATGATCGTGGAAGATGAAAAAGATCTGCGCGAACTGATGCTCGATGCCCTCGAACCGCATTACAAGGTTCTCTGCTACACCAATGGCCGGGAGGCCCTCGACAATGTTGCCTCCGAAAACTGGCAGCTCATCATCTCCGACCTGCGGATGCCGGAAATCGACGGTATGGAATTTTTCAGAGAGGCCACCAGGCTCGACCCGAGCCTCAAAGACAGATTCCTGTTCACAACCGGAGACACCTACGATCTCCAGGTGAAGAAATTTCTGGAGGAAACCCAATCCCAATTTATCAGAAAGCCCTTCCGGATCAAGGAACTCCTTTCCATCATTGAACAACGCATAGAAACCGGCAAACAAGGGGGTTCACAGTGACCAAGCAGAGAATTCTCGTAGTCGATGATGAAGAGATTGTAAGGTATTCACTGGTAAACATCCTCACATCACACGGATACGAAGTTGCAGGCGTCTCATCTGCCGAGGATGCCCTGAAAAAACTCTATGAAGACTCCTTCAACCTTGTATTGACCGATCTGCTGATGGAAGGCATGGACGGGCTTGAGCTCCTCGAAAATATAAAAGTCATCTCCCCGCGCACCATGGTCATTGTCATCACCGGCTACGGATCCATCAAGACTGCGGTCCAGGCTCTCAGACTGGGGGTCTATGACTATCTACTGAAGCCCTGCGATGAAGATGAACTGGTTCTGCGCATCGGCCGGGCGCTGGAGATGCAGCAATATGGGGCCAAGCAGAAACGCCAGCAGGAAGCCAACGCCATATCGAAAACATCGGTCACTCTTTCAGACCAGATCAATACTCCCTTAAACATAATCCTGGGTAATATCGAAATTCTTCAGCTGACACCTGAGCTGGAAAAAAATGAAAATATTCAACAGAATTTAAAAATTATGGAGGATCAGATCTTCAAAGTCAGGGCTGTAATGCAGAAACTTGCAAAACTAAGCGATGCCGGCACCAAGAAATATACTTCCCTGAGCAACTACGAAATGATTGATTTGAACAATGGAACAGACAGCGACTAAAAAACAAAATGTATTGATTGTTGACGACTCGGATGACCTGACAAATGTCATCTCAGACTTTCTGGGGATGTTTGATTACAGAGTTTTCAAGGCCGGTGACGGGGTCGAAGCCCTGGAGATCATCGACACCGAGACAATGGACATTGTGGTCACCGACATTCACATGCCGCGGATGGACGGCTACCAGCTCACCGCCGAAATCTGTGAGAAATATCCGGATCTGCCGGTGGTGTTGATCACCGGGTTCAGTGTGGATGAAGCCAGGAAAATGGCCTTCGATAAAGGCGCCAAGGCTTTTGTGGCCAAACCGTTTCATCTGAAGGAGCTCAAGGAAGTTATCGACTCAATTGTGGGGAGATAGAGCCTGATCTTCCGCCGGCATCACCGATGCCAGGAGAAAGGCTGCTTCCTGCGGGGTCATGTGGCCCTCAACATTCACCGCGACAGCCTTGCCGTCCACAAAAACTACACCGCTGAAGCGTTGCGGGATATGAAACAGCAGAAGATGGCGGTCTCCATCAACATGGAGCAGCGCCTCGCTGGACCCCACCATCCAGGACGGCAGCACCGCCGCCTTATGCCCCATGAGCGTCGGATTATATTTATGCCGCAACACTTTGACAATCAGTGAAAAAATATCCAGGTCCTTCACATCACCAAGAAACATGGCGCTGAAAGGCCCCTGCAATTCCCGGCGCCAGGCCTCCTCTTCCGGCAGTTCATCCAGAATCCGGACATTGCCCCTGATCCGCAACGGATAGGAATAAAAATAGATTCCATCCGGCAGTTCCTCATAGCGCGCCGATGATGGAAGCTGCAGCGTAAAATCACCGAGGTTCACCGACTGCCCATCATAGGCCTGCACCTCCAGTCGGACCGGCGTCACAAACAATGCCGGCGTATTTCTGTAGGCCAGTCCAAGGTAGAAGCCATAGATACAGACGGCGATGAGGAAAATTCCGAAGATAAACCGCAGGCCGGGATTACCGCGATTATCTAGAACCATCGGGGTCTTATCGGCTTACTGGAGACACTCGGCTTTCCGTCAAAGGACATGTCGTCCCCTGCCTGATCAAACCGTTGGTCAGCCCGATTTTCTCCAGTCATATTGTCATCCATGGCCATGTGATCATCATCAGCTGCAGGATGATCTCCCCTATTGTTGAGTGTAAACTGTCCCAGCATCTTGAGCAGAGAGGGCAGCACAAAAAATATTGCAAACAGAATAATGAGACTTATCCAGGAATCATTTTCCATAACAGCAGTCTAGCACAAACCCAGGGGTGGCAAAACAGCTTTTTGTGACAAAGACCCACAAGATAAACCACAAAAATCACATGTGATAATAAACAGATCCACCCTGCGATAAGCTGTTGTTAAATCAGGGGCGGTTAAGTATAATGCGCCGCATTGAAAATTATGAAGGCAGGTCGTATTATCACTGCCATGGAAATTAACAGCCCCGCTGCACTGGAGTGCCGGAGGATTTTTAATGGCTGATATGCCCGTAGAAAACGAGCTTAATCGCGAGATATGTGATTTCCGCACAAAAGAGGCCGACCTCTTCAGAAACAACCCTGTCTTCAGGGCAATCTCCTCAAACATCAAGGATTTCATAATCCTCTGGGACAATGATTTCCGGATTGTCTACGCGTCCCCGGCCATCGAAAACCTGGCCGGCTACCGGATCGAAGATTTCATCAACTGGCAGCTGACCGAAAAAACCATTACCGATTTTGTCCCGCCCGAATATGCGGAACTGGTCGATGCCAAAGCGGAAACGATCCGGCAGATAACAAATGGGGCCACCCCTGAAAAAACCATACCGCCCTGGGAGATGCAGGCCTTCAGCAAGGACGGCTCCCTGCTATGGGTTGAAACCCGACTTGATTTTCTCAAGGACGAGAGCCAGAACATATGCGGATTCATAACCATCTCCAGGGATATCAGCCAATGCAAGCAGGTCGAAAATTCACTCAGGGAATCCGAGGAAAAATACCGTTCGCTGGTGGAAAACATCAATGATGTGGCCTTCAGCGTTGACCCCTCCGGACGAATAAATTACCTGAGCCCGACAATCAAGACCGTTTCGGGCTACAGCCCCGAAGAACTTGTCGGTCATTCTTTCCTGGACCACATCCACCCCGACGACATTGACGAAATCACCCACCGCTTCAATATGGCCATGAAGGGCGACCTGCAGTTCATCTGCGAGTTCCGGATCATTACCCGTAGCGGAGCCGCCATCCATGTCAGGACTTCCAGCCGGCTGCGCTATGACTCCTATCGCATCGCCGGCATCAACGGCATCCTCTCCGATATAACCGAACAGGTGCACTCGCGGCTGGCGCTTGAGAAATCAGAGGCCCAGTTCCGCGAACTGGTGGAAAATATCAATGATGCCAGCTTTTCCATTAACGCGGCCGGATACATAAAATATATAAGTCCTGTAATCCGCAACATTGCCGGCTATTCCCCGGAAGAGGTCCTGGGCAGCAGCTATGAAGATTTCATCTTCGCCGACGATCTCCCCGGTTTCACCGAAGATTTCATCAAAGCCGTGAACGAAGGTGTCTTTTTCCCGGAATATATTTTCAGGATAGTCCACAAAAACGGCCATATCATCCACATCAGATCATCCAACCGTTTCATCCTGAAAAACGGCAAGATTATCGGGATCAACGGCATCCTTACCGATATAACCGACCAGGTGAAAGCCCGCCACGACCTCGAAGAATCCGAAAAAAAATACCGCAACCTGATTGAAAACATCAACGATGCCACTTACGCCGTCAACATTGAAGGCGTCTTCACCTTCATGAGCCCGATCTGCAAATCCATCAGCGGATATGATCCGGAGGAGATTACCGGCACCCACCTCAGCCGTTTCGTTCACCCTGACGACTACCAGGCCCTGGCCCAACACATTGCCACCGCATTTGAAACCGGCAATTATCCGCCGGTTTATGAATTCCGCGGCATTCACAAGAATGGAAACATCGTCTATCTGCGCACCTCCAGTCGGGTCATCTACGACGAAAACAACCAGCCGGTCGGAATCAACGGCATCATGGCCGATATCACCGAATTCAAGGAGGCCGAGGAAAAAATCCAGCAGGGTGAGAAACGTTATCAGCTGCTGGCGGGTAATGTCCAGGATGTCATCTGGACCATGGACCCCCATATGCACTACACCTACCTCAGCCCATCTCAGGAAAAGCTTCTCGGATACAGGAAGAAAGAGACCCTGGACCTGCCGCTTGAGCAGACAATGACCTCAGAATCATACCGCCGGTTCAAGGCCCTTTTCGACCGCTACGCCCAGATTCCCATTAAAGACAGCTCCTGTGCTCCGATTGATGAGTCCGAGGTCATCGAACTGGAAATGCTGACCAAAGATGGCTCCAGCATCTGGACCGAGTCCAAACTATCCTTCCTCTACAACGCCAGCGGCAAGCTGTATGAGGTCGTGGGAATAACCCGGGACATCAGTGATCGGCGCCTGGCCGAAAACGCCCTGCGGCGGGCCAAGGAAGAGACCGATGCCATCAACCGCGAACTGGAGGACTCCATCAACCGCGTCAACAAGCTGGCCGCCGATGCCGAGATGGCCAACATTGCCAAGAGCGAATTCCTGGCCAACATGAGCCATGAAATCCGAACTCCCATGAACGGCGTGATCGGTATGGTGGAACTGCTGATGAACAGCCAGCTCTCGCCCGAACAGCAGCGTTACGCCGAAACGGCCCAGCGCAGCGGCGAAGCCCTGCTTACAATTGTCAATGATATCCTGGACTTTTCCAAGATCGAAGCCGGCAAGATGGAAATTGAAAATATCGATTTTGACCTGCGCCAGACAATGGAGGACATCAGCGATATCGTGGCTTTTCGCGCCCATGAAAAAGGTCTGGAACTGAGCTGCATTGTTGAACACAATGTCCCGTCCCTGCTGCAGGGCGATCCCAGCCGCATCCGCCAGGTCATCCTGAACCTGGTGGGCAACGCCATAAAATTCACCAGCCGGGGCGAAGTGATCATCCGGGTTACATTGGCGGCCGAGACCGACAAACAGGCCATCATCCGCTTCAGCGTATCCGATACCGGCATCGGCATCAGAAAGAAAAAGCTGACCTCCCTTTTCGGTCCGTTCACCCAGGAGGACGCCTCCATCACCCGCAAATATGGCGGGACCGGTCTTGGTCTGGCCATTTCCAAACGCCTGACCGAAATGATGGGTGGCAAAATCGGAGTCGAAAGCACCGAAGGCAAGGGGGCCACCTTCTGGTTCACGATCCTGCTCAACAAACAGCCCAAAGGACGCAAACCGCGTGAAGTTGCCTCCGGCAACATCCGCAACCATCGAATCCTGATCGTGGACGACAATGCCACCAACCGCAGCATCCTCAAGGACCACCTGACCCAGTGGGGTGCCCTGCCCCGGGATGCCGCCGATGCCGACGAGGCCCTGGCCATCCTGCGACAGGCCTGCAAAGACGGGCACCCGTTCTCGCTGGCAATCATCGACATGCAGATGCCGGGAATGGACGGCGAAACCCTTGGCAAGGAAATCCTGGCAGATCCTGATCTCAAAAATACCGTCATGGTCATGATCACATCAGCTGACCGCCCCGGAGAGGCCGCCCACATGAAATCAGTCGGTTTTGCCGATTACATCAGCAAACCGGTCAAGCGGTCGGTCTTGGCGGAGAGTCTGTCTCGGGCCCTTGGCGGTGGACTGGCGGCCGAAAAGCCAATTTCATCCTGCCCCATACCGGTCAGCCGCCAGAACCTGAAAACCCTGATCGTGGAAGACAATGAGGTCAACCAGGCCGTGGCCTGCGGCATCCTTGACAAGCTCGGATACCATTACACCATTACCGCAAACGGTAAAGAGGCGGTCGAGGCCCTCAGCAAAAACGATGAATATGATCTGGTTCTCATGGATCTGCAGATGCCGGAAATGGACGGGTTTGAAGCCACCCGCATCATCAGGGACCCCCGTTCAAAGGTCAAAAGACATGACATCGCCATAATCGCCATGACCGCCCATGCCCTCAAACAGGACAGGGCCCGCTGCCTGGATGCCGGCATGGACGACTATGTGGCCAAGCCCTTCAGGCCCGAAGAAATTGACGAGGCCATCAGACGCCAGATCAGTATCGACGATACCTCGGCACCCCCTCAAAAAACTGCAGCACCAGACAAACCGACCACCGATCTCAAGTTATTTGACCGCACAGCCTTCCTTGAAAGGATCAACGGCAATGTTGACCTGATGCAGCGGGTGATCAAAGTTTATATTGAAAAGACCCCGGAACAGCTTCAGGAACTCAAAGAGGCTCTCAGGGACGGGGATGCGGCCCGCATCCGCCTGCTGGGACATGCCGTCAAAGGGGCCTCCGCCAACATCGAAGCCCCCCTGCTCAAAGAAACGGCCTACAAAATAGAGTGCGCCGGCAAATCCGCGGACCTCAGTGAAGTTGAGCCCCTAATAAGCTCTTTTGAAGAAATCTTCTCCCGACTCAAAGCCACGGTGGACCAGGAAATATAAGCCGCAGCTTGACACCGCCGGCTGTCCCGCGCTATGTTCAGGCCACCTAAGGGGTGGCTTAACAGCCTGAGATTATACCCGTTGAACCTGATCTGGTTAATACCAGCGGAGGGATTAGGCATTTACCTGCCGGAAAAGGGCCTTGAGCTTTTTCCTGATGTTCACAACGGACCTCTCAAGTTAACCACCTCCAAAAAATTATGGAGGATAACCATGCTTAACGAAGTTACCATCACCAAGGCCATTATCGATACCTACTGTGCCAAACTGAAGGATGCCCTCGAACTTGATGTCGCCATCGTGGGGGCCGGCCCTTCAGGTCTGGTGGCCGGCTATTATCTGGCCAAGGCCGGCAAAAAAGTTGCCATGTTTGAAAAGAAACTTTCAATCGGCGGCGGCATCTGGGGCGGCGGCATGATGTTCAACGAGATCGTCGTCCAGGATGAGGGCAAGACCGTTCTTGATGAATTTGACCTGACTCCCAAGCGGTATGCCGCCGGCTACTACACTCTGGATTCCATCGACGTGACCGCCACCCTGATCCACAAGGCCGTCAGGGCCGGGCTTAAGATCTTCAACATGATCAGCATGGAGGACATCGTCTACAAGAACAACCGTGTCGCCGGGCTCGTCATCAACTGGGCCACCACCGAGATGACCGGGCTGCACATCGACCCCCTGACCCTGCATTCCACCTATGTGCTTGATGCAACCGGGCACCCGTCCAATGTCACCGCGGCCCTGACCCGCAAGATGGGCGTCAGGATCGACACCCCCACCGGCGGCATTGTCGGCGAAAAATCCATGGACGCCGACCTGGGCGAAATGCACACCGTTGAAAACACGCGTGAGATCTATCCCGGCCTCTTTGTAAGCGGCATGGCGGCCAACGGCGTCTGCGGCGGCTACCGGATGGGGCCGGTCTTCGGCGGAATGCTGCTCTCCGGGCAGAAGGCCGCCGAGATGATGATCGCCGGACTGCCGTCATGATCAAAAATCCGGCGCGCGCCATCGATGCCAACCTCAACCGGGTGACCGAAGGCCTGCGCGTGGTGGAGGACATCTTCCGCTACGGCCATGACGATGCCGCAATCCAGCAGGAGACCAAGGCCATCCGGCATGCGGTAATGACCGTGATCCCCAGCTCTGCCCTGGTGCTCAGCCGCAAACCGCTGGCTGATGTGGGTTTTGCCGCCAGGGGCGAGCTCGAAAACCGGCGGCCTGACACCGGTGCAACTGTGCGGGCCAACCTGAAACGGGCCCAGGAGGGCCTGCGGGTCCTTGAAGAGCTCTGCAAAACCGGCAATCCTGATGCCGGCATCCAGTTCAAGGCTATCCGCTACCGGACCTATGAGCTCGAACGTCTGATCGCCACCCGTTCCGCCAAAGAACTCCCCAAAGGCCTGTATCTGATATTGAGCGAGCCCCCGGCCGGCTATGAAGCCCTGGCCGAGATGGCCGTCCGGGCTGAAATTCCCCTGCTGCAACTCAGATACAAGGGCCCGGATGACCGCCGGCATCTTGAGATCGCCGGACGTCTGAAGTCCATTACCGCCGGCAGTTCCACCGCCCTGATCATCAATGATCGGCCGGACATCGCCCTGCTGGCCGAGGCCGACGGAGTGCATCTGGGTCAGCACGACATTGATCCGGTGCAGGCGAGAACGCTGCTGGGGCCGCAGGCCATCCTGGGGCTGTCGACCCACAACCTTACCCAGGTTGTGGCCGGTGCCGGGATGCCGCTTGACTACATCGGGTTCGGCCCGGTCTTCACCACCGCATCCAAATCCGAGCCCGACCCGGTCACCGGCCCGGAACAGCTCGGCCGGGCCTGCAAAGCATCCCCGCATCCGGTAGTGGCCATCGGCGGCCTCACGGCCGCCAACCTGGAGACCATCAAAGATTTCGGCTGCAACAACGCGGCCGTTATCAGCACGGTCAGCCTGGCGGCCGACCCCTTCACTGAAATGGACAGACTAAACAAAAAATTCCTGGAGCAGACATGACCTTAAAACAAAAAGCCCAAGCGGGCATCATAACCGACGCAATGAGGGCCGTGGCGGAATATGAGGATACCACCTACGAATATATCCGCAACGGCATTTCCGAGGGATCAATCGTTATCCCTCAGAACAAAAACCGCGACCTGCCGCTGAAACGGGCCATCGGCAAGGGACTCCGGACCAAGATCAATGCCAACATCGGCGTCAGTCCCTATCACATGGACCTGCAGGAGGAGCTTGAAAAGCTGGAGGCCGCCGTCGAACACGGCGCCGACGCCATAATGGACCTTTCGCTGGGACCCCAGCAGATCGAGATCAGACGCGAGATCATCCGCCGTTCTCCGGTCATGGTGGGCACGGTACCCATCTACCAGACCGGCTTCGAGCTGGCCGCTGCCGGACGCGACATCACGGACATGCATATCGATGACTACCTGAAGACCATCGAGCGCCAGGCCCGCGACGGCGTGGACTTCATGACCATCCACTCCGGCATCAACCGGCAAACCCTGCAGGCCATGGAAAACCAGGGCCGCACGCTCGATGTTGTCAGCCGCGGCGGAAGCTTCCTGGTGGCCTGGATCAAGACCAACGGCTGCGAATCGCCGCTCTTTGAACACTATGACGCCATCCTGGACGTGCTGGCCGAATATGATGTGACCATCTCGCTGGGCGACGGCATGCGTCCCGGCGCCACGGCCGACGCCACCGACCGCGCCCAGATCGCGGAACTGCTCATCCTGGGCGAACTGACCCAGCGCGCCTGGGACCGGGGCGTCCAGGTCATGATCGAAGGCCCCGGGCATGTGCCACTCAACATGGTGGTTGAAACCATGAAACTGGAAAAGACCCTCTGCCAGGGGGCCCCGTTCTATGTCCTGGGGCCTCTGGTGACCGACTGTGCCGCCGGCTATGACCATATTGCCGGCGCCATCGGCGGCACTCTGGCCGCCATGCATGGCGCGGACTTCCTGTGCTACCTGACCCCGGCCGAGCATCTGCGCCTGCCCACCAAGGATGATGTCATCGAAGGCGTGGTGGCATCCAGGATCGCCGCCCACGCCGCCGACCTCGCGCTGGGCATGCCCTACGCCGTCGAACGCGATCGGGCCATGGCAGTGGCCCGCAAGGAACTGGACTGGGACAGCCAGATCCGTTTGGCCCTGGATCCTGACCGCGCCCGGAACTTCAGGAAATCCAGTGAAATCGGTCAGGATGATGTCTGCACCATGTGCGGTGAATTCTGCGCCATCAAACGTCTCAACGAAATCGGCGGGCATTGAATCTCAGGGGGCGTCTTACGATAAGACGCCCCCTGCACCGACAGATAAGACCGTCTGATCAATGTCAAATATCAAAGCGGTTGACTTGCTGCCTGTTTTCACTGAAAATATAGCAAGTTGTTATCCATTTGAGGAGGGGATGGCATGAGCGTTCAACCCACCTATGACGAGCTTCGCCACCGGGTCAGGGATCTGGAAAACGAGCTGGCATCCTACCGCAAGATCAATGAAACTCTTCAGGAACAGGAAGCCCTCTTTCAGGGCCTGATCAAAAACAGCCACCTGGCCTTCTTCACCCTCAACTGCGAAGGCTGTTTCACCTACGCCAACAGCATCATCTCCAGATTCAGCGGATTGAGTGCCGCGGAGATCATCGGCCGGCCCTTTGAGAACTTCATCTGCCCGGAAGACCTGCCCCGCATAAAAAAATTCATGGCCGGCAACCTGGAGGGGCTCTGTCGTCCTTACGATTTCAGGATCAAGGCCTCCGACGGATCACTGACCCATATGCTCTCCTTCACCAGTCCCATAATCCGGGCCGGCGAAAAGATCGGAATCGGCGGAGCCATGACCGATATCCCCACGGACGGCAATCACCTGAGCCTCCTCAGAAATGCCGATCGCTACCGTCTGCTGGTTGAAAAATCCAAGGATATCCTCTGCACCCTTGATATGGAGCTAAACTTCACCTTTGTCTCGCCTTCGGCATCCACAATCTTCGGTTATGCCACAGACGAGCTTATGCAGCTCAAGATCACCGATATCCTGCCGGAGGAGAGCATCAGCGTCGCGGCCCAAGACCTCTCGCAGGCTATCCGGGTCGACAGCCTGCCGCAAAAAGATGACCTGCGATCCGGCAACCTGGAAATGAAGGCCCGCCATAAAGACGGCCACTGTATCTGGATTGAGGTCAAGCGTTCTTTTCTGCGGGGCAGCGACGACCAGCCCACCGGCATTGTGATCATTGCCCGGGACATCTCCAAACGCAAACTGGCCGAATCCCAGAAGGAACAGCTTGAAAAGCAGCTCTTCCATGCCCAGAAGATGGAGGCCCTCGGAACCCTGGCCGGAGGTATTGTGCATGACTTCAACAATATCCTCACCGGAATCCAGGGATATACCTCCCTGATTCTGGTCGAATCGCAACCCGATGAACATACCTGCCAGCGGATAAAGAACATCGAACACTATGTCGAACGGGGCGCCGAACTTGCCGGACAACTCCTCGGCTTTGCCAGGGAAGACTCCCACCAGCTTTTACCCTGCGACCTCAATGAAATCATCAGGGAAAGCGCCGACATCTTCGGCCGTTCAAAACGTGAAATCACGATCTCGCTCTGTCTGGAGCCCCAACTGCCCTGCGCCGAAACCGACCGCGGCCAGCTGGAACAGGTCCTGCTGAACATCTTTGTCAATGCCTGGCAGGCCATGCCCCAGGGAGGAGAACTGGAGATCTCATCATTCAGAAAAACCATCGTCCTGCGGCAGGCAAAGGTCCTGAACATCAATCCGGCCGAATATGCCGTAATCAGCATCAAGGACAGCGGTTGCGGCATCAAGGACGAACACCTCAGCCGAATATTTGAACCGTTCTTCTCCACCAAGGAAAAAGGCCACGGGACCGGTCTCGGCCTCGCCAGCGCCTACGGCATCATAAAGAAACACGGCGGCACCATTACAGTCAAAAGCAAAGAGGGGCAGGGCAGCACCTTCTTTATTTATCTGCCGCTGCCCCCGGAATCTGCCAGTACAAGCACCAATCCGCAGAAAAATGCCGCGATTGAACCCCGGGACATAACCGTCCTGCTGGCCGATGATGAGGACATGGTCATGCAGGTGGCTCCCGAGATGCTCAAACACCTGGGTTGCCGGGTCATCACCGCCACCAGCGGCGACCAGGCCCTTGAAGCCTTCCGGCACCACAGCGACGAAATCGACATGGCCATCATCGACATGGTCATGCCCGGCATGCAGCCGGATCAGCTGATTGAAGGCCTCAGAAACATAAATCCCGCGGTGAAGATAATCCTTTCCAGCGGTTACGGCCGGGATGAGACCACTGTAAAAGCACTGTTGGACAGGTGTGACGGGTTTATCCAGAAACCTTTCCGGCTGGAGACGCTTACGGCGGTGCTTGAATAATCAGTCCTGGCCGACAGCGGCCAGGATCTCGTCCCAGATATCATCCAGGCCGGTTTTCTTGTGGGCCGAACATACCAGCACCCGGCTGCCCACATCGTCCTTCAGGCCCTTGATGATTTTCTGGCGTTCGGATGATTTGAGCTTGTCCACCTTGGTGGCCACCACCAGGCTCCGGGCCCCGCATTCCCGAGCCATCTCCAGCGCCAAGCGTTCTTCGGCCTGCATTGAACGCCGCACGTCAATCAGCAGGAACAGGATCTTGAGATTGCGATTGCCGGTAAAGTAACGGCCGGCCAGACGATCCCAGACATCTTTCATGTCCTTGGACACCTTGGCATAGCCGTATCCCGGCAGATCCACCATATAGAAAGGCTCCGCCTCGACCGTATCGACCGTGAAAAAATTGATATTCCTGGTCTTGCCGGGCTGCTTGCTGGTCCGCACCAGATCCTTGCGGTTGAGCAGGGCATTGATCAGCGAGGACTTGCCCACGTTGGATCGTCCGGCAAAGGCGATCTCGGGCATTTCCGGCAGTTTTTCATAAATGGTTCCGGTATAACTGGCATCCCTGACTCTGACTTTCATAGGCTCCTCAGATACTCCCCGACCCGCTGGATCCCTCGGGTAATGTTTTCAGCGGAATTGGCATATGAAAACCGCAGATAGCCTTCGGCACCGGGACCGAAATCAATCCCCGGAGTCACCCCCACCCCGGTATTTTTGAGGACATCAAAGGCCAGTTTGTGCGAATCGGAGCTGATATGCTTCATATTGGCCAGGACATAGAAGGCACCCACCGGTTCAACCTCTATATTGAAATCCTGCAACCGGCACTGTTCCAGGGTTATCTGACGCCGTTTGGCAAAAACATCATGCATCCGCCTGACATCTGCACCGGCCTCTTCCAAGGCCGCCACCCCACCCCACTGGGCCGGCGACGGCGCACAGATCATCAGGTTCTGGTTGATCTTCTGGGCGCTGCGCACCAGCTTCTTCGGAAAAATCGCCCAACCCAGCCGCCACCCGGTCATGGCCCAGGCCTTGGAAAATCCGTTTATGACAATGGCGTCTTCGGTATATTCCAGGATGGAATGCTGTTCGCCCTCATATACCAGCCCATGGTAGATCTCATCGGCGACTATCGGCAGACCCACTGCGGCCAGATCCCGCAGATGGGCATCATCCAGGCAGATCCCGGTGGGGTTGGCCGGTGAATTTATCAGGATCGCCCTGGTCCGCGACGTCAGGTTCTCCCTGACCTTCTGCGGATTGAGCTGGAACCCGTCCTCATTGCCGGTACCAATCCGCCGGGCGGAGATATCCAGGGCGCGGGCAAAGTTCACATAACAGGCATAGCCCGGGTCGGTCATGATGATCTCGTCCCCGGCATCCGCCAGCACCATGAAGGCCATCAGCAATGCCGGTGATGAACCGGCCGTAACGATCACCTGTTCCGGATCGATTGCCACGCCATAGGTTGCCCGGTAGTGATCGCAGATGGCCTGGCGCAGTTCCGGAATCCCCTGGGAATGGGTATAGTGGGTCTTGCCGCTGTTGAGTGCGGCCGCGGCCGCCTCCCTGATACAAAGCGGGGTATCAAAATCCGGCTCGCCCACCTCCAGATGAATAATGTCCTCGCCGGCGGCCGCCATGCGGTTGGCCTCCTCGAGAACATCCATGACCAGAAAGGACGTGATTCCGTCTGCCTTGCGGGATATCTGCATGCATGCCCTATAGCAGACCGACGCCAGAAGTCAAGCTGACGGCTCCTGATCCTCCAACTCGTCAAAGACCCGGGCGATCTCGGTTTCGGTTGCACTCAGCCGCTGATTGAGCGCCTTGATCAGCCGGGCGGCATCCTTGACCGTGCTGCCCAGGTCGTCAATCGCGATCTCGCCGCGGTTCATCTTTTCCACAATCGTCTCCAGCTCGCCCAGCATTTCGGAATATTTCTTACTTTTCATTCTTTTGCACCTCTTCAATCATGCCCCTGATGCGTCCGTCAGACAACACCGCCGTTATTTTCTGCCCGGGCGCCAAACCGGCCACCGAATGCAGGGCACGCCCCGCTTCATCCGTCAACAGGGCATAGCCCCGTCTGAACATCTCTCCCGGATCCAACAGTTTCAGGACATCTGCAAGATGCCGCAAATGGTGATCCGCATCCCGCAGCCTGTTGCCGGAGGCATGCTTAAGCTTCAACAGATCTCCCTGCAACCCGAGACGCTGCTCCCGGACAGTATTGCCGGCGGCAAATCCCAGTTCACGGGCATGTTTACCCAGCAGCGCCAGGCCTGACATGACCATCTTTTCCGCCATATGCGCCAGGGCGGCGGCCCGGTTCTTGAGCACAATCCGGTGATCCTCAACCTGTTCCCGCCCGAACCGTCGCAGCTGCCGGGCGGCCTCCGCAATAAAATCGTCTGTTTCCTTAACCGCACCCACCAGAAAACGTGCCGTATCCGTGGGCGTCACCAGATGCCGGCTGGCCACCATATCCGCCACGCTCAGATCAATTTCATGCCCGATCCCGGTAATTACCGGTGTGGAACAGGTGGCGATGGCCCGGCAGATGGCAAGGTCATCAAAATAGACCAGGTCCGTGCGCCCGCCGCCGCCCCTGGTGAGCACAATCACATCCACTGCACCGTCCAGCCGGCGCAGCCCTCTGACAACATCCCGAACCGTATCACGGCCCTGCATATGGGCATCGAAAACTTTGACCGAAAAACCCAGACCGCTGGCCGTGAGCACACTGACAAAATCATTATAGGCCGCCGAACCATCTGAGGTGATCAGTCCGACTTCCAGCGGAACCCTGGGAAATTCAAGTTCCCGGTTAAGCCCCAGCAGGCCCTCCTGTCGCAGCGTCTCCACGGTCTGGGCCCTTTTACGCGCCAGGGCTCCCAGGATATAGGCCGGATCGATCATCCCAACTATCAGCTGATAACGCCCCTCTTTGGCAAAGAAATCCACCCGCGCCCTGAGTCTGATCTCCATCCCGTCCTCAAGACTGAAGTCAGCCAGCCCCTGCTGCCGGAGAATCCCGCGCCACTTGAGCACACTGCCGCGGAAAAAGGCACAGCTAACCTTGGCCAGATAATGCTGACTAGCCCCCTCGGACTTTTCCACCAGATCAAAATAGATATG
The DNA here is from genome assembly GCA_964456565.1 of uncultured Bacteriovoracaceae bacterium. Taxonomy (GTDB): domain Bacteria; phylum Desulfobacterota; class Desulfomonilia; order UBA1062; family UBA1062; genus CAYWBU01. The sequence goes on along the minus strand of CAYWBU010000003.1, from coordinate 13,486 downwards.
ACCGGATTTGGCATGCAGCCGGTAGCCCTGAATCTCGCCCACCACCCAGATCTCCTCCGGAAAGGCGGCGTCAAGGAACTCCCGGATCATGCCGTTGAGCTGGCTGACCCTCAAAGTATTCATTAAAAGACTGTTAGCAGACATCCCGATCTGCGATCAAGCACCACAACCGATAAATGCTGGCGCAACTGGTCTGGAATGTTATAATTTTAAATAGAGTTCCATGTACCCAGGCGTACTCCGCAGCCTGAATTTCAAAACAGGGGAGGTTTTATGCACGATATGCTTGGCAATATCAGTTCTTTTGTGTGGGGGCCGGTCACCATCATTCTGCTGGTGGGCACGGGCATCTTCATCACCCTGCTGGTCAGCGGCATTCAGGTCCGCAAATTCGCCTACGCCTGGAAATTGATTTCCGGCAAATATGACAACCCTGAAGACGACGGCGAAATCACCCATTTCCAGGCCCTGAGTGCGGCCCTGTCGGCCACCATCGGCACCGGCAACATTGCCGGCGTGGGCACGGCCATCGCCCTGGGAGGACCGGGAGCCGTCTTCTGGATGTGGGTTACCGCAGTCTTCGGCATGGGCCTTAAATATGCCGAATGCCTGCTCTCGCTCAATTTCAGGATTATCCATGAGGACGGCACCGTCGGCGCCGGCCCCATGTATTACCTGGAGCGCGGCCTGGGTCAGAAATGGCTCGGAATCCTGTTTGCCATCTTTGCCGCCATTGCCTCCTTCGGCATCGGCAACATGGTGCAGGCCAACTCGGTGGCCGAACCGGTTCAGGCCTATTTCGGCATTCCCAAGATTGCCACCGGACTGATCATCGGGGCCCTGGTCTTCGCCGTCATCGTGGGCGGGATCAAACGCATCGGCCAGGTTGCCAGCCGGCTGGTGCCCTTCATGTCGGTCTTCTACATCCTGGGGGCCCTGGTCGTGGTTATAAAATATCACAGCGGTATTCCGCAGGCCTTCAGTATCATCTTCAGTGATGCCTTCAGCGGCACGGCCGCCACCGGAGGCTTTGCCGGCGCCGCCGTGGCCCAGGCGATCCGTTTCGGCGTGGCCCGCGGGGTCTTTTCCAATGAGGCCGGGCTCGGCAGCGCCCCCATCGCCCACGGCGCGGCCCAGACCAAGGAACCGGTGCGCGAAGGCCTGGTGGCCATGCTGGGGCCCTTCATCGATACCATCATGATCTGCACCATGACCGCCCTGGTCATCATCCTGACCGGCGCCTACACCAGCGGGCTGACCGGGGCCGAACTGACGGCCGACGGCTTCAACCGCGGCCTGCCCGGGCCCGGCGGATATATTGTTGCAATCGGCATAATCTTCTTTGCCTTTTCAACCGCCATCAGCTGGTCCTACTATGGCGACCGCTGCATCGACTATCTCTTCGGCCAGAAGATGGTCTTGCCCTATCGTATCCTCTACTGCATCCTGTTGCCGGTAGGCGCCGCGGTCCAGCTTGAGCTGGTCTGGACCGTCTCCGATATCTTCAATGCCATGATGGCCTGGCCCAACCTGATCGGGTTGCTCTTCCTGAGTCCGGTGGTCTTACGCAAGACCAAAGAATATTTCGCCGATTCCGCCCGCGTCTACGGCCTCGACAACCAGGACAACCAGTAAGACCCGGTCCCCGGAATAACCGGGGCCCGAATTCTCTCTTTTTATAAATCATATTTGGGTTTGTGAACATGATTCACTTATGTTATTAGACCAGGCGGAGGTAAAGCTTATGGGACGCTTTCAGGCAATTGAATTTGAAGATTTCAAATGGTTTCCGGCAACCCTAAGAAATTTCATGACCGATGTCTTCCACATCAACATGATCCGTTTTGATCTTTACAAATGCATCATGCCCCTGATCAAGGATGCCATGGCAAAGACCGGCCAGAAAGCCATCATCGACCTCTGTTCGGGCGGATCCGGCCCCCTGGCCCAGGTCCAGCAGACCATCTCCGATGAATATGATTATCCGGTCACGGTAACATTGACCGACAAATATCCCAACATCCCGGCCTTCAAACGCCTGGAGGCCGAATCTTCCGGCGGCGTCGGGCATATCGAATATTCGGTGGATGCAACCGATGTCCCTGAAGATATTGACGGCTTCAGGACCATCTTTTCGGCCTTCCACCATTTCCCGCCCGCAGTGGCGGTCAACATCCTGCAGGATACGGTTGACAAAAAATCTTCAATCGGGATCTTTGAACTCTCCAACCGGACGCCCAGCGCATTTTTCCAGGTGCTGGTGGGCGGCCCCATCGGCCAGCTTTTCATGGCGCCCTTCATGAAACCCTTCAGCCTGCTACGCCTGCTGCTGACCTATGTCCCCGTCATCCCGATCCTGTGCATGTGGGACGGCACGGCCTCAAACCTGCGGGCCTATAATCCCTCTGAGCTGCAACAACTCATCAGCCGGGTCAGAAACAACCAAAGCTATGAGTGGCAGACCGGGGTTGCCAAGGGCGAAATCCCCGGCATCAGGATCACCTACCTGATCGCCACCCCCAAGGTCGAATCTGCCAGCCAGATCCAGGACCTCAAAGCCTGCGGCTGAAGACCGGACTGTTCCGGTCTTCAAGCCCGCAATTGACACGCCCCGCAAGACCCGTTAGAACACCTTTATCACTACAACTCATCAGGGAGACGCCATGGAATATCAGGTCCTGAAGGTCGATGTTCAAGACAACATCGCAATTGTTGAACTTGACCGCAAAAAAGAGCTCAATGCCCTTTCCGGCCGCATGATAGCCGAACTGCACGATGTCTTCGGCCATTTTCTGCCAGATAATGATGAAATCAAGGTGGCCATCCTTACCGGCGGAGACCAGTGTTTCTCGGCCGGCATGGACATCAAGGAATCATCCCTGGTGAGTCCTGACGACCTCAGCACCTACTGCGAGAAAACCGTCGACGCCTATATCAAACTGATGGACTTTGACCGCATCCTGATATGTGCCGTCAACGGCATTGCCTTAGGCGGCGGCTTCAATCTGGCCATGATGGGCGATATCGTCCTGGCTTCGGAAAACGCCATCTTCGCCCATCCCGAAATCAAATTCGGCCTCAATCCGATCCTGACCCCGCTGATCTACCGGGTCGGCGTCACCAAGGCCAAGGAACTCAGCCTCAGGGGTGACCCGGTCGGGGCGCGCGAGGCCCACAAAATGGGCCTGATCAACCGCGTGGTGTCCCCGGAAAACATGCATGAGGAAACCATGGCCTGGGCCCGGCAGCTGGCCCAGCGGCCCCACAGCACCGTGCGAACCCTCAAGCGCGCCTTTGACGTTGTGCCGCGGCTGAATGCCAAGGCCGCCATCGAATATGAGCTGGAGATGTCGGCCATGCTGATGAGTTCCGATGAGGATCTGCGCAACCGCATGAAAAGTTTTCTGAGGTCTGCCACCGAATAATGAAGCCCTTGCGCCCGCAGGAACTTCACCGCCGGCTTCTGGAACACTACGGTCCCTCGGGCTGGTGGCCCGGTGACAACGCTTTCGAAATCATGGTCGGCGCAATCCTGACCCAGAACACCAACTGGACCAATGTGGAAAAGGCCATCAACAACCTCAATGCCGCCCAGATGCTCTCACCACAAAAAATCCATGCCATGGCAGCCGAAGACCTGGCCGAACTGATCCGCCCGGCCGGCTACTTCAACGTCAAGGCCTCCAGACTCAGAAACTTTGTCAGCCTGCTGATGGAAAAGGCCGATGGCGATCCTGCTATCCTCTTCGACCGCAGTCGGGACGAACTCAGAGACCTGCTCCTGAATGTCAAGGGCGTTGGCCGCGAGACTGCCGACAGCATCATCTGCTACGCCGCCGGCAAGGAGATCTTTGTAATCGATGCCTATACCAGAAGAATCCTGGAACGCCACGGCATCACCGGGGACAGTGCCGACTATGACGAGCTGCGGCTGCTCTTTGAAAAAGACCTGCCCCGCGATATCGGCATCTACAAGGACCTGCATGCCTGGCTGGTCTTCGTCGGCAAAGATTTCTGCCGCCCCCGCAAACCCGCCTGTGAAAGCTGCCCTCTGCAGGATCTCTGATTCATTGCTTGCACATCAAAGGTTTTTGACCTAGGGAATAGCCATGGAAAATTTTGATGTCATCGTTGTCGGCGGCGGCCATGCCGGAGCCGAGGCCGCCCATGCGGCGGCCCGCATGGGCATGGAGACCGCCATCTTCACCATCAACGCCGACACCATCGGCCGGATGCCGTGCAGCCCTTCCATCGGCGGGCTCGCCAAAAGCCATCTGGTCAAGGAGATCGACGCCCTGGGCGGCATCATGGCCGAAACAGCCGATGCAACCGCCATCCAGTACCGCCTGCTGAACACCAAAAAGGGCCCGGCCGTCCAGGCCACCCGCACCCAGAACGATAAATGGCTCTACGAGAAAAAAATCAAATCCCGGCTGGAAAAAAATGTCCATATCCGGCAGTTCCGGGTCGACAGCCTTCTGGTCGATCAGGGTCGCATCACCGGCGTCATCGACCAGACCGGCCAGCACTACGGGGCTTACGCCGTGATCATCACCGCCGGCACCTTCCTGTCCGGACTCATTCATATCGGGCAAAGCACCATCAGGGCCGGGCGGGCCGGGGAAGAGGCCGCCTATGAGCTGGCGGACAGCATCCGCAAACTGGGGTTGAAAACCGGCCGTCACAAAACCGGAACCCCGCCGCGCCTCAACATCAACACCATCGACACCGCGCGCATGGAGGTCCAGCAGCCCCAAGCCGGCCTGATGCCGCTGGCCTTCAACGCGTCCGCCTCAGATCTTGAACAGATTCCCTGCTTTCTGACGCGCACCTCGGCTGAGACCCACCGGATCATCCGCGAAAACATCACATCCAGCCCGCTCTATTCCGGGGCCATCACCGGGTCGCCGGCCCGCTACTGCCCCTCGCTGGAAGACAAGATCATGCGCTTCGGCGAACGCGGCGGACATCAGATCATCATCGAGCCCGAAGGCCTGGACTCAATCGAGACCTATGCCTCGGGCCTGGGAAATTCCATGCCGCTCGAACTGCAATGGAAGATCGTGCGTTCGGTACCCGGCCTGGAGAAGGCCGAAATCCTGCGTCCGGCCTATGCCATCGAATATGACTACATCCTGCCGTCCCAGCTCACCCGCACCCTGGAGACCAAAAAAATCGCCGGGCTTTATTTTGCCGGCCAGGTCAACGGCACCTCCGGCTACGAGGAAGCCGCCGGACAGGGCCTGCTGGCAGGCATCAACGCCGCCCTCAAGATCAAGGGCCGACCGCCCTTCATCCTGGACCGTTCCAGGGCCTATATCGGGGTGATGGTGGATGACCTGGTCACCAAGGGCACCTCCGAGCCCTACCGCATGTTCACCTCCCGCGCCGAATACCGACTGATGCTCAGACAGACCAATGCCCTGTTCAGGCTCTCCGATGATGCATTGAGACTGGGGCTGATCGACGAGGATCGGCATGCCAGGGTCAATGACATCCTCCATGAGGTTGCCGATCTCCAGGACCATATGGAGCAGACTTCAATTATCATCCCGGACCAGCTGCCCGGCGCCCGGCCAAAAAAATCCGCCGAGCACGAAAAGCTGTCCCTCAGCACCCTGCTGAAGCGCCCCGAGACCTCCATTGCCGATTTCAACGAGGCCGATCTGCTGCCCGGGGCGTCCGAGCTGGCAATCGTTGAAGCCGAGATTGAAATCAAATATGCCGGTTATATCGAACGACAGATCAGGGAGATCGAACGTTTCAGGGATCTTGAAAAAATCATCATCCCGCCGGGGACTGACTACCGCATCATCGACAGTCTCTAAAACGAACTCAAGACGCGTCTGGAAGAGGTGCGCCCCGCCAACCTGGGACAGGCCATCAACATCGAGGGCATGACCCCGGCCGCAATCCAGGCAATCCGGATCGCAGTTAAAGTTCAAGCTCTCTGATGGCGGCCATGATCCCGGCCTGGCGCTTGTAGACATAATGCCGCAGATGCTGCATATCGGTAGGATTAAAATTTACGCTCAGACCGTAGGTGTACACCTCGCCTGATCGCTGGCCTTTGAAGACCACTACGGCCTTGCCCAGAATCATCTGGGTAACTGAAAGGTTGAGCCCGACAATATACTCGCCGCCCTTTTCCAGACCGCTGTAGGGAATTTCGAACCCCATACCGCCCTCACTGATATCACTGACATCAAAGCTGATGGTCGGGCCGGCATCCGGCAGGATATGCAGGGTGACCGGGGCATTTTTGTCCGGTTCAACCCGGAAATGTTTGCGTTTCTGCTCATAGACCCTGCCGGGCAGCAGGGCTGTCATCCGGCCCCTGACTGCATTCAGCACGTCCAAGGTGAATCCCAGGGCCTCATCTTCATCATCGGCGTTGACCAGCGTGATAAAGCCGGAAAGCGGCTTGTTGTTGGCCATATTGCGGTAAAGGCCGACAAATTCCGGCGGATCAAATTTATCGAGCACCAGTTTGGTCTCCACCTCGCCCACCATCTGGATCACCTCGCAGGTCACAGTCAACGTCGGCAGATTGCTGCGGAATTGGCAGGTGAGCACGATCCTGGAGCGACGGCTCATTATGCTGCGGAAAAGATCCTTGACCTCGCGTTCGTTCTGAGGCGGCGGGGCCTTCACGCGGGTCTGCGATTCAACCTTTTCCGGCATGGAAACCATCTCCTGGCTCTTGCGCAGAAAAGAGATGAACCCGATTACCATGGGTTTGGAAAACCGGCTGGAGTCCATGAAGACCACACCCTGACTGGCCAGATCCAGCAGGTTCATAATCATGGCCTCGCCGGTGCTGTAGATAATTATGGGACCGGTGATTCCCCGTTCCCGGATATGCTGAACCACTTCGGTAAATTTACGGAAAAAAGGCAGGACCACAACATCTCTGGGCTGGCCGTGTTTGAGCAGCTCATAGACCAGTTTGTTGAGCTCCATGATATTGCCCGGAAAATCATGCCGTCCGATGCCCAGATCACCCGCAACATCTTCGGACAGCCAGACAACCGGTGACTTGCTCATAGATCAGTCCTCTGCGTCCTCATCCAGACTGTTGAGCAGGGCCTCGGCCACCGGTCTGAAACCGGCAGCGCCGTCACTGTCGATCCTGATGATCTCCAGCAGTTCCTGCCTCGCCCCTGCCGTATTGCCCAGTTTCTTGCTAAGCCTGGCCAGCGCCAGGTGGGCATCCAGATATTCACCCTCAATAAGAATTGCCTGATTGAGCGACCTTTCGGCGTCATCATAACGACCCATGTAAACCAGGATATCGGCCCGTGTCTTCCAGGCCAGAGCATAGTAGCTGTTACGGCGCAGGGCATCCTCGAGCAGTTCAAGGGCCTTGTCATAATTTTTTTGGGCAATGTAGACCCCGGCCATATTGTGCAGTGAATCTTCCGGTGTGGCGTAGAGATCATCTTTGAGGGCATTTCCAAAGGCCTCGATAGCATCATCATATTGCTCAGTCTCAAACAGGAGCACGCCCTTGAGATTGTAGGCCTCGCTCTGCATCCCCGGATGTTCCATGCCAAGTTTATTGCCATAGCGGATGGCGCGTTCCACATTTTCAAGGGCCTTATCAGCTTTACCAAGCTGACGGTAGGCCGCCGCCTTGTAATAATAGATCTCGGGATCCCTGGGATTTTCCTCTGCGGCCCGCGCAAGCTCCACCAGGGCAGTCTGCGTATCGCCCTGATCAATCTTGCTGGCTGCCAGCCGCACCATGGCCCGCGAAACCTCGCGCCGTTCGGCAAAAGAGGTTGCACAGCCAGACAGCAGGATCCCCACCAACAGCACCGCAAATATCTTTAAGACCCGCGACATGCAATTCATGTTATGGATATCGTCAGGGCCAGCGGTGAAACTTGAGGGCTTCCTATTATTATTTGGTATTTTTTTCAACAACATACCAATCATCCTCACTGTCCGAAGATGTATCGACCACCAGATGAATGAGCTGCAGGCCGGGATAATCTTTTTCCAGATCATCAAGATCAACGGCCTCAAACTTGTTCTTGTTATTGTAGTAGGCCTCCGGCGTCAGGGCATTGGATTCATAGTTTTCCTTGGACCGTTTGGAGATCTTGTCCAGTGAATATTCCTCGGGGCAACTGGTCTGCTGGATATAGAAGGGCCGCTTGTTTTTGGCGGCCACTGCCGCGGCGCGTTTGCGCAGGGCCTGGGTCACAAAGGTGGCATCCAGGATAACGCCCTGACCGGCAGCCGCCAGCTCATCGGCCATGGCAAACATCTTGTCATAGACCATCTTGCGCTTGTCCATGCTGGCGGCAACCTTCTCGTCAAAGATATCCTCGCCCTTCAGGACCTCCAGCCTGATAATGTCAGTCCGCAGAATCCGGTGGCCCTTGGTGCGGTTGAGCACTTCCATGGTCTCGGTCTTGTTGGTGGCCGGCAGACCGCAGGTTATCACAACCGCATCAGCGGGAATCTCGTTGGCGATAAACTTGGCAAAGGGTTCTCTCATTGTTCGCTCCTCAATAATAATTAAATCATTCTAACACATAAGCCGCAAACTGTTCAGCCACATAATCCGGCACAGCAACACTGCCCATCAGCGGCGGCTGCTGGTGGCAGTCGGACCCGCCCGATACCAGCAGCCCGTGGCGCCGGCTGAAATCCAGATAAGCTTCCGTCACTGCCGGCGACAGCCGGGAATGCCAGCATTCGATCCCGTCGATCAGTCCCAGCATCCGGTCTTCAATGATCTGCTGCTGCACCGCCAGGTCAGCACTGAAGGCCACCAGGGAAGTGCCGTTGGGATCGGCCGGGTGAGCCAGAAAAAGCTTCCCGCCCGCCGCATGAATCAGCCCGGCGGCCTCCTCCAGGGAAAGCGGCAGCTTGGCGACGTTGCACTTCACCAGATATTTGTCAAAGGCCTCCTGGCGATCTCTGACGATTCCCCTTTCCACCAGATAGTTGGCGATATGCGGCCGGCCGAAGGCGCCGTCCACGGTCTCCTGGATGGCGTCCAGATCTTCTGCGGTAAAGGGTGCCAGACCTTCTTTGTCAAACTCGGCATTCAGATTATCAAGAATCCGGCGGGCCCGCTCAATCCTGAAATCGCGGATCTGGGTCAATCTGGCTCGCAGGGCCGCATTATCGACATCAAAGCCATAGCCCAGAAAATCAAGCGAGACGCCCTTGCCGCCCTTGTAATCGGGATGGGCCAGGGTGACATTCAGCTCAATGCCGTGGATGAAGCCCATGCCATATTCGCGGGCCAGCCTTGCGGCCGCGCCCTGGGCCTCAATGGAATCATGGTCGGTGATCGATATCAGATCGATCCCCCGGCGGGCAGCCTCGCCGAAGATATCCCCCAGCGGCCATTTCCCGTCCGAACCGTCCCTGGAATGGATATGCAGATCGATCTTCACGTCCGCCTCCTACTTGGCTCCGCTCACATAGGCATGGGCCAGGTCATAATATTCAGCCGCATTCCGGGTGGCGCCTTCACGCACCTCGGCCGAAATACCATCATCATCCAGCATGAAAGAGGTGACCTTGGCCCGGACATAGGCGCGGTAGACCTTGTAGAAGGTGAGGATATCGGCCAGATCAGAATCGCCTGATTTTTCCACATAGGACTTTACAAAGCTCTCCGCCAGATCAAAACGGCCGTTGTAGTCAAGGTCCATGGCCAGAAAGGCCACATCGGCCGCCACATCGCCGTAGCGGAAACGCTCATTGAACTCGATGCAGTCAAAGACAAAGATCTCAGCGCCGTCCATGCAGATGTGCTGCAGGTGCAGGTCGCCGTGGCATTCCTTGATGCAGCCGTTTGCTATCCGCCGGGCAAAGAGGTCTTCGTTCTCTTCCATGAAGGCCAGGCTCCAGCTCTCGATCGCGGCAAATTTTTCTGCACTGATGGGTCCGCCTACATATTTGCGGGTCTGGTCAAAATTTTCGCGCACATTGGTGCCCACCGTATCCAGGGTCCCGAAGGAGCGGGCCTTGTCATCGCTTGCGATCCGGCCGTAGGCCGCGGCCAGATGGGCTCCGATGCGCTGCATGTCAGCCGGGGTGACTTTGTCGGCCGCCAGCAGCCGGTAGAGCATCTTGTCTTCGCTGATACGTTTCATCTTGAGGGCATATTCCACCACATTGGAATCATCATTGATGGCAAAACTGTCGCCCCGGGCACTGATGGGCACAATCTCCAGGTAGACCGCGGGCGAAAAACGCGAGTTGAGCCGCAGTTCCTCTTCAATATAGAACTTGCGCTTTTCAAGCGAGGTGAAATTCAGAAAACCGAAATCCACCGGTTTCTTGACCTTGTAGACATATTCATCGCCGATAAAGACCCAGGAGATATGGGTCTGCACAAGGTTCACCGTCCCGGTCTGCTCGGGATAATTTGCTGCGTCCTTTAAAAAATCAATCACATTACTCATTAACTCCTCCTGCAAGCTGGCCGCATGCCGCCAGTATGTCTTTACCTTTTTCACGCCGGAGCATGACCGTCAATGGACTGTCCCTCAAAACATCTTCAAAGGCCTGGACCGCATCCGCAGTCGGGGCCTGCAGTTCGCTGCCGGGCCAGGGATTGAACGGGATCAGATTGACCTTGACCTTGATGCCGTGCAGCAGGCGGACCAGCCGCCGGGCATCCGCCACGCTGTCATTAACACCCCCCAGCAATACATATTCAATGGTTATCCGCCGCCGGTTGGCCAGCGGATATTTTTTCAGGGTCGCCAGCAGCAGCTCCTGCGGATATTTTTTGTTGATCGGCATCAGATATGAACGCTGCTCGTCCGTGGAACTGTTCAGGGATACCGCCAGACCGATGGGCAGTTCATCAGAGAGTTTCTCAATGCCCGGAACTATCCCGCAGGTGGACACCGTTATCCGGCGGGTGGAAAAATCCGGCCCGCGGTTGTCGGTTATGATCCGGATGGCCTTGATGACATTGTCATAGTTCAGCAACGGCTCGCCCATGCCCATGAAGACCACGTTGCGGATATGCCTTTCGGGAAAGGTGCGCCGGGGACAGATAATCTGGGCCACGATCTCGCCCACCGTGAGGTTGCGTTTGAACCCCAGCCGGGCAGTATAGCAGAAGCGGCAGCCCATGGAACAGCCCACCTGCGACGAGACACACACGGTCCAGTGGTCGCCGTCGGGAATCAGGACGCTCTCGATCACATGGCCGTCATGGGTGCGATAGGCAAATTTTTCGGTCCCGTCGCTCGATGTCTGGCGTCCCACCACCTCGGGATAGAAGATTCCGGCCTTTTCCGACAACTGCTGCCGAAGGTCCTTGGACAGGTTGGTCATCTCATCAATAGCGGTGACATATTTCCCGAAGACCCACTCAAAGATCTGGGACGCCCGATAGGGTTTATCGTCAATGAGAGCTGCGATATCGTCTCTGTCAAGATCAAGTAAGTTTATCATAAGCAAAAATGGTGCGCCCGACAGGGTTCGAACCTGTGGCCTTAGGCTCCGGAGGCCTACGCTCTATCCAGCTGAGCTACGGGCGCATTGCCGGGAACAGGCGATCACAGAAAAACCGCCCTCCGTATTTAATGCGATAGCCATACAACAATAGCCATTGTTTGGCAAGCGCTTCCGCAGGGGTTTGTTCCAACCCGGATTTACTCTGGACAAAATTCCAATAATGGCTTTTATTCAAGGGCCATATAATTATATATGAGTTATATCTATTCAAAAAAACGCGAGGTATCATGAATATTGATGCAATGATTCCGGCAGCCGTGACGCTCCCGGCAAACTGGGCCGGACTGAACATGCTTGTCCAGCTTCTATTCATGATCCATCTGATCGCCGCCGGACTGCTGGTGGGATTCGGCATCATTCATTTTACGCATATCTGCGGCAAGGCCAGACAGAACCTGCTCTACGCCTACGCCGGCAGATCAACTGCACATCTGATCAACGCCGCGATAATCACCGGAATCCTGATGTTCATCTTTCTAGGCGCGACCTACGGTCCCTTCATTCTGAGCGCCGCGGTCATCTGCGGCAGGTTCTGGATGGCCATCCTGCTTCTGGTCGGCATCGGAATGAGTTCCGCCTATGCCGCCGGCCGCACCGACAGCCATCAGCTGATCTTTGCTGCGACAACCCTTGCCTGCCTGCTGCTGAGCGCCTTCTTTTTCACCGGCTTCGCCACCCTGATGCAGTCGCCGGCATGGTGGACAGCCTACTACGAACATCCCCGCGGCACCTGGTTTCCCTTTGGCGATGCCTCCATTTACCCGCGTTTCCTGCTGTTCATAATCATGTCCTTATGTATCGGGGGACTGTTCACGGCCCTGACGGCCCGTCTCGACCGTTCCGACCGGCCGGACAGGGACAGGGACAGGGACAGGGACAGGCGTTATTATGCCGGACTCAACTGGTTTGCCAATGCCGCAATATTTTCACTGCCCCTGGGAATCTGGTACACCCTGACCTTGCCGCCAATTATCAGAGACATGATCAACGGCGCAGAGCACCTCACCGCCGTCGTCATGGCCGCCGCCTACATCTTCATCCTCGTGGCGGCCCTGTACGCCGGCCGGGGCCGGCTTTCAGCCGCCACCGCCAATGCCGGCGCCGCCCTGATCGCCGCAGTAGCCGTCAGGAATATAATCAGAACAACCCTGCTGCAGGCCTATTCCGGTCCGCAGCAGATCAGCCCGCAGTTCTGGCAGCCGGCAGTCTTCATCGCCGCGGCGGCCATCTTCTTATATGCCCTTAGACCCTTCCGCCTCAAACCTGGCCGAACCGGAGAAAAATCATGAACTATCCGGTATGGGAAACCCAACTGACCGGCGGCGGTTTCTGGCTCTTCATCACCCTCGGCATCCATATCTTCATAACCTGCCTCACCGCAGGCAGTCTCATATTCCTGCTGGCAACCCAGATCAGCGCCCGGCGCAAGCGATCAGCCGTGCACCGCGCCTTTGTCCGCCAACATCTCAAACTGGTCGAAAAACAGACAACCTATCTGTTTACGATTTCCGGAGGGGCCTGCATCCTGGCCACGGCTGTCAGCACACCGGAAATCGCCGTCACCCTGGCGGCCCGTTACGGTTTTCTGCTGGCAAGCGCCTGGCTGATGGCTGCCACAATGCTGGTCGGCAGCGTTTCCTATCGCAAGACCCTCTTTGCCCGCAATGCCGACAGACATTCGGCCGGACTCGGGCTGGCAGGCATGGGGGCCTCCGCCTACCTGCTGATCCTGATCTATATCGTGAGCAGCCTCACCCTTTCAGCCAAGCAGACTGCCTATCCAGAAATCTCCATCGCCGCCGCAGCTGCATTCTACGGTCTCATCGCCCTGGCCCTCGGCGGAATCAACGGTCTCCTGACCACCTCGAAGATCCGGGAAGCAGGCTTTAAAAATCTGTTTGCGCTCTACTGTCTGAAATGGTCGCTGCCGCCGCTGATAATGATCACCCCCTGCGCCCTGTGGCAGATCAGAATCCTGCCG
>CAYWBU010000002.1:43495-49383 GCA_964456565.1 uncultured Bacteriovoracaceae bacterium | reverse complement strand
TGTGTGGGCGTGGATCTTCACAAGACCCAATTCACGGTATGCGCTCTGAACGAAGTCAGCACCTTCAAGGGTCGCGAAGACGGCACCTTCCCGGCCGGCACCACCGAATATGAAAAACGCGGCATCGCCGTGCATGTTCCTGAATGGATCGCCGACAACTGCATCCAGTGCAACCAGTGCTCGCTGGTCTGCCCGCATGCGGTCATCCGTCCCTTCCTGGCCACCGAAGCCGAGCAGAAAGCTGCCCCGGCCGGCACCGAATTCATCCCGGCCAAAGGCATCAAGGAGGCCGAACTGGGCTTCAGAATCCAGATCAGCCCCTACGACTGTACCGGCTGCGGCAACTGCGTCCAGGTCTGCCCGGCCAAGGAAAAGGCCCTGGTGATGAAATCGTTCGACTCCCAGAAGGCAAACGCCCCCATCTGGGACTACATGGCTAAGAACGTCACCTACAAGAGTGAATATTTCAAGACTGCCACCGTCAAGGGCAGCCAGTTCCTGCAGCCGCTGTTCGAGTTCTCCGGGGCCTGTGCCGGCTGCGGCGAAACGCCCTATGTCAAGACCATCACCCAGCTGTTCGGTGACCGCATGATGATCGCAAATGCCACCGGCTGTTCTTCAATTTACGGCGGGTCCGCTCCGTCAACGCCCTATTGCAAGAACGCCGACGGCTGCGGTCCGGCCTGGGCCAACTCACTGTTCGAGGATAACGCCGAATACGGCTTCGGTATGGCCCTGGGTGTCAGCAAACAGCGTGAACGCGTTGCCGAAATGATTACAGCAGCTTTGGATACCGGCATCGGCAGTGATCTCAAAAAGGCCATGCAGGCCTGGCTGAACAGCATGAATGACGGCGAGGCCTCCAAGGCGGCCAGCGCCGGACTGACTGCAGCCCTCGAAAAGGACGGCAGTCAGGTGGCCAAAGATCTCCTCGATCTCAAGCAGTATTTTGTTAAAAAATCAATCTGGGCCTTCGGCGGTGACGGCTGGGCCTATGATATCGGCTACGGCGGCCTTGATCATGTCATTGCCTCCGGCGATGACATCAACATCCTTGTGCTGGATACCGAGGTCTATTCCAATACCGGCGGCCAGTCATCCAAGGCCACTCCCACGGCGGCCGTCGCCAAATTTGCCGCCAGCGGCAAGAAGCTCCGCAAGAAGGCTCTGCAAATGATGGCCATGACCTCCGGCCATGTCTATGTCGCCCAGGTTGCCCTGGGAGCCAATCAGACCCAGTTCATCAAGGCCCTTACGGAGGCCGAGGCCTATCCCGGTCCCTCGCTGATCATCGCCTACTCACCGTGCATCAACCACGGCATCAGAAGCGGCATGGGCACCACCCAGCTTGAGCAGAAAAAGGCCGTGGAATGCGGTTACTGGCAGATGTTCCGCTACAACCCGCTGCTGGAGGCCGAAGGCCAGAATCCCTTCACCCTGGATTCAAAAGAGCCCGACTGGAGCAAGTTCCAGGACTTCCTGGCCGGCGAGGTTCGCTATACATCTCTGAAACGGTCCTTCCCCGAGATCGCCGGCGAACTGTTCCGGGCCGCCGAGGAAAATGCCCAGTGGCGTTATGAATCATACCGCCGCATGGCAGCCATGGACTACAGCAAATAAAACCTGGGCGGCGCGTAAAACCGCGCCGCCCTTTCTCGTTTTACCACAACTGGCGGATATCCCGCCGAAAAAGGCTTTATTAAAGGCTCATTTGCGCCTAAGCTGGCACCATGCAGACAGTTAAGGGAGACCTGATAGACCTGGCGCTGCGCGGCCATTTTGATGTGATCGTGCATGGCTGCAACTGCCTGTGTTCAATGGGAGCCGGCATCGCCAAAAGCATCGCCGGGGAATTCCCCGAGGCCCGGCTGGCGGACCTCAAAACAGTCAAGGGCGACCGCACCAAACTTGGAACCTACAGTGCGGCAAGCGTTAAGCGCAACGGGCATAATCTGACCGTGGTCAATGCCTATATCCAGTACAACTACCGCGGCCGCGGGGTCCTGGTGGATTACCAGGCGCTGCAACAGGTCTTTCTAGAGATCGCCCATGATTTTGAAGGACTGAGAATCGCCTACCCTAAAATCGGCGCCGGCCTGGCAAAGGGGGACTGGGATCAAATCTCCCGGATAATTGACCGGGCACTGACGGGCGAAAAACATACCCTGGTGGAATATACCCCATAAAAAAAGGCGGCAGAAAACTGCCGCCTTCCTTGCAACATCCGCTGTTTCTCTTTACTGTTTCTTGCCCTGAATAAACTCGAAGAACTTGTCCATCAGCGGCATCATCCTGCGCTTCTTATTGTAGATCAGATAGAATGACCTGTGGGTGTCGAGACCGTCAATCGGCAGTTCCACCAGCATGTGGTCCTTGATTTCGGTTCCGATGATGTTCTTCGACATGATGGCAATCCCCAGATTGGCCTCGACTGCCCGTTTGATGCCTTCGGGATTACTCAGTTCCATGGCCACCTTGGGATTGAAATCCAGTTCCTCGGCCCACTTCTCGATCAGGGTCCTGGTTCCCGAACCCTCTTCGCGCAGGATAAATGTTTCATTCCCATCCTTGAGGGCCTGCACCGTAACCGATTTTTCAGCGGCCAGTTCATGTTTGGGCGAGCAGACGATCACCAGTTCATCCTGCATAAACAGCGTACTCTCGATATCCGGATTATCGGAAGGATCATCCTGGACAAAACCGAAATCAAGTTCACCGGCCATGCACTGTTCCAGGGTTTCCTGGCGATTGCGGATATTCAGGGCCAGTTCCGCCTTGGGGTACATATCCTTAAATTCACCAAGGAACTTGGGCAACACATAGTTGCCGATGGTATTGGGCGCACCGATCAGCACCTTGCCGGCATCGCCGCCGCTGAACTCGCTCATGACGCCGTTGATCTCGTCAATGAGTCCCAGCAGTTTTTCGGAGTATTCATAAAAGACCTTGCCGGCATCGGTCAGGGATATCTTCCTGTTGATCCGGTCAAAAAGCCTGACATTCAGGGAATCCTCAAGGTCCTTGATCTGGATACTTACCGAAGGCTGCGAAAGCCGCATCTTTTTAGCGGTATTGGTAATACTCAGGGTCTGGGCCGCCATATAAAAAATCTTTACCTGATGAATATTCATAAACTCCCTCTTCGTCTATTTATTAATATCTAACCATCCAATAGGATCTTTGTATTTGACACAATCAAGATCGCAAGTATAGTGAGCGCAACTATAGCATACCTTTCAACGCTATAGACCTCCTTTTTGAGGCCTACTCCCACCTCATTGAGTAGGCCGTTTTTTTTTGCTAAAACAGCCCTATGAAAAAAGACGATGGTTTCAATACCCCATTTACTGCTTTAAAAAAATATAAAGTCAAGCCCAAAGAGCCTAAAATCCGTAAAACATCCGCCAAAAAAGCAAATATAAAGACAACCGACAGGGACTTCTTTATCGGGGCCATGCAGGACGTGACCCCGCTGGCTCCCAATGACCGCGTCGCACTTAACCCGGATGCCGCTGCCCGCAAAAACACCCCGGGCGCCGCCCGGAACGACGACCTTGAAGTACTGCAGGAATTAAAGGCTCTTGTAAAGGGCACTGCCCGGTTCGACATCACCGCAACCGGTGAATATGTTGAAGGCCATGCAATTCCCATTGACCCGCAGACCATGCGCAAACTGAAAAACGGCGATTTTTCCGTTCAGGCCCATCTGGATCTGCACGGCATGGACCGCCAGGCCGCCCGGTTGTCAGTGGGACGCTTCATCATCAATGCCCATGCCGTGGGCGACCGCAGTTTGCTGATTATCCATGGACGTGGCCTGTCGTCCCAGGAGGGCCCGGTCCTCAAGAAAAGCGTTATGAAATGGATCTCCACCGGGGAACTTGCACATCTGGTGCTGGCTTTCTGTTCTGCCAGACCCTGTGACGGAGGGACCGGCGCCATTTATGTCCTGCTGAAGAAACGGCCACTCAAATCCCGCTGGAGCAGACCGGCCGAGTAGGACGCGGCGTTCAGGCCGCCAGACGGCTCAGACGCAGAAAAAAATCGGCAAAGGCGATCTTGAGATTCAGGTTCTCACCCGCGCCGCGGCGCAAAGCGCCGATGCCCGCACTGATCGATTCCATCTCATGATATGAAAGGCGGCGCAGCTCGCAGCCGGCGATTTCGGGGTTTATTACACGATCACCACCATTGAAGACCAGCAGCACATCTCTCACCACCGACTCGGCCACGGCAACATAATAGGGAATCTCTTCCTTGCTTTCAGGAACATGGCGGGCGGCCAGCGCAAAAGGATCACCGCCGTTCAGGACCTCGATCAGGCTCTCACGAAATCCGAGCACATCCGCCTTTTCCAGCCGTGAAAGCCCGCCCATGGTTCCGCCTGACAGCTTAAGCAGCAGCGGATCAACATTGGCACTGCGATAACCGCCGCCTTCGATCGGCGCAAATCTGAGCGTCTGACAGCGGGAGATTATCGTGGACAGCAGCAAATTGGGCTTATGCGAAACCAGCACGAAAATGGTCGCCTCGGGCGGCTCCTCGAGGGCCTTGAGCAGCGCATTGGAACTTGACTTATTCATCCTCTCGGCCGGCTCAATCAGCACCATCCGCGTGCGGGCCTCAAAGGGTTTCAGTCGGATGTCCGCCAACACTCCCCGCAGCAGATCAATCTGTTTCCCGGAAGACGGCGGCTCAAAACATACAAGATCCGGATGAGTCTTGTTTTCCGTTTTAAGACAGGCCGGACAGGAACCGCAGGGATCTCCCGGCGTGGTCTGGCAGTTTATGGCCCTAAACAGTTCCCGGGCCACCCGGCTCTTGCCGAGACCCTCCAGACCGGTAAAGAGCAACGCATGCGGAACCCGGTCGCGGTCAACATATGATTTGAGCAGTTCAATCTGGGCGGCATGGCCGACAATATCACTCCACATGCCGTTTCATATAACCGACTTTTGGATTTGCTGCAATGCCCCCGCATCCGTAATTTGAGAAACCGTTTTGGCTAACATACTCGACTGATCCGGTGCAACCCCCAAAAGACAGACAGCTTGACTAAAGTGCATGATTTAAGTAGGCTATGGCCACATTCTGGTTATGAAAGGGAGGTAAAATTGAGAAGGTATACCACTGATACTGTTAGGGATATAATTCTCGTTTCACAGACGCGCTCCGGTAAAACCAGCCTCGGCGAAGCCATGCTCTTCAATGCGAAAGCCACCACCAGACTCGGCAAGGTGCTGGAGGGCAATTCTGTGTTGGATTTCGAGCCTGAAGAACAGAAAAGACAGTCCTCTGTTTTCAGCGCACTGCACAATTACAAGTGGAAGAATTCCGGTATAAACCTTCTGGATACCCCCGGTGATACCAATTTCCAGTCTGAGGCCATCCTGGCCATGAAATCATCCGAAAATGCCATCTTCGTCTTTTCGGCAGTCGGCGGAATCCGCCCGCATACCGAAACCCTCTGGAACCTGGCAGTCGATGAAGGCCTTGCCTGCGCCGGGTTCATCAATAAGATGGACCGAGAAAATGCCAATTTCGATCAGATCCTTGATGATATCAGGGAGATCCTGGACATCAAGCCCCTGCCTCTGACCATCCCCATCGGCGCCGAGGCCGATTTTAAGGGAGTCATCGATGTTATAAATAAAAAGGCCTACATGTTTGAAAGCGACGGGTCCGGCAAAATGACCGAAGCCGAGGTCCCGGCTGACCTTTCCGGACGACTGGACGACATCTACAGCCAGGTGGTTGAAGACCTGGCCGAAGTAAACGATGACCTGATGGAAAAATATCTTGAGGGCGAGGAGCTTTCCTCCGCAGAACTGTTTGCGGCCCTGGCGGAAGGGATTAAAAACAGATCTTTTCTTCCGGTCTTCGCCGGT
>CAYWBU010000002.1:38921-43485 GCA_964456565.1 uncultured Bacteriovoracaceae bacterium | reverse complement strand
TGGTCGTGTTCAACACGTGCGCGGTCCGCGAGAACGCGGACAACAAGCTCTACGCAACATCGGAGTACAGCTGCTGATGGACTTCATCGTTGAGAGCATGGCGGCCCCCGATACCCTGGCCCTGCCCCAACTCAAGGACAAGGACGGCAACACCAAGGAAATCAAAGCCGACGAAAACGAGCCCTTCTGCGGCTATGTATTCAAGACCATGAGCGATCCCTACACCGGAACCCTGAGCATCATCAGGTGTCTGTCCGGCAAACTCTCGCCCGACTCCAACATCTATAACGCCAGCAGAGATGCAAAGGAAAGGGTCGGTTCACTTATGATCCTCGAGGGCAAAAACCAGTCGCAGATTGACGAGGTCGGCCCCGGCGATATCTTTGCCGTCGCAAAACTCAAGGAGACCAAGACCGGCGACACCCTTCTGAGTGACACGGCAAACTTCACCCTGCCCGAACCGCATTTTCCCGATCCCATCATGAACATGGCGGTCAGCCCCAAAACCAAGGCCGATGTCGACAAGATCCTGCCGGCCATCCAGAAACTGCTGGACGAGGATCCCGTCCTCAAGGTCCATCGTGACGAACAGACCGGCGAGTTCATCCTTTCCGGCCTCGGACAGCTGCACATCGAACTGGCAGTCGACCGGCTCAAGCGCCGTTTCGGGGTGGAAGTGGACCTCAATACGCCCAAGGTTCCCTACAAGGAGACCATCACCGGCATGGCCAAGGTTCAGGGCAAACACAAGAAACAGTCCGGCGGACACGGACAGTATGGTGATTGCTGGATAGAGATGGAACCGCTCGAACGCGGCAAGGGCTTCGAATTCGTCGACAAGATTGTCGGCGGCGTGATTCCCCGCACCTATATCCCGGCCGTTGAAAAGGGCATCCTTGAATCCATGCAGCAGGGGCCGCTTTCAGGCAGTCCGGTCGTCGACATCAAGGTCACCCTCTTTGACGGCTCCTATCATGATGTCGACTCTTCGGAAATGGCCTTTAAAATCGCAGGGTCCATGGCCTTCAAAAGGGCCATGGAGCAGTGCAAACCCATCATTTTGGAGCCCATCGTCGACATGACCGTAACCGTCCCGGAAGACGCCATGGGCGATGTCATGGGCGACATCAACAGCCGCCGCGGCAAGATCGAAGGCATGAACGCCAAGGGCAAATATCAGGAACTTAAGGCCCAGGTTCCGTTGGCCGAGATCCTCACCTACGCATCCGAACTGACATCCATGACATCCGGACGCGGAACCTTCTCCATGAGCTTTTCACATATGGATCCGGTCCCCTACAATATTCAGGAAAAAATAATCAGCGAAAGGCAGTCTGAAAAAGATGCAAAATAACTCTGCAGAGCAGAAGGAACTCAGTTCTCTGCAAAAGATTCAACAGATGACGGTTGCCCAGAAAATGGAACTGGCCCGCAAGGGCACCAAGGAAGATCGCACCACCTTGATACGCGATTCCAACAAGCTGGTCCAGATGGCAGTGATTCAGTCGGCCAAGATCACCGAAAGTGAAGTGGTTGCCATCGCCGCCAACCGTCAGATAAATGATGAGGTCCTGCGTTTCATTGCCGGCAAGCGGGAATGGTTCAAGAACTACAGCGTCAAGGTGACCCTGATCAACAATCCCAAGACGCCCCTGCCCACCGCCATGAAGATTGTGCCGCTGCTGAACCGGCGTGACCTGGAACAGATCGCCCGCAGCAAGGCCGTTCCCCGGGCGCTGGTAACTTTGGCGCAGTCCCGACTGAGGACTGCAAAATGATCAGAGCCGGGGTTTTGACCTTAAGTGACAAGGGGGCTGCCGGTCAAAGGCCAGACGGCAGCGGTCCGCTGGTCATTGACATCCTTAAATCCCAAGCCATCGAAACCCAATTATATGAAATCATCCCCGATGACTTCAGCGAGATCACTGCCTGCCTCCAGGACTGGAGTGACAACAAGGGCTTAAACCTGATCATCACCACCGGAGGAACAGGGGTATCACCGCGGGATGTCACCCCCGAGGCCACCATGGCGGTTATTGACAAAAGAATCCCAGGTATGGAAGAAGTAATGCGAACGGAGAGTCTGAAAAAGACTCCGCACGCAATGCTGTCAAGGTCCGTTGCCGGCATCAGGAAGAGTACATTGATAATCAACCTTCCCGGCAGTCCGGACGGAGCCGGCACCAGTCTGGATGCGGTTATGCCGGCTATCAGGCATGCGGTGGGAAAAATATGCGGTGACATGAGCGAATGCTCACAGGCAGATATAAAAAAAGAATTGTTAAAGTAATTTAAAGAGATGGCCGATTCTAAAGCTGTGATTTAAATTTGAGGAGGGAACTTTGAGGCTCAGCCGAGACTTAAGATATACGGTGGATACAAATGACACCACCAAAGTTGTGCGCTTTCATGATTTCCAGGATGTGGAAAGGACCTGCCTTGTAAAAGATTACTCCCGGACGGGGCTGTCTTTTATGCTTGAAGACGGCAGTCTGCTGTTCAAGATCGGAGACATCATCAAGGACCTGCGGTTCTACTCCCTGGACCAGGAAGTTCACTCCTGCTCAGCCACGATAATTCATATTCAGGATGAAGATGGGGGGGAGATATCCAGAATCGGATGCACCTTTGACGACCGGCTCATGGACATCTACTCCATCCAGAAAATGGACAAGATCTGCCAAATGCAGAATGACTTCCTCGATTTTATCCAGTCCATGGCCATCGAGGAAAATCTGGATCCCGAATTTGTCCATCTGACATCCCATCTGCACTTCATCCTTTCGGGCTTTCAGGAGAAACTTAACAATGAAGCCAAGGAAATCGAGGCCGAACCGGAAGAGATCCGGCCGGCTTTGGAAGAAACCCTGCGAACTTTGACTTTTGACGCCCTCAATGAGGAGCTGAAAAACTATTATGATCATTTCACCAGGATAATCAGCCGCTTTACAGACTCCAAGCAGCATTTTATCCACAGGGAATTTTTCCAGAAAAGACTCAACCAGTTCTTTGTCAAGTCCGCGCTCTTTAACCGGGCCCTTACCAAGCCGCTCGGATATGCTGGCGATTTCGAGATGATGAACACCATCTACCGCAATGAATTTGAAGGAGAGGACCTCTTCACCCAGGTACTCAACAAAATTGACTGCGAGGGTTCGGCATCCAAGGCGGTACGCAACCGCCGGGCCTACCTCGGCGGCAAACTGAAGGAAGTGGTGGAACCTTTCAGCCCGGGCTACACCGCCAGGATCATCAGCATTGCCTGCGGGCCATGCCTCGAGATCTATGACATCCTCAAATCCATGGAAGGTGTCAAACTGCCCATCAAGGCTGAAGTTATCGCCATGGATCAGGATACCCTGGCCCTCGAAAATGCAAAAAACAGAATCGAGCCCATGGTAAGCGAACGTGAAGATATCGATATCAGCTTCATTGAGGATAACATCAAACGTTTGATCGTGGGCAAGGACAAGGAAAAGGACCAGTACTGCAACGCCGACCTGGTATATACCGCCGGCCTTTTCGACTACCTGTCCTACAGGGCGGCTAACCGCCTGATCCACAAGATGTATTCATTCCTGAAACCCGGGGCCCTGCTGGTTGTCGGCAACTTCGGGCTCTACAACCCGCAGCGGTTCATCATGGAATATGGCTCAGAATGGTTCCTGATCCATCGCAGTGAGGAGGAACTCAAGGAGCTGGCCAGCGGTCTGCCCGAAGACGCCAAACTGACGGTCGAAAAAGAACCCGAGGGAGTCAACCTTTTCCTCAACATTCGTAAACCGCTGTAGACATCATAAGCTAAAAAGAAAAGGCGGGCTTGCCCGCCTTTTCTTTTATATAGGCCACTCACACCTCGTCGGCATAGATTTCCTCAAATTGCTGCATATCGGGCAGTTCCGTCAGCGCATCAAGCCCAAACACCTCGAGAAATAGCGGCGTCGTCCTGTAGCGCAAAGGTTTTCCGGCCTTTACGTCAATCAGCTCGGCCTTCAGCAGGCTCTTTAACGACGATGACGAGTCAACTCCCCGGATACTGTCCACCATCTGTTTGGTGCAGGGGCCTTTATAGGCGATCACCGCCAGCACCTCCATGGCAGCGTTAGACAGCCTGACCGGTTCCCGCAGTCCTTTCAGAAAATGGCTGTAGCCTTCAAGCGTGACAAACATATATCCGCCGCCGGCCGCATCAATCCGGAAGCTGCGTCCGGAGCGGGCATATTCGGCATTAAGTTCCTGCACCAGGGTTTCGATCTCGGCCCCGGTCAGATCCGGCAGAATCCGGACAATCTCATCCACCGGCAGGGCCCCTGCTGTAGCAAAAATCAGAGCTTCAATGATTTCACGATTTTTCATGCCAAGACTCCCGAGAAATTGTCTAGCGATTCACAATGAATATCCTTGCAAACATTCCCTTCTGCCGCAAATGCGCCACCGAAGCCTTGGACAGCTCCAATGCCGCCATAAAGGCCGCGATCAGTTCGGAGCGGGATCCCCCCGGAGCGGCCTCCTCAAGTTCGATCCTGCCCCTGGTCTTCAGCAAAGCATGTATCCGGGCCATGAC
>CAYWBU010000002.1:6859-38911 GCA_964456565.1 uncultured Bacteriovoracaceae bacterium | reverse complement strand
GGCGCGGTTCGGCCTTCCGGATGACATAGTGCCGGGTGCGGGCCTTGATGGCATCAATGGCCTGCATCAGAGAGGCCAGACTTGTTTCGGCCAGGCCGGGTTCGATCTCCGTGGATCCGCGCGGGAAGCGGTCACGGAAAAGCCGCGGCCGCCCCGCCAGTTCACGCGAGGCCTCCCGGATAGCCCGGTAGGCGATCAGCATCTCCTTCAATTCCTGGACGGGACTTTCCGCGTCATCATCGCCCTCTTCATGTTCATGCGGCAGCAACAGGCAGGACTTGATCCAGATCAGATAGGATGACATTTCCAGAAATTCACCCGCCATATAAATGTCCAGCGCCCGCATTGAAGACATGTACTGCTGGTACTGATCGATGATCGGACAGATCTCCAGGTCCTCCAGCGTGAACCTGTTCTTCTCTATCAGATAGAGCAACAGGTCCAGCGGACCCTCAAAGCGCGACAGCTGAAGGACAAAGTTTTCTTCAGGATTTATCATCACCGGTCAGTTGCATGACTTCCCTTACCCGCTGCATGGTCTCTTCCGAGAGGGCTCTGGCCCTGGCGGCACCCTGTTCCAGGATGTCGTCAACCAGACTCTGCTGCTCGCGGTAATAGGCGATCTTCTCCCATATTGGACCGAATTCGGCCTCAAGATTTTCAACCAGCTTACGCTTGCAGTCAACACAGCCCCAGCTGGCATCACGGCAACCCTTGACAATCTGCTCGCGGTCCGCTGCAGTGGTGAAATATTCGTGGAAGGGAAAGAGGTTGCAGTCATCCGGCTCGCCGGGGTCGGCCTTGCGCATGCGTTTGGCATCCGTCAGCATCTGCATGACCTTCTGCCGCAGCGATTCGGGCGATTCATCGATGAATATCGCATTATTGTAGGATTTGGACATCTTGCGGCCGTCAAGCCCCGGCACTCTGGCCGCCTTGGTGAGGATCTCCTTGGGTTCCACCAGGATTTCCTGCGGTTTCTCGTCGTCGCCGTTGCCGCCGCCACCATAGATATAGTTGAACCGCCTGACGATCTCGCGGGTCAGCTCCAGGTGCGGCAGCTGGTCCTCGCCGATGGGAACCCGGTCGGCATCATAGATCACGATATCCGCGGCCTGCAGCACCGGATATCCCAGAAAACCGAAGGTGCTCAGGTCTTTTTCCTTGAGTTCCTGCCTGAGCTCCTTGTAGGTCGGATTGCGTTCAAGCCAGGCCAGCGGGGTAATCATGGACAAGAGCAGGAAAAATTCGGCATGTTCCTTGACATCCGACTGGCGGAAGATGATCGAATGTTCGGGATCGATCCCCACCGCCAGCCAGCTGATAACCATATCGCGCACCGACTGCCGGATAATCTCCGGTTCACGGTAGGAACTGGTCAGGGCATGCCAGTCGGCCACAAAATACAGGCAGTCATATTCCTGCTGCAGTTCAACCCAGTTTTTCAGGACACCGAGATAGTGCCCCAGATGCAGCGACCCGGTGGGTCTGATACCCGAAACAATACGTTTTTTACTCATAATTCCCCTCTAAATGCTGAACAGTAATGTCCCCACGGTGGCAATGATCGGAATGATCACGACATCGATCACCCGGGTGAAAAATATAAGGACGATCAGGATGATGAACCCGTAACGTTCAAACTCTTTCCAGGCCTGCACATGCCTTGCCGGCAGCAGTCCTTCGATGATATGCCCGCCATCCAGCGGAGGAATGGGCAGCAGGTTGAAGACCGCCAGCCCCACATTTATCCAGACCGTTATCTCCAACATCTTTATCAACGGAAACATGACCGAATCCTGGGCCGGAACCGGACCCACAAATTTGAACACAACGGCGGCCAGCACGGCCAGACACAGGTTGGAGGCCGGTCCTGCCAGGGCCACCCACATCATATCCCGCCGGGGATGCTTGAAATAACGCACATCCACCGGAACGGGCTTGGCCCAGCCGATACGGCTGGTGACCAGCAGCACGATCAGCCCCACTATGTCAATGTGCGGCAACGGGTTCAAAGTCAGCCTTCCGGCCATCTTGGCCGTCGGGTCACCGAAACGGTAGGCGGCATAGCCATGGCACACCTCATGAAAGGTGATCGAAAAAAGTACCGGCACGGCCAGCAGGGCAATTCTTGCAATCATCTCGCTCATGGGCACGACTTATACCCCAAGGCCTTCGGGGTGTCAAAAGGATAGGCTTGAAATAACAGCCTTAAGATGCTAGCCCCGCAGGATGCAGAATCTTCTGATCACATGGCCCGAGCTGACCCCCGCAAGACTGATAAGACGCTACAAGCGTTTCCTGGCGGATGTCCGCATGACAGACGGCAGCACCCTGACCGTTCACTGCCCAAACTCCGGCCGCATGACCGGCTGCGGTGCGCCCGGGCAGGAGATCTACCTGAGCCGCTCCGGCAATCCCGCCAGAAAATATGCCTACACCTGGGAAATGACTCGCAACCCCGAATCCCTGGTGGTGATCAACACCCTCAGGGCCAACCAGGCCGTCAAAGCCGCCCTGCTGCAAGACCTGATTCCGGAGTTGTCCGGATTCAAGGACCTGCGGACCGAAGTCAATTACGGAAAAAATTCCCGCATCGACATCCTGCTGGATGGAAACTGCCTGGTGGAGGTCAAGAGCTGCACCCTGGCTGAAAACGGGCTGGCCATGTTTCCGGACGCGCCGACCGCCCGCGGCCGCAAACATATCCGGGAGCTTGAAGACCAGCTCGCCATGGGGAAGCGCGCGGTCCTGTTTTTCCTGATCCAGCGTTCCGATACAAACACCTTCGCTCCGGCGGCCCAGATAGATCCCAAGTATGCCGCAGACTTGCACAGCGCCAGCAAAACCGGCCTGGAAATCCTGGCATATGACACCCGCATTGACCTGCAGGGAATACGGCTCGGGCAGAAAATCCCCGTTATGCCCAATGCTGCCCGATAACGCTTTCGCAGCCAAGATTTTTCTTGGACAGACCTGCAACCTGTTGTATGGGGCTTGCATGGAACCGATCCGCATTAACCGCTACATCGCCATGACAGGCAGCATCTCCCGCCGCAAGGCCGACGAACTTATCGCGGCCGGCCGGGTCACCATCAACGGCCGCCCGGCAGTTGCCGGCGACAAGGTGGATCCGACAAAAGACATCGTCAGAATCGGCCGGCAGACCATTGAACCCCAGAAAAAGCTGTATCTGGCAATGTACAAACCGCGCAATGTCCTTACAACTCTGAATGACCCCCAGGGGCGACCCTGCATTCAGGATTATATCCCCAGCATCTACAAGGGAACCTTCCCCACCGGCAGGCTTGATTACGATGCCAGCGGACTGCTGTTGCTCACCAATGACGGCGAACTGGCCAATTCCATCCATCACCCCAACTTTTCGCTGCCCAAGGAATACATCGTCGGCGTCACCCCCCGGGCCAGCAACGAACAGCTGGAACAGATGGCCGCCGGAGTAATCCTTGACGGACGCAAGACCAGGCCGGCTGAAATCATCCGCCTGGGAGGCGATCGGAATTCATCGAAGTTGAAGATCGTTCTGCGCCAGGGCCTCAAAAACCAGATCAAAAGAACGGCCAAGACAGTCGGACTCAAGGTGACCTCCATCAAACGGGTCGCTGTCGGCCCCGTAGTCCTTAAAGGTATGCAACCCGGCGAAATCAGGCCTTTACGTCGCGGGGAAATTGCCGAACTATATAAGATGCTAGAAAAACAGAAAAAAACTTGACTCCATATGGCATCTGTTTATATTTAGAAGTATTATTAGTCAGGAGGGAGCAATATGAATAAATCCGAACTGATCGAAGAACTTTCCATGCGGATGGCCTTGCATCCTAAAAAGGCCGAAGCTGTTGTGAATACCATCCTCTCTTCCATGGTCCAGGCCATGAAGGAAAACAGGCGGGTTGAAATCAGAGGTTTCGGAAGCTTCGTGATGCGCGACTACAAGCCCTATGTCGGCAGAAATCCCAAAAGCGGACAGAAAATTCAGGTCACATCCAAACGCCTGCCGTTTTTCAAGACCGGCAAGGACATGCGTGACAGGGTAAACGATATTCCCGCATAAGATAACTGTTTATTTTACAAGCAAAAGTGAGCGTCTAAATATTGACGCTCACTTTTTTTTATGCTAAATTCGCCACAGATGACTAAATACACAATCCTGATTGTCGACAGCGAAATTCAGACCAGAGAATATCTCAGTGAAGCTATCTCCCGCAAAAATTTGCGGATTGAATTTGCCTCCGACGGACAGGAAGCTGTCCAGAAGGTTCCCGAAAACGGCCCCTGCATCGTTATCAGCGAACTGAACCTGCCGGAAATGGACGGTCTTCAAATGGTGAAATATTTACAGGAAACCCATCCCGAAGCACTTGTCATCCTGTATTCCGGGACGGAATCAGTAAAGGCTGCAGTTGACGCCATGAAATATGGGGCTTTCGATTATCTGCAGAAACCCTTCAAGGCCGACGACATCCGGTTGGCACTTGACGAAGCCATTGAATATCTGGATATGCGGGATCAGAATTCACAGGCAAAACAGCAGCTCAAGACCCGCTACACCTTTGACAACATCGTCGGATCATCATCCAAGATCCAGAAAGTCTTCACCCTGGTCGAAAAGGTGGCCGCCAGCGATTCAACCGTTCTGGTTCTGGGTGAATCCGGAACCGGCAAAGAGCTGATCGCCAGGGCCATCCATTTCAACTCTCCCAGGGCCGACAACCCTTTCGTACCGGTCAATTGCGGAGCCATCCCCGAAGAGCTGCTGGAAAGCGAACTGTTCGGGCATGAAAAAGGCGCCTTCACCGGGGCCTTCCGCACCCGTATCGGTCGTTTTGAGCTGGCCAACACCGGCACCATCTTCCTTGACGAGATTGCCGAAATGAGCCCCAACCTGCAGGTCAAACTGCTCAGGGTGCTGCAGGAAAAAGAATTTGAACGTGTCGGCGGGGTCAAGTCCATCAAGGCTGATGTCAGAATAATTGCGGCCACCAACAAGGTTCTTGAGGAAGAGGTCGAGAAAGGACGCTTCAGGGAGGACCTTTACTATCGCCTCAACGTCATTCCGGTCAACCTGCCGCCGCTGCGTGAAAGAAGTGGCGACATTGCCCCTCTGGCCCGCCATTTTCTCGAAAAATTTTCCGCCACGCATCCCTGCAGCCTCAACAGTTTTTCAGCAGAGGCCCTTGAAATCATGAACGGTTACAGCTGGCCAGGCAATGTACGCGAACTTGAAAACCTGGTCGAAAGGCTGGCCGTCCTCTGCGACCAGGAAGAAGTCGGAGCCGCCGACCTGCCCGAGAAGATTATGGGCTCAGCGCGGATATCGTCCCCATCATTCCTGCCGCACTTTGAACTGCCCGAAGACGGAATCGACCTTTCCTCGGCTGTCAGTGAATTTGAGAAAAATATCATCATCCAGGCCCTTGATCGCACCAATTGGGTGAAAAACCAGGCAGCCCAGCTGCTCAAGCTAAACCGCACCACACTGGTTGAGAAGATAAAAAAGCAGAACCTCGCCCAGAACAGCGATGTCGACCAGATGATCTCCCGGCCGGTCTGATTTACCGAATTTTTTCAGAAAGCTGGCACGGAAGTTGAATTGCAACAGCGTGGTGAAAAAAATATCGCAGAATAAAAATTCGAAAGCCGGCAGATCCTTGGTAATCTTGGGATTACTTCTTGCCGTACTGTTGGGCGCCTCCCCCGCCTGGAGCCAGTCCCTAAGGGTAGGCGGCAGTGCCGAACAGGTCCGGGTCGTATTCCAGCTGCCCTACCGTCTTGAACCTGAAATCCAGAAGTCCGCCGACCAGCTGATCGTCAATTTTTCATACATGGTCGGTGAAAAAACATCCATCAGTGATTTTTTCATCATTCGCCAGATCGACTACGACGGCAGAAACGCTGTCATCAATATCAAAGGCGATTTTGAATACAAGGCCTTCCTGCTGGAAGACCCTTTCCGCTATGTGATCGATATCAAATCAAATGTCGGCGGAAAAAGGCCCTGTGCCTTTGACAATATAACCTATGAGGCCCGAGACAGCGGTGTAACCGCCACATTCTCAATGCTGGACGGTTTCTGGCCGACCGTAAGAAAATCAGGCAACAAGGTCTTCCTGATTTTTGCGGGCGATCTCGCCTGCGATGAGGTCATGAATCGCATAAAAAACATCCCCTTCCTCGTCTTTGACGGTACAATCAAAGTCAAAGACGGAACTGCCTATATCTTCTCCTCTCCCGAGGAAAACACCCTGCTGGAGGTCACTCCGCTCAAGATCAGTCAGGAAATCGTGATTACCATCAGCACCTTTGAGGATATGAACCCGCAGGATCGTCTGCAGATTGCCCGCAAGGCCTTTGATGACGGCGATATCGCCGCCTGCATTGACCTCCTCGAACCCCAGCGGCTGATGCTGACACCGCAGGAGCTCCTGCTGCTCGGACGGGCCTACTGGCAGACCGCCTACCCTTATGGCGACGACGGCATGATCGGCGAAGCCGTTATCCTTTTTTCCGATGCACTGGACATGCTGCCGGCAGGAGAGGAAAAAGAGCGCCTGATGCTGGAACTCTCCGGGATGCTGATTCTTTCCGCCAGATATTCAGAGGCCCTCAAATATGTCAGATTCCTGAAAGAGTCATTGGACACGGCCATATCAGCCCAGGCCAATATCCAGGAAATCGACATCCTCAATCGCCGCAGCCAGTTTGAAGACGCCTTTGTGACCGAGAAACGCCGAGTCAAGGAATTCGGCGAAAACAGCATTCCGGACCAGCTGAGGCCTTATTATCTGATTACCACGGCAGACACCTACCTGGGACTTAACGCCTATGACCGCGCCAAAACACGCTACAATGAAGCATTGAAACTGGATCCGGCGCTCTTCAAAAAAGATCCCGGCCTCTATGCCAGAATAGCCGACTGTGAATTCAAAATGCAGAATTTCGACCGCGCCAGGACCTTCTACATCCTGGCGGTCAACATCGGAGATCCCAAACAGAAGGCCGGCTATCTGGTCCGCCTGGGCGACTGTCTCTACCAATTGGGAGACAGGGATCGGGCCATCCATATGTTTGCCGAGGTCGAGAACCTGGCACCCCGAACCGACAGTACGGTAATCGCAAAGCTCAGGACCGCAAAGATCATGCTGGAACGCGACCTGCAGGATGACGGCAGCCTCAAAGACAACACCTTCTATGAAATCATGGACATCTATGACACCATTGAAATTCCGCCGGACGAGATGCAGGGTCCGTTGGGAGCAATTGTAAAAATCAGGCGGGCTCAGGTTTACGCCCGGCACAAAGACTGGGACGAATCTTTCGATGCCTATTACAGGGCCTGGATCGACACCAAAAAGGACAACCCCGTGCACAGCTATGCCATGGCCGAAGCCCAGACCAGCATGCTTGACCGCATTCAGTATCTTTACGACAAAAACCAGCTCCAGGAAATCCAGGAACTTTACCAGAAATATCAGGAAAGTTTCCTGAAAGAAATTTCCCAGGCCGAAATTATCTATATAATTGCAAACTCCTTAAATGAACTAGGAGACCTTGAAAACGCTACCCTGCTTTTCAGCCAGTACCTCTCCACAAATGGCCGCAATAAAGACCAGGCCCTGAAATTTCTATTTGAAATTGATCTTTCCCAAGGGAATCTCAATCAGGCCATCAAGTGGAACAGCCTTTATCTCAAAAATTATCCCGATGGGGCCCAGGCCGCCAAGATGAGGTTTGAACGCGGCAATCTGCTTTATCGCCTTGGTCAGCTTGAAGAGGCGGCACAGTTTATCGAGCCGTTCACCAAAGGCCAGGACGAATACAGCCTGCAGAACCTGGAGAAACTGGCCGACATCTATCGCCGTCTGGACGATAAAGACCGCGAAAGCGCCGTTCTGAACCAGATCATCAGCATGCGGACCACCCTCAAATCACCCGTTATTGAATCAGCGCTATTCATCAGGGCCGGACAGTACAAATCTGCCGGCAACCCGGAAGCAGCCCAAAGGCTGTACCGCAACCTGCTGGAAGACTATCCCGACTCTGATAGAAAATGGTGGACAAAATTTGAGCTTTCCGGGATTGCGGTGCAAAACGGCGACACCCAGCTGGCCAAACAACTCCTGAATGAGGTTATCGGGGCAGAGACAGGCCCCATGCTGGCAAATGCCGCCCGCACCTCCCTGATGAACATTGACCTGGGAGAAAGCATCATCGAATACAACCAACGAAAAAACAGATTTGGGGGAGACTGAAATGGCCATTGCCATTCTGGATCAGGACAACGAGATCGTAAACATTTTGAGTGAACTGGTGGCGGATATGGGACAGGTCCCGGCCCCCTACACCGAAAAAGATAAATTTCTTGAGGCCATTGATCCCCGGAATCATACCATCGCCATCATCGCCGATGATTTCGCGGATGTGATTGAGGGCACCAAACAGGTCTATCCGGACATTGAAACCGTGGCGATCGGCTATCAGGGAACCGCGGCAGACTATGCCAAGATCGGGGCCGCCTATTTCCTCAAAAAACCATTCAAGGTCCAGCAGATCAAGGAAGTCCTCCAGACCCTGATCAACAATCCGGCCGCTTCTGACAGTGATGTCCATCGCGACCTGATTTCCGCTGATCCGGCCATGCGCAAAGTCATGGCAATTGTCGAAAAAGTTGCCCCCACCCAGGCTCCGGTCCTGATCCAGGGCGAATCGGGCACCGGAAAAGAGGTCATCGCCCGTTATATCCACACCCACAGTAAACGCTCAGGCGGGCCCTATATCGGCATCAACCTGGCTGCCATCCCGGAAACCCTGCTGGAAAGCGAACTGTTCGGCTATGAGAAAGGTGCCTTTACCGGAGCATATGCGCCCCGTACCGGCAAATTTGAGCAGGCTGACGGCGGTACGATCCTGCTGGATGAAATCACCGAAATCGGCCTCGGGCTCCAGGCCAAACTCTTAAGGGTCCTGCAGGAGAAACAGGTTGACCGGGTGGGTTCAAAGGCCCCGGTGAACGTCGACTTCAGGGTCGTCGCCACCACCAACCGCAGCATCGAGCAGGAGGTCAAGGACGGCAAGTTCCGGCATGACCTGTACTTCCGGCTGAACGTCATCCCGGTCAAGATTCCACCGCTGCGGGAACGGCGCGGCGATATTCTGCCCCTGGCCAACCATTTCATCACCAAGATCTCCAGACGCGAGAGCGTTCCGGAAAAACACCTCACCCAGGCGGCAAAAGATTCCCTGCTGAACTACGCCTGGCCCGGTAATGTCAGAGAGCTGGAAAATGTTATTGAAAGGGCTATCATCCTTGCCGATGGTCAAGAAATTGACACTGACACCATCATTCTCAGCTCCGAACAGATGACCTCTCCTGCCGATTCATCTCCGGGAACAACCATCCATGAAATGGAGCGGCGCCTGATTGTATCTACCTTGAACGAGGTCGGGGGCAACCGCACAAAGGCAGCGGAACTCCTGGGGATCAGCATCCGCACCCTGCGCAACAAATTGAATGAATATAAGTCGGATGGTCAAATTTCCGACGTTTAGTCACCTCTATTCCAGCATCTGACCCCAGCCAGGCTTCCCCCAGTCAACGATCACGGCATTGGTACGACTATTGCTAAGTTTAACGTCAAGGAGGAGCAAAAATGCCAGGACTCTTTGACAAAAGCCTTGAAAGCCTGAAATCCGTCATGGACTACCGCCTTTTCCGGCAGGGGGTTATTGCAAGCAATGTCGCCAATGTCGACACGCCCGGGTACAAGGCCAAGGATGCAGCTTTCGAAAAAGAATTTGACTCCCGGCTCCGGATGGAGACCACCAACCCCGCGCATATTTCCGGTTCGAAGGCTTCCGCTCCCGCATACAAGGTGGTCGATGATCCGTTTTCCAGGATCGGCAATGACGGCAATACGGTCGATATCGATCGCGAAATGATGAAACTTTCGCAGAACCAGCTGCTGTATACTGCGGCAGCCCAGGATGTCGCCAAAAAGTTTGAAGGTCTGAAGAACATTATCAGCAATATAAGGTAGAGGTGTAGAAATGGATCTTTTCACAGCAATGGATATCAGCTCCAGCGGACTGAGCGCCCAGCGCACCAGGATGAATACCATTTCATCCAATATAGCAAACTCGCAGACCACCCGCACGGAAGAAGGCGGAGCCTACCGCCGGCGCGATGTGGTCTTCCAATCCTCCAGTTTCGAAGATACCCTCGCCGGCGTCACGGTCAGTGAAATCAGGGAAGACCAGACTCCCGGCAAACGCATCTATGATCCCGGACATCTGGATGCTGACGAGGACGGTTATGTAACCATGCCCAATGTCAACATCATGGAAGAGATGGTCAACCTTGTCACAACCACCCGGGCCTTTGAAGCCAACACTACGGCCATTGCATCACAAAAGGATATGGCCATGAAGGCCCTGGTCATCGGGAGTAAATAATGCAGATAAAACCGCTCGACATCTCCATCTCCGGTCTGGAAAAACAGCAGGACGGCCCCCATAAAAATCAGGCCGATTTTCTTGACACCTTCAAGGAGGCCCTCAAGGCCACCAACGATGCCGTAACCGAAGCCAACAAGGCCTCTGTTGATCTGGCCAACGGCGATGCCACCAACATCCACGAAGCCATGATAAAAATGCAGAAGGCCAGTGTTTCCGTACAGTTCATGGTTAAGGCCACCAACAAGATCATCGAAGGATATGAACAGCTGCTGAGGTTGACATGACATTCAGGGAACTGATCAACAATTCCAGGGAAAAATTCAATGCCCTTGATTCAAACCGCAAGATGGGTTTTGTCGCACTGGCTGTGCTGGCAGTCGCCATCCTGACAGTCAGTATCATCTGGGGCACAGCCCCCGACTACCAGTATCTCTTTACCGACCTGAACGACACCGACGCCTCCATGATCGTCCAGAAACTCAAGGAAAGTAACACTCCCTACAAGCTTACCAAGGGCGGTACGGCCGTCATGGTCCCGGAACAGCATGTATATGAGACCAGGCTCACTCTGGCTGCCCAGGGACTTCCCAAAGGCGGCGTCGGCCAGGGCTTCTCGCTTTTTGACGAAACCAGTTTCTCCACCTCTGAATTTGTCCAGAAAATCAACTACCAGCGGGCCCTGCAGAACGAACTGGCCAACACCATCATGTCGCTCGAGGAAGTTGATTTCGCCCGCGTGCATATTGTCCTGCCCAAGGAGAGTGTCTTCATTGAAGATGAGCAGCCGGCCAAGGCCTCAATTGTAGTCAAGCCCAAACCCGGCAGCCGCCTTTCAAATTCACAGGTGCAGGGCATCGTCTACCTGGCGGCCAAGAGTATCCGCGGCCTGGAAAGCGAAAACATCAGCATCGTCGATATCAAGGGCCGGGTCCTCTTCGAGGGCCGCGATGAGGAAAGCGCCGCTAGCTTCGCCAGCAATCACCTGGAGGTCAAACATAATATCGAACATATGCTGGAAAGCAGGGCCCAGGAAATGCTCGAAAAAATCGCCGGACCCGGCGCAGCCATTGTCAAGGTCAGCGCCGACGTCAACATGGATATGGTCAAAAGCGTCCAGGACAACTATGATCCTGAAATCCAGATTATCAGAAGTGAAGAACTCAAGGGCAGTTTTTCCGGCACAGGAGATGAGACAGGCGGAGTTCCCGGCACCCAGTCAAACCTGCCCACGGCCAGAGGCGGCGCCATCGAGATCCCCCAGAATGCCAACTCCGGCAACAGCAGCGTTGTGAGAAATTATGAAATTGCCCGCAGCCAGACCGAGATCATCCAGTCGCCCGGCGATATCAAACGCCTTACAATCTCGGTCGTGGTTGACGGCACCTACGAGACCGCTGCCGACGGCAATCGCAGTTTTGTGCCCCGCAGTGACGACGAACTCAAGCGCATCGAGGATGCCGTCAAATATGCAGTGGGCTACAGTGCCGACCGCGAAGACATCATTTCCGTATCTTCCATGCCCTTTGCCCAGGAGGATGCCGACCTGCTCGCCATGGCCGAAAAGGCCAAGCGTAACGAATTCATAACATCGCTCATCAAACCGCTCGTGACGCTGCTGACCGTTCTGCTGATTCTACTTTTTGTCATCAGGCCGATGATGAAATGGATGTCGGGTTCGGTCAAGACAGTCGAAAGAGTTCCGCAGGAACAGCCGGAAATTGAGGGCGAGGAAACTGCGCAGATCGAGAGTGAAGACATGGCCCAGATAGAGGCGGCCGCAGCCAAAAGCGATGAGATGAAATCGGCGGTCATGGGTCAGCGCAAAGCAATTGAAAACATCAAGGAAAGCGACGTAGACAGCGCCACGGCTGTTATAAAATCCTGGCTGCAGGAGAAAGAATAATGGCTCAGAAGAAAAAATTTGACGGAGCACAGAAAGCCGCCATCCTCCTCATGGCCATGGGAGACGAATTCACCCGCGACATCTTCAGAGGACTCAATGATTATGAAATCAGGCTCATCGGCCGCAGCATGGCCACCCTTGAAGATGTCACCATTCCGGTCTTTGTGGTCAAGGAGGTCATGAAGGAATTTCAGACCAAGAGCCATGAAATGAGCGGCGTCACCGGAAAAGGCATGGACTTCCTGCAGCATGCCCTCGTTGATGCCCTCGGCGAGGAAAAGGCCAAACCGATTCTTGATTCTATCAGCCAGGCCACGGACCGCACCGCCTTTTCGTCGCTGCGGCATGTGGATCCGGCGCTGCTGGTGGATTATCTGAAAGGTGAACATCCCCAGACCATCGCCCTGGTGCTGGCCCACCTGGATTTTTCCCAGGCGGCCCAGATAGTCAAGAATCTGCCGGAAAAACTCCAGCCCGAGATCATCTTCAGGATGTCAAATCTGGGCACCATTCCTTCCGGTGTCATTGAAGAGGTGGACGCTGTCCTGAAAAAAGAGATCGAATCCATGGGAAC
This sequence comes from uncultured Bacteriovoracaceae bacterium, assembly GCA_964456565.1. GTDB lineage: Bacteria > Desulfobacterota > Desulfomonilia > UBA1062 > UBA1062 > CAYWBU01. The sequence goes on along the minus strand of CAYWBU010000002.1, from coordinate 25,961 downwards.
GATGGAGAGCAAGAAGGTCGGCGGCATTGAAGCCGTGGCCGAAATCATGAATTCCATGGACAACACCTCCGAAAACAACATCTTTGCCTCGCTCGAGGAAATCGATGCCGATCTGGTAGAAAAGATCAGGCAGAAGATGTTCGTCTTCGAGGATATCATCAGTATCGACAACCGCGGCATCCAGTCCATCCTCAAAGAGATCACCAACGAGGATCTCTCGCTGGCGCTCAAGACCTCCAGCGAACCCCTCAAGGAAAAGATCCTCGGCAATATGTCCTCCCGGGCATCCGAGATGCTGATCGACGATATGGAGGCCATGGGTCCGGTAAAACTCTCTGATGTGGAGACGGCCCAGCAGAACATTGTAAGGGTTGTGCGCAAGCTGGAATCGGCCGGCAAGATCGTCATCGGCGGAAAGGGCGGCGAAGATGTCCTCGTCTAAAATCCTGCGCAATGGCAAAACCGGCCGGCATGCGGTTTCGCCTTTTAATCTCAAAGACGTGGATGAATCCACAGAAAAAAAGATTGAACTGGCCCGCCAGAAGGCCGAAGGCATCCTCAAAAAAGCCCGCATCGAAAAGGAATCCATTGAAATGGATGCCTACAACAAAGGGCTTGAACAGGGACAGGAACAAGGCCAGAAGATTGCGGTCAAGCGCCTGGAACCGTTGTTTGAAGCCCTTGAAAAAACCCTGGACGGCCTTGAAACGATTCGCGGTGATTTCCTGCTCAAGAATGAAGATCAGATCCTCAGGATCATTTTCATGATCGCCCAGAAAGTCATCCACCGCGAGGTCTCAATCGCCCCGGATATCATCATTGATACGGTCAGGGCCGCGTCACAGCATCTGATGGAGACTGACGAAATCAAGGTCAAGCTGCACCCTTCCGACTACGAATATGTCCGTGAGATTGAAGGAATCCTCAGCAAAAAGCTCAGCGGCCGCAAGACCGTAAACTTTGTGGAAGACAGCTCCATTGAACGTGGCGGAGTTGTAATCAATACGGAATTCGGCGATATTGACGCCCGGATTACGTCCCAGATCGAACTTATCAAGGAATCTCTGTTTGAAGACAATGAATAGTCTCAAAGAAGCCTCTCAGATTATAAAAGAAATCGACCCCATCCAGGTCAGGGGCAATGTCACCAACATTGTCGGCCTGGTGATCGAAGGACATGGTCCCGGGTCGGCCATGGGCGGGCTTTGTGAGGTATATTCAAAAGATATGCAGACATCCATCATGGCCGAGGTTGTCGGCTTCAGAAACAACCGGGTCCTGTTAATGCCCCTGGGCGACCTGAGCGGCATCGGTCCCGGCAGCAGTATCGTGGCCCGCCGCAACAACCCCATGGTCAGAATCGGCGAAAACTTCCTTGGCCGCGTAGTGGACGGTCTGGGCAACCCCCTTGACGACAAGGGGATCGTCCTGGGCGAAAAGGAAATCCCGCTCTACGGCAATCCGCTCAACCCTCTCAGAAAAAAACGTATAACCGAACCCCTCGATCTCGGAATCCGGGCGATTAACGCCAACCTTACGGTGGGCAAAGGCCAGCGCATGGGCATCATGGCCGGATCAGGTGTGGGTAAAAGCGTCCTGCTCGGCATGATGGCACGCCATACCAAGGCCGACGTGAACGTCATCGCCCTGATCGGCGAACGCGGCCGCGAGGTCAAGGAGTTCATCGAACGTGATCTGGGTGAAGAGGGCCTCAAACGTTCGGTAGTTATTGCCGCAACCTCGGACCAGCCCGCCCTGATCAGGATTCGCGGGGCTTACCTGGCAACCGCCGTGGCGGAATATTTCAGAGATCAGGGCAAAGATGTCCTTTTGATGATGGATTCGGTAACCCGTTTTGCCATGGCCATGCGCGAGATCGGACTGGCCATCGGCGAACCCCCCACCACCAAAGGCTATACGCCCTCATGTTTCGCCAAAATGCCCAAACTGCTGGAAAGGGCTGGCAACAATGCCTCCAAGGGCAGCATCACCGGACTCTATACCGTCCTGGTGGAAGGCGACGATTTCAATGAACCGGTGGCCGATACGGTCCGTTCCATCGTGGACGGTCATATTGTCCTTTCACGCGACATTGCCGCCCGCAATCACTATCCGGCAATCGATATCCTCAGGAGCGTCAGCCGGGTCATGAATGATATCGTTGACGCCAGGCACACAAGCCTTTCGCGCAAGATGCTCCAGATAATGGCCGTCTACGAGGAGGCTAAGGATCTCATTAACATCGGGGCCTATGTGGAAGGCAACAATCCGGAGATCGATAACGCAATTCGCTACATCGCCCAGATAAACGAGTTCCTGAAACAGAATATCGAGGACAGATCCAGCATAGAAGAGGCTGTCCAAGGCATGCAGGCCATTCTTAACCTGCCGACGGAGGCCAATGAGTAATGTTCAAATTCAGGTTTGAAACCCTTCTCAAGGTAAAAAAGATTCATGAGGAAAAGGCGCTCCAGGAATTTGCCGCGGCGCAACGTACGGTCAAGGATCTGGAAGATCGGCGCCAGGCTCGCGTAGCGGAACAGGCCGCCACCAGCAAGGAATTTATCAGCAGAATGGATCAGGGCATTACCGCCGGCGAAGCCGTGGATTTTCAGACCTATCTCATGCATCTTGAGATTACAATCGGTGATCTTGAAATTCAACTCCGCCAGGCAAGGATAACTGAGGATGAAGCCCGCCAGACCCTGCTGAAGGCCAAAACCGAATCAAAGGCCATGAACCGGCTCAAACAGATTGAGCGGGATCGCTACATCAAAGAACAGAACCGGCTTGAGATGCAGTTCATCGATGAAATCGCCATAACCAGACACGGGAAGGAATTATGAAGACAAAAAAAATCATTGTGCTGGCAATCGTTGTTAACATCGGAATCATGTTGGCATACCTTGCCTTTTCACCCGGAAGCATCGCAGCTGACGGCGACTCGGCCCAGCCGGCCGTCCAGACCCAGACTGCGCAGCCGGCCGAAAATACAACTGACGATGAATGGGAAGCCCTGCGCAAACGCAAACAGGAACTGGATGACCGCGAGGTGGAGCTAAAAAATCTTGAAGCGGAACTGAACGCCAAGATCACCCGCCTGGAGGAACTTGAGGCATCCATCCGGCAGGAAGTCGAACAGTATCGGGTTATCAGCGATGACCGCATCAGACATCTGGTGAAGATCTACTCTTCCATGAAACCCAAGGCGGCGGCCCAGCTCATGAACAATCTTGATATCAATGTGGCTGTTGAAGTCTTTCTGAACATGAAAGGTGACATTGCCGGAGGTATTCTGTCTTATATGGATACCAGAAAGGCCGCAACCATAACCAAAAAACTGGCCAACTATAAAAAAGAAAATCATAGCGAATAGACACTAAAAAAGGGGAGAAGGCTGCTCCCCTTTTTTTTCTTTCCGCTATCTGCTTCAGGCAGACATTTCCTGCGCCTTTTCCTGTTCATGCAATTCCTCCCGCACCCGCTGGAAATCATCATCATGGGCCAGGAAGGCCTCCACCACATCGGGATCAAAATGGCTGCCGGAATCACTCTTGATTATGTCCACTGCTTTTTCATGCGAGAAGGCATCCTTGTAGACCCGTTTGGACGTCAGGGCATCGTACACGTCGGCCAGGGCCACAATCCTGGCTGAAAGAGGGATCTCCTCTCCCTTGAGGCCATCCGGATAACCGCTGCCATTCCATTTTTCATGATGGGAATAGGCGATTTCCTTGCCCAGGGTCAGGAAAGATTTATCCTTCAACTGTGAAGACACCGCTTTCAGGGCATCGCCACCCAGCGAAGAATGCCGTTTGATAATCTCAAACTCCTCATCGGTGAGCTTGCCGGGTTTGAGCAGGATGGAATCCGGGACGCCGACCTTGCCGATATCATGCAGAATCGAAGAGGTGTAGATGTCCTCAATATATTCCATGGTGATCGTTTCCCTGAATTTGGCCTTGTTTCTGAGTTCCGTCGCCAGGATCTTGGCATATTCACGAATCCGTTCAAGGTGAGTACCCGTATCCTCGTCACGGTATTCCGCCAGCTTCGCCAGTCCGAGGATCGTGGCGGTCCTGGCCTCCTGGACACTCTTGTAGGATTCGATCAGGTCCTGTTCCAGACGTTTGCGTTCGGTAATATCCCTGATAACCATCTGGAAGCCGACAAGCGCTCCGTCCTTTTTGATACTCTTGGCATTACATTCAACATCGTAAACCTTGCCGTGTTTGCTCACCAGCCGGAACTGAAAGTCCTGAACGCTCTGTTCCTTAAGCAGCCGGGCCAGCATGTTTTCCTCAACGTTCGAAACATCGGCCTTGTGTACAAAGTTTATCAGACTGAAATCGAGCTTGTCCCCGTTTGGAATTCCGATGGTATCGTAGAAACGCGGATTGGCCATGAGGATCTTGTTGTTTCTGTCAACCAGAATGACAATATCGATGATGTTCTCATAGAGTTCCCGATACCTGAATTCAGACTCTTCGAGCTCTTTGGCCCGTTTTTCAACTTCAACCTCCAGATTCTGGGCGTAGTATGACAGCCGTTCGGCCAGCACATCCAGTTCCATGCGCAGGGCAAACTCGCGTTTGCGGCCTTTGTCATCCTCGTAGCATTGGATCACGGTAATCACGATGAAGAAACTGAAGAAAAAACAATTGTTGAAGAAAATTTTCAGGGCATCGGGATCCGGTTCACTGAACAAAAGCAGGGGTACCACATAAATCAGCAGCAGCATTACGCCGGTCGTGGTGGCCTGCTGGACATTCAGGGGCAACAGGGCTGCAAACGTCACCAGCACCATCAAGATTCCAACATAGTAGAACGATCCGTATCCCATGCTGACCGTCATCATTGAAATGGTTGTGCCGGCAATAATATAGGCCACCAGCGACATGGCAAACGGATGCTGCCGGCCCCATTCCTGGAAATAAGTCAGCAGCAGCAGGAAAAATGCTACCGCGCACAGTCCCCTGAAAAGGAAGAACCGCTGAAAATATTCCTGGACAACCACATAATCCAGAATACTGAAGAGCGGGATAAGGATAAAACCAACCAGTAGAATGGCCAAGGTGCGCTGATGAAACAGCTCCCTTGTCTCCTGCTTAAATTTTTCGAGATGTATTTTATCTATCTTGTCCATATTATTCTCAACCATCGGCAAATATGCTCAGGAAATTAAATATTCATCACCCCACCCTCCCGATATGAAAGCTCATTCGGTCAAGCAGGGGGAAGATACACCTGTTTTGCCTATCCTCTCCTTATAAAATTTTCTGAATCGCCAAAGGGCCTGCATGTATTAAAATCTGGCACATATACAGTATCTGCACCTGCATCCTGCACAAAAATCATTTCAAAACCAAGTTCCATAGCCCTTGCCTTTGTCACCTCATATTCATCAGGTGCCAAGCCACGTCTCATTTCCTCAAGCGTTCCCTCATAAAATGTCGCATTATACTGCGACATTAGACTTATCGGTAAACTTATCGACATTTCTGCAAGAAACTCAAGCACACTGAATGGATTAGAAAGCATGCCCGGCAGGACAAGATGTCTGATCAGCACCCCGGAAATCGCTCTGCCCGATCCGTCAAGTTGCAGTGGGCCGTATCTGTCATACAGCCATTCGATGGCCTTTCGGGCCGTGTCCCAGTAATCTTCCACACCGCTGAGATCCCTGGCTGTCCGGTTATCTCCATATTTTAGATCCATCAGATATATCCCGGCATAACCCTCCCACAATTTCAGGGTTTCAATTTTCTCATATCCTCCGGAATTAACGATCACCGGCAGATCCAGGCCGGCGTCAAAGGCCCTTTCGAGCGAACTGGTTATCCAGGGGGTGTAATGCGTCGGTGTCACCAGGTTTATATTAGAGCAGCCTTTTTCGGCAAAATCGAGTATCAACCGGCAAAGTTCCTGTTCTGTTACGATTATACCTTCAGCACCCCGGCTGATCTGGCGATTCTGACAATAAGAACAGGCCATCTGACAACCGGAAAAAAATATAGCCCCCGAGCCGGCTCCATGAACAAAAGGGGGCTCCTCGCCGCGGTGAACGACAGCAGCCCCGATCTTCAGGGCAGAGCCGACGCCACACCTGCCGGAACGGCTGTCTCGGTCTATCCCGCATTCACGAGGACACAGACGGCATTGATACACCTGTCAGCCTTCCAGCTTATCAATCAGGGCCTTGCCTTTGGCATCCCGCGGGATTTCATCAACAAAAACCACCTCCCGCGGGGTCTTGAAGGAGGCCAGATTTTTACGGGCAGCCAGTTTCACATCTTTTTCCGAAAGCTCCGGCTTGTCTCTGACAATATAGGCCTTGACGATGGCTCCCCGCATCAGATCCGGAACACCGGTAATGGCCGAATCCCTGACCCCGGGAATTGAATTCAGGGCAAGTTCCACTTCGCGGCAATATACATTAAAGCCCGAAGTGATAATCATCTCCTTCTTGTAACCGGTGATAAAAAGATAGCCATCTTCATTCATGTAACCGAGATCGCCGGTATAAAGCCACCCGTCCTTAATGATATCCGCGGTCTCGCGTTCATACCCATAATATCCCTTCATCACATTGGGGCCCCTGAAGAGCAGTTCACCGTGTTCACCGGGGGCCACATCATTTCCATCATCATCCACCACCCTGGCATCAACCCCCGGGACGGTCGGACCGATCGATTCGGGGACAATGGGAACATGTTTACTGTTCACCGCACACACCGGACTGGCTTCGGTCAGACCATAGCCCTGCCTGATATCAGTGCCGAACTTCTCCTTGAATGCTGTATAGAAATCCAGCGGCAGGGCTGCGCCGCCTGAGATCATGGTATGAATGCGGCTGTAATCCACATCCTGCAGATCGGGATGGTGAACCAGCCCGAAAAACAGGGTCGGAACCCCGCCAAAGGCCGTTACGCCGCCATCGCTAAGGGCATGGCTGAGCTCCTTGAAATCCATGCCCTTCATCATGTAGATCGAACCGCCATAGCGCAGCATCGAAAGCAGGTTCACACTGGTGCTGAAGGTATGGAAACACGGAATCAGAGCTAGGGTGGTGTCATCCCGGCCGCAGTTCATGCAGAGCCTCATCAGATCGGCATTATGATCCAGATTACCGTGCGTCAGCATCGCACCCATGGGGTAACCGGTCAGCCCGGCCGAGTAGACCATGGCGGCTACATCATCGGCGGCCATATCTTCACAGATATCCTGGGCCGGACCGCTGACCCACGAATAAAAATCACCATCCTCTCCGGATGTTATAACAGCTTCCAGGCTGACATCATCCCTGATCTTTTCATAGTTGGAAAACTTGTTTTTTTCAATTATCAGCACCTTGGCCGCCGAATCGTTCAGGATATGCTTCAATTCACGCGGGCTGTAGGAAGGATTGACCGGGACCACTATCGCGCCGATCCCCACAACTGCCATGTAGGACACGACAAATTCAATGCTGTTGTTGAGGACAATGACCACATGGTCGCCGCGGCTTACCCCGGTCTTGCGCAGGGCAGTACCCAGGGCCTGTGTCATCCTTGCAATCTCGCCGTAGGAAACCTCATGATTCCTGAATTTAAGACAGACCTTTTCCGGACAGTCTTTGGCATTTTCCCGCAACCATTCATATATATTCATATCTATCTCCTCTAACTATGTCATTTTCACAACAATATCAGCAACGATATCGGCGGCTTCGTCACATCGGTCAGCCGCATTGCTCAGATGACGGTAAACCTCGCGCATCTTCATCATGTAAACCGGATCATCACCTTCAAAAAGCTGGGCCAGTGATGCCCGATAAGCCTCCTCGATACGGTTCTCGGCCGCCTTGGCCTTTTTGGCATGTTCCATGGCCACATTCGGATAGGCCTTCAAATTTTTCAATGCCGCCGCAATCTCAAGGCTGCCCTCTTTCAGAATACCGATCATGGACATGATGTGGGCATCGGCCTTCACCTTGTAGATCTGCATTTCATAAACCGTCGTGTTGGCATAGTCCATCACATCATCAATGGCCCGAGAAAGCGCAAAAATATCCTCCCGGTCAATCGGAGTTATAAATGTATGATTGAGGCGGTCAATTATTATGCGGCGGATATCATCCGCCTCGCGCTCAATATTCTTCACCTTGTCGGCGCTGGCCTGGCTGTTCTCGGTTGCAAAGCAGCAAAGCGCCTCCAGGCCCTCAAGGGTCTTACACCCCTGGTCATGCAGCAATGTAAAAAAATTATCGTTTTCCTGTCTGCGTCTAAAAAACATTCCTGACTGCCTCTCCTTTGGATGCTGAGCTCTCAATTCCTTCCAAGTTGTCCCTCCACGGTCATCCTGATCTGATAGGATTCCACAACTCCGGTTTCCAGCAGAATGCCGGAAATATATTTTGGCTGAGTTGTATCAAAATAGATATTTCTGAAAAGCAAACCCTCCGGGGCATCTTTCCAGATCTCATTGTCTTCCATTTCCTCCAGCTCAATCGGTTTGGAAGAAAGATTGATTTTGCGGGTCTCTCCCAAAAAGTACACCTTTACTCCATGTTCGTAGGCCGCTGCGGCAATCATGGCCGAACCGGTCTTATTCACCACGGTTCCGTCAAGCTCGATGCCATCAACCCCCATCAGACAGAGATCCACATCCGCCATTACACTTCCGGCCGCGGCATCGGTGATCATGGTCACCGGCATACCGAGATCGGCAGCCAACACAGCGGTCCGCCGACCTTCAAAACCCGGCCGTGCTTCGGTTACCACCAGCGAACACTCCAAATCCCTGAGCACCGCCAGCGCTTTCGCAACCGAAGAGCTGAAAGAGTGAATCATTATGCGCGCCCCACGTGGCACCACTGCCTGCAACAGCGCCACCGCCCCATCGACTGCCGCCTGCATCTCATCCATATGCCTGTCAGCAATCTTCTCAATGGCGCTCAGCGTCTCATCCAGAGACCGGCTGCGCAGTTTGCGGATCTCTCTCATAAACAGTTCCATGGCAGTCGCAATGATTACCATGGAAGGGCGCGCCCGTCCTATCCTGGAGCAGACCACCTCAAAATCTCCCAGCAGAACTTCGCCGCCGGCCGCATTGGTTTCAGCTGCCACGGTCTTAAGAAATTCAAAAGACTTGAGCGCCAGTTCCCGGGCCCCGTGGTCACGATCTTTGCACAATTCTTCAACAAAGGGCAGCACCTGCATCTTCAAGGGGTAACGTGAGACCGCCCGGAAGGCTTCCGCGAGCCCCGGCACAGTCTTTTTTTTGCCGATTTCATCAGGACTGACCCAGATCACTTCAACATGTTCACGATCCAGGCGAATGCTTTCAGGATTTACAATTTCACACAGAAAAGGATGAACCTGCCATTCAATGGCAAGATCTTCGTCGGCAACCATAAAAAGTCTTCCGCATCTCACCAGCGCATATTCATAAGGGGTGAGGCCGGTTTCCTCCTCGATCTCAACCCTGGCCTGTTCAAGCGGATCGCCTTCCAGATAGCCACTGACAGCGGCATAAAGCCCTTTATAGGTGCGCACCTTGTCACTGCGTTTGAACAGGGCAACTTTTCCTTCAAACACCAGGAAAACAGTGACAACTTCAACCTTTTCCAACCCAAGCCTCCCCAGGCCCTACCCGCAGCTTTCTCAGACAGAGCCGAAACCCGGCGGAATCTCTGTCAAAATCGCGCCAGATGCAGTGTTTCACCCCGAAATCCATAGCGTCTTAACATAAGATGAGTTTTTATAAAGGGCAAGCCAAAACTCGCCCTGAAAACGCCACAGCCAGGCCTTAACGCTACTTTTTCTTTTTCCATCTGAAGAGCTTGAAAAACCCTTCAATATCGCTCTCTACCTTTTCAGTAGGGTGGGTTCCGCTAACATAGGGAAGGCTCAGCTTGTCGTCGGCCCAGCGACTGGCCAGCTTTCCGCTCTGAGGATCGATGTCCTTGAAGACCACATCTTCCGGCTTCTCCCAGCTGCAGTCCGTGGCGATTGCAGCCATGATCATGGAGGCAATCGGCATGGCTCCACTGCTGCCGCTCAAATTGACCGAAAGAAAATCATCGTTTCCAAGCCACACAACCCCCACCATTTCAGGGGTAAAACAGGCAAACCAGGAATCTCTCAGATCATTGGTCGTGCCGGTCTTGCCTTTCAGTCCTTGCGGAACCCCGTACATCTGCGCATTTTTTGCCGTTCCGGAACGGACAACTTCAAGCAGGGCATCACCCACCACATAAACCACCGATTCATCCAGTACCGGAAGACCTTCATTCAGGGCCCGCCGATAAAGCACCGTGCCCTTGTCATTCATGATCAGGCGGATTCCGCAGGGATCAGAGACAACTCCGCCATTGGCAAACGCGCAGTAGGCCCGCGCCACGTCCAGAGGTGAACATGACAGTGCGCCCAGCAGAACAGAGGGATTCTCCCTGGCCGGCACATCCGGAAACAGCCTACCGACTTCGGTCATCACATCACCCAGCCCCACATCCAGGCCCACATTGACCGTTGCCACATTATATGAATTCACTAGGGCATCCCGCAGCATCACCCGGCCGTGCAGCCGCTTGTCATAATTCTGCGGCTCCCACAGTTCGCCGTCTTCGGTCTTGAGCTTGACCGGCTGCTCATCCACAAAGGATGACAGGGTATAGCCCCGCCTTAGCGCCGTATAATACACGACCGGCTTGATCAGCGAACCTATATGCCGCCTGATCTGCACCGCCCGGTTATACTGCGACAGCGAATAATCCCGGCCGCCGGCCATGGCCAGAATCTCTCCGCTGGCAGGATCGAGCACCACCGCAGCGCCTTCCAGCGGGACCTCCGAACGGGTCTTTTCAAGATTGAGTATACCGTGTTCCAGACGGTCGGCGCAGATATTCTGGACATGCGTATCAAGGGTGGTGAAAATCCTGTAGCCGCCCCGGGAAAGGGCACTTACCGGATACTGGTCCCTGATCTCATTTAGCAGATAATCGACAAAATAAGGGGCCGTACGGTTCCGCGGCTTCATCGGCGCCAGCCACAAAGGTCTGTCGGCGGTCCGGTCATGGAGATCCTGATCGATATGATCTTCATCCAGCATCAGGGCCAGCACCGTATTGCGCCGGGCCAGGGCCTTGTTGGGATAACGATAGGGCGAATAGCCGTTGGGTGCCCTGATTATACCGGCCAGCAAGGCGGCCTCCTCCAGTTCCAGTCTGCTGATATCCTTGTCAAAGAAAAGCCGGGATGCCCGGCCCAGACCGTAGATGCCGGCATGCCCCCACTGGCCCATATAGACTTCATTGACATACATCTCCAGGATATCCTCTTTGGAATAGACCCCCTCCATTATTAAGGCCATGACTGTCTCTTTAAGCTTCCGCCAATATGAACGCTTGCTTGTCAGGAACACATTCTTGATGAGCTGCTGGGTAATGGTTGACCCGCCTTCAACAATCCCGCCATGGCGCATATTTACCAGGGCCGCCCTGACAATGGATCGCAGATCAATTCCGTGGTGTTCGTAAAAACGCCGGTCCTCTGTGGCGATCAGGGCATCGATCAGAAAGTCCGGACATTCATCAAGGGTTACCACTGTCCGGTCTTCCAGGCTGCGGTCAAAAATCTCGGCAATCACCTCGGGTTCCAGCACGACATAATCCAGAGAGCGGCCATCTTTTACATCCGCAACCGTCTTTATCCGGCTGTCCTGCATTACCAGACGCACATCCTGCTGCGGCATATGTCCGCCGGCATAATCAAATTCCCTGATCCGGATGAGCATCCGGCTGCCGGCAATCGAATATTCGCCGGCAGACTGCGGCGAATCCACCTGCCGGTAACGCAGGCGTTCCAGACGCCCGAGCAAGCCGGTCTTAACAATATCATCCCCGGGTCGGATAAGAAATTCGCAACTGTAGATCCGCGAAGGCACTTCCCAGATAGGGCCTGAACCAATCCGGCGAATTTCACGGTAAGCATCCAAGATGCCGACTGCGGCCGCGGCCAGCAGCACCAGCAATAACACTAAAAATATCCTGCGCCCGGCTGATCTCATGAAACCTATGAATATAGGTAAGATCCCGACAGTGTCAATGACACCTTTATCTTCAGCAATAATCCACCGTGACATCCTTGTGCAGCGTCATCAGACAGGCGGCCAGCCTTTCCACACTCTGACGGCGGATGGACATACTCTCGGGCAGGAGCGGATTCTGGTAGTAGGGATTGATGCTCAGTCCCACCAGAAAATAAATCCGGTCCGCATGCAGCAGTTCAGCCGCCAGCATGACCGCGCCGTTGCGGTCATCCGGCAGCCGGCTGATATCTCCGCCGGAAACCTCGATCAGTTCCCGGGCCTTGTTGACCGTCAGGATGCCCTCAGTCACCAGGTTGACGCCTTTAAGCTCGGCTATGGGCGGAATGTCCTCCCGCATTGAGGTCAGATCCGTGACGATCTCCTCACCCGTAATCCGGGCAACAATATTGCCGGTGGTACCGCCGCAGACTATCTTGCGGCCGGCAAAGGCCTGCAAACTCATGACCCCGGGCTCGTCATCATCCTCGTCCGCCGGCGGACCGGTGAAGACCATCACCGCATTTTCCTCCCGCAGATAAAGCCCGATCATTGAGGCGTCGTCCCCGGGTTTTCCCTGATAGAGCTCCGTGGTGTGATCCATCACACTATCGACGATTTCGGCCGCTGTATCATATTCTCTATCCACCATCTCCTGCAGATAGGCTCCGATCTGATCCGTCCCCCAGCTGTAATTAAAAACCCCGTCCGGGCCGGCATGACAGACCCCGTCGCTGACCGCTCCCAGAAAATCGCCCCGCTGCAATTCGCCTTCGCAGTAGGAGATTTCACGGTCGCAGTAGGTTTCGGTTCTCTGCTGCAGGTTCACATACCTGCCGCCGCTGACAAACAGTACCGCGGGATTTCCAAAATTGATCACCCGGAAGCCATTGGTGGCATGATCGACATCGATAACCGTAAAGGTCGCATAGGCGATCCCCCTGGTCCGGCAGACCGGCAGCGTCCCAGCAATGGTGGCAATTACATCGGACAGGGAAGCATCCTCTTTCAGCATGGTTGCAATTATGGTAGCCGTCAGGGTTGCCAGGCTATTGGCCTTGACCCCACTGCCCAGACCATCGGACAGGACCGCCCGGGTATGCTGCGTGTCACGCACAACCGTGATCTTGTCGCCGCAGAGCTCCTCGCCGGCCTTGTTGATGCTGCGGCTGTATACATCCAGATAGTCATTCATTTTCAATTTCGTCGCGAAACATCTCCAGCAGTTTGATCAGACTGACCTTGGTTTCGGCCGTCGTCTCACCCAGCAGCCCGGCCACTTCCTGAGCGGTCTGCATCTGCTTGTCAACCACCATGGACACTTTTGCAAGCGTCTCACGTTTCAGGCGGGCCATCTCCTGGCGCTGTTCCCATTCTCTGGTCATATCCACCATTATGCAGGCAACCACCTTTTCATCCCTTATGGGAAAGATCACCTTGCGCACATAGAGATTGAGATCAACGATTTCCAGCTCCTGGCCGACAACCTCGCGGTTCTCCCGGTAGGCCGTCTCAAAGTCACTGATATCCGCGATAAAATCAGCGGCCGGTCTTCCGATCACCTGGGATTCGCTCACCCTGAACATCTTCAGAAATGCGGCATTTACAAGTTTGACCGTCATGCGTTCATCGAGCACCAGCAAGGCATTGGGGTCATAATCCCACAGCAGTTTCCACAGTTTTCCGGTCTCAATCATTGCCGCAAATCCTTTCCTGTGTTCCGTCCAAGATGCTTATTGTAAAGGGTGGGCATTAAAAAAGGGGACCCCTGTCCCCTCTCTTTTGATTTACTGATCCAGGTCCTGCCGGCGCCTGAGAATTTCGCGCTGACGCCTGAAGAGATACCTGATGATATCATCGCGCACATCATTTTCGATGTTGATGAAACGGGTGGCCACGGCATAGCGGTCGGTTTCATAGCTGGTGATGCCCTTGACCCTGATGACCTCACCCACAAACCGCATGTAGAGCAGCGGCACCATCGGCAAAATCAGGCCGATCTCCAGCAGATCCCCGTCTTCAAATTTTTCTTCCGAGATAAAACGCATGCCCGAAGCACTGATGTTGACGGCCCGCGGAATCGAACCCATCAGGTTTTTGAAATCTTCGGAAAGGTACATGTGAATCAACAGATCAATCTTGCGGTTGAGTTCCCAGATAGCCTGGTTGTAGGGAGCCTCCCGGGTGTGCGGTGTATTCTCGGACCCGGGATATCCGTACTGTCCCTTAAGAAAGGAATCGATCAACAGCTTGTTGGCCCTGATCTTTTCCAGGGCCACCGGCAGAACCTCCGCGCGCCGGTCGGCATGGCTCACAAAACTGACACTGTAGTAGATCTTGTCATTGATACGGACATCCTGGCGCCGTTCATTTCCGGGAGAGGCATAGCACTCTATGCACATCCGCAGGCCGGAATCCATGACATCCAGGACCTTGGCCAGAATGGCATCTTTCCCGTCAGAAATCTTCAGCAGTCTGCCGGCCTCAACGTTCAACACCCCATCCGGAATAAAGGTAAAGACATCGTCCCCGGAAACATCGGTAACCTTGCCCGACGTCTTCGTACCGTCAGAGCTATAGGCAACTGTTTCGATTTTAAGATCAAGAAGGCTGTCAATATTCATAGAATAACCTCAAACACCTCAACTCTGTTGCGGCCATTTTTTTTAGCCTTGTAAAGACTTTTATCCGCGTTTCTGACAATCTCCCTGGCATCGAGACCCTGGCTGTACTGACTGACCCCCAGACTCACCGAAACATTCAGATCACCGTCAAAAACTATTCCGCAGACCCTCTGTCTGATCCGTTCCGCCATCATGCCGGCCTTGTCAAGACCGGTATTGGGCATCAGGATGGCGAACTCTTCACCGCCATATCTGAAAACCAGATCACTCCGGCGGCAGCTCTGTTTGAGAATTCCGGCCACCGCCTCAAGAACCTCATCTCCAACCTGATGGCCGAAATTATCGTTTATTTTCTTGAACCAGTCAACATCAAGCATGATTACGGAAAACGTGCCCGCATAGCGCTCGGCCCTTTCCCATTCCGCATCCAGCATATCATTGAAGGCCCGATAGTTGAAGACTCCGGTCAGTCCGTCCCGGAAGGCCATCCTTCGCAGTTGTTCATTGTCCATCATCTTGCTTACCGCCGGCGCCAAAATCTTGACCCATTCATCAAAGATTGTGTCATGCTTGCCCGAATTTATCAGCAGGGTCACCTTCAATCCGCGCTGATCGACAACACTCAGCACTCTCCGTCCGGCAATAACCGGAGGATGCCCGCCTACCACTACGCGGCGATAGTCATAGCGGTTTGATCCGGCCTGAGACCGGGCCTCGGCATGCCCATCCAACTCCGCATCCAAAACCGAAAAAACCCTCAGTTCTTCAGGATCTAACCCAACATAGAGTGCCGGAGCCGCCAGCGGAAAAGTCTGGGCCATCAGGGCCACCAGATCTTCAAAGGCCGTCGTTGTGGATGATGCAGACAGCAGTGCAACCAGACTTTCCGTATAGAGCGCCAGTGACTTATTTCCGGCCCCTCTTGCACGATTAAGCGCCACTTTTTTGCCTGTTTCCGTTTCATGCACTGCCATTTTTACTCCTTATGCGTTGTCAGCATGTATCAATACTTGATTTAATGCAAAGTATGTGCCTTGAATATAGAAATATATTAATATATATAATATCATCCCATACGAGGTGAAACTTTGAGCAAATACAGATTTGATGAAACAGATTGGAAAATTGTCAGCCTGCTATCCAAAGACGGCAGGATTACCGCCAAATCGATGTCCCAACGTCTTAATCTGGCTGAAGCCACCATCAGGAACCGGCTCAACCGTCTGGTAAAATCCGGCAAGCTCAAGATCTCGGGACTCATCAACCATGACGCCTTTGAGGATAAGGTTGTGGCCTATGTGGCCTGCGAGGTCAAGGCGGTCAGTGACCTGAACACCATCGGCCAGCAGATCGCCAAGCTTCCCAGCGTCCAGAATGTCTCCATTGTCTCGGGGTCCTATGATTTCATAGTTGAAATCCTCGTCTCTTCCAACAAGGGCATCATTCAGTTCCTGCAGGACGAGCTGTCCACCATTGGAGGCATCGGCAAAACCGAAACCCACCTGATTCTCAAAAGTTTCAACAAATGGGTCAGCCCTTACTGACACCCAGCCGTTTGTCCGCAACATTTCGTCCGGGGAAAAATTTTCATCTCCCCGGACTTTTACAATCATACTGGACATCCGGATAGCCGGCTGTTATTCCAAGCATACTTCATTTATGGGTTATGGAAGCTAATTATGAAAAATAAGATTGTTCAGATCAGATGGCACGGCCGCGGAGGCCAGGGCGCCATCACCGCCGCCAAGATCGTTGCCAAGGCCGCCTTCCAGGCCGGGTACACCGGCGTCACCATGGCACCCACCTTCGGGACGGAAAGAAGGGGTGCCCCGGTGGCCACCTCTCTCAAACTTTCACGTGAAAAAATCTATGATCTTTCGCCCATTTCAGAACCCGACATGGTCATCGTCCTGGATGACTCGCTGCTCAACGAGGTGGATGTCACCAGCGGGCTCAAAGAGGACGGGATTATCATCATGAATTCGCCGCAACCGCCTGAGGATTATGACTTCGGCGACCGGCAGGTATCCACTGCCGACGTGACCCGGCTGGCGGTCGAGGCCGGCCTCAAAAGCGGGATCGTCAATTCCGGCATCATCGGCGCCTTTGCCAAGGCCAGTGGTCTGGTCACGGATTTTGACCTGCTGCTGGACGCTATCCGCGAGGAATTTGAAGGCAAAAGGCCCGAACAGAATGTCCAGGCCGCCAGACTGGCCTTTGAGGCCACAATTACAGGGGGTGCCAAATGACAGACAAACTTCCCAAGACATCCCACAGTGAAGCCGGTCCCGGCGATGCCGGAAAGACCGGTGCATGGCGGGTGCTGCGCCCGGTCATGAATTACGAGGTCTGCATCCCGGCCAAACGCAATAAGGAGGCCTGCTTCATCTGCTGGCTCTACTGTCCGGACGGGGTCATCACCAGGACCGTACCGCCCCAAATTGACTATGAATACTGCAAGGGATGCGGCATCTGCGCCGAGGAATGCCCGTCCAAGGCCATCCGTATGGTGCCGGAAACATCCTCTGACAAGGAGGATGAATAACCATGCACATGATCGAATCCGGAAACGTTGCCGCCGCCCTGGGGGTCAAGCTGGCCCGGGCCCAGGTGATCGCCGCCTATCCCATCACACCCCAGACGCCCCTGACCGAAAAACTTTCCGAACTGGTGGAGTCGGACAGGATGGAGGCCGAATATATCCCGGTAGAGAGCGAACACAGCGCGCTGTCGGTCTGTATCGCCGCTTCCAGCACCGGCACCCGGGCCTTTACCGCCACCAGCGCCAACGGTCTGCTCTATATGCACGAACAGATCAACTGGGCCGCCGGAGCCCGGCTGCCCATTGTAATGTGTGTCGCCAACCGCGGTCTCGGGGCCCCCTGGACGGTCTGGAACGACCACCAGGATTCAATCTCGCAACGTGATACCGGCTGGATTCAGCTGTATGCCTGCGATCACCAGCAGATTATCGATACGGTCCTCAAGGCCTACTACATTGCCGAAAAGGTCAGTGTCCCGGTCATGGTCTGCTATGACGGCTACCTGCTGTCGCATACCTACATGCCCTTTGACATGCCTGATCAGGACAAGGTGGATACCTTCCTGCCGCCTTACAATCCCGACTATACCCTGGATCCCGATAATCCGGCCAACCTCAACACCGTAACCCTGCCCGATGTGCGCCAGGACATTCACGGCCGGACGGCCTACGGTTACATGGAAATCCGGCAGTTGCTGCACGAAGACATGCGCCAGACCTTCAAGGTGGCCGAGGAGGCCGAAGCCGCTTTTTGTGAAATAATCGGCCGGCCCGACTGTCCCTTTGTCGAGGAATACCGGACCGCAGATGCCGACTACATCACCGTTGCCATCGGATCCCTGGCCTACCAGCTGCGGGACGTGATCGACGCCTTACGCGAAGAGGGCATCAAGATCGGGGTGGCCGGTATCAGGATGTACCGGCCCTTCCCTGATGAGGCTATCAGACAGACCATCCAAAAGGCCCGCAAGGTCATCGTCATGGAAAAGGCCCTCAGCTACGGCTACGAAGGCCCGCTGTGCTCCGACATCAAGGCCGCCCTCTATCATGAAAACGAGCGGCCCGAGATCGGCAACATAATCCTGGGGCTGGGCGGCCGCGAGATCAAGACCGAACAGCTCTTAAGCGCCCTCAAAGATGCATGCAACGGACAGTCAGCCGACAAATTCAGCTGGCTGGGACTCAAGTTGTAGGAGACTATAATGCAGACCAAAACCAATATCCTGAGTCTTCCGCAGGAAGAATTTGTTTACCCGGGCAACCGGGCCTGTTCCGGCTGCGGCCTGGGGATCGCCTATCGCATCGGGCTCAAGGCCCTCGGCAAAAACACCATCCTGGTTGTCCCGCCCAGCTGCCTGACAGTCCTGCAGGGGCTCTACCCCATTGCCGCCACCAAACTGCCCTGCCTGAACGTAACCTTTGCCTCGACCGCGGCCAGTGCCACCGGTGTATTGGGGGCTTTACGGGCCCGCCAACGCCAGGACATCAATGTGGTGGCCTGGGCCGGCGACGGCGGTACCAGCGATATCGGCATCCAGGCCCTCTCCGGCGCCTCCGAGCGCGGCGAAGACCTGATCTACATCTGCTACGACAACGAGGCCTACATGAACACCGGTATCCAGCGCTCCGGGACAACCCCCAAGGGGGCCCTGACCACCACCACCCCCATCAAGGGCAAGCTGCAGCAGAAAAAAGACATGCCGGCCATCATGGCCGCCCACGGCATCAGCTATGTGGCCACCTGTTCCGCCGCCTACCCGCTGGACCTCTACGACAAGCTCACCAAGGCCAAGGATCTGCCCGGCACCAGATATATCCATATCCACACGCCCTGCCCGCCCGGATGGGGCTTCGATGCGAGCCTGACCGT
>CAYWBU010000002.1:1201-6849 GCA_964456565.1 uncultured Bacteriovoracaceae bacterium | reverse complement strand
ATCGCCACTCTCGACCCGCCCTACGAACGCGATGGACTCTACGAACTCTATGCAGTTGAAAACGGCGGCCGGCCGCGTCTGACCGGCGCCTCCCGCAAGCTGCTGGAAAAACGCAAGCTGCTGCCGGTGAGCAATTATCTCGGGCTCCAGAGCCGCTTCAAGGCCCTGCAAGAGGATGACTGCGCCGATCTGCAGCAGACCATCAACAACAGGTGGGCGACCTACTCCCATATGGAGGAAGACGATCCCCGCTGAAAAGACCTACCATATATAGTAGCATCAACCGCCATATGCTACTACATATTGACATCCATTGAATATTCACATATCATGACTCCCAAATCAAATCCGGGAGGTAGTATGAAAACGGCTGAACTTATCGATCTTCTCAATACCAAAATCGAAGAGGGCTATGGTTCCCTGACCTTCAAGGGTGTCTGCTGCGACTGCGGCAGGGCGGTTGAAATTGAAGTGGCCTTTGACGACACCGCCGCCGACAGTGAGCCGGCAATTGCCATCAGTGGTGGCGCAGTTTACGGACGCAACTCTGGCGGCACTTATGATCTTAAATGCCAGCAGTGCTTTGATCGCGACCCGGTGCTGCACAATACCCCCTGCGAGGTATATTCACGGGTGGTGGGTTACCTCAGACCGGTTGATCAGTGGAATAACGGCAAGAAGGCCGAGTTCGGTATGCGCCGGGAATACAGCCTGGACAAGCTGGACGCGGAAGCGGCAGTCTAAAAAGGGGCCGGCCGGCCCCTTTCATTATTTCACGGCCTGAACCAGATGCTCGCGGTCGATATTGCCGCCCGACATGATCAGGGCAACATTTCTACCGGCCAGACGGTCCTTTATCTTGACGGCGGCTGCCAAGGTGGCGGCACCGGCCCCTTCGGCCAGATTATGGGTGGTCTTGAGCGCCAGGCGAATGCCATCCAGCAGTTCATCTTCGCTAAGCAGCACCACATCATTGATTGAATCTTTGAGAATTACATAGGGCAGCTGAAAGACACTTCTGGCGGCCAGGCCGTCCGCCAGGGTTTCGGCCTCATCCAGAATGACCCAGTCGCCGGCCTCCAGGGATCGGCTGAAGGCCGGGGCATTCTCGGGTTCCACCCCGATAATTTCAACATCAGGATTAATGGCCCGCGCAGCCTTCAAAATGGCGGCACATCCGGTTCCTCCGCCGATCGGACACAGTATCACATCCACATCCGGCAATTCCTCAAAGATCTCGATTCCGATGGTTCCCAGACCGTTCAGCATCTGGGGCTCATTGCCCTGCTCCACATAATAGTATCCGGCCGATTCCACCAGTTCGTCACAGTAAAACTGGGCATCATAAAAATCATGGCCGTGTTCGATCAGTTCGGCGCCATAGCTTTCGATGATCCGGTTGGTTTCCGGATTATTATTTTCCGGCACCACCACCGTACAGGGAATACTATAGAGGCTCGCGGCCCAGGCCATTGCCAGGCCATGATTACCCCTGGTGGAAACCAGCACCCCATTGGCGGCATCCTCCGCCTTTATATTATGGAAAAAATTAAGGGCGGCCCGGACCTTGAACGAACCGGTGGGATTATGATTCTCATGTTTGACAAAGGCATTGGCGCCCAAAACCCTGCTCAATTCGGAATAATGGATCAGGTTGGTTTTATGGATGAACTGATTCAAAACTTTGCGGGCCTTGAACATTTCCTTGATACCGACCTGAGAAGCCAGTTTTTCATATTTCAGCAGCATGCCGCCCTCCTTTTTCCCCTCATGCAAAAATTATCCTGCAAAAAGACAACCCCGGCCAATTCGGCCGGGGTTGTTCTGTTCAGATTATCAATCCGCCATCAAACAATCAAAGTTTGTAACCGGAACGCTTCGGCCGCAACCTGAGGACCTGGAGCAGACCGCCAATCACTACCCCCAGGATGATGAATCCTCCGCCGATCAGCGAAAACTTCAGCCTCTCAGAGGTCTTCAGCCGCAGATTTTCCTTCTGCATTTCCTCCATTTTGACCGACCGGACCTCATCTTTCTGGATCAGGTCATCATAGGAGGCCTTGAGTTCGAGATAGGAACTGGAAGCATCTTTCAGGTCCTGAAAATCTTTCTGCACCCCACCGACTTCCTTTGAGAGACTGCTGATCTTAAACTTCTGTTCACGATTTTCCTTGCGCAGCTGTTTGTTCTCTTCCCGCAGACTGCTGATGGTTTCCGCCTGGGTGCTGACCTTATCGTTCAGCTGGTTCACAATAAGGGCATTGGGCGTCTTGTCCGTCAGATAACGTGTCAAAACCCAGCCCACCTTGCCGTCGGGGGTGCGTACCTTGGTCCACTCCTCCGTCTGTTCCAGAACTTCCATATAATCATTGCTGTTGGCCATACTCAGATGTTTGGCCGAACCATAGGGAGCGTTCCTGACCGAAATTGTTATCCAGTCTCTAACATACAGTCCCCGGGCTTCAATCGTCTGCAACGGAAGCACCAGCAACACCGCCAAAAGAATAAACATCCTCTTCATATTAAAACCTCTCCATCTTAAAAACTGACAATGCCTGACTAGTATAGTACATGCACCACTTAACGCAATAATATTATTACCCTGAGACCCCCAGTGACTGCATAATCCCGGTGATCGCGGATCTGGTAGCAATCTCGATCCTTTCAAGCTCATCCCGGCTGGAAGACTCAAAGCGCATCACAATCACCGGCTGGGTATTGGATGGACGGACCAGACCCCATGAATCCCGCGTCTCAAAACGCACCCCGTCGATATCAATACATTTTTCGTAGTGCTGCCGGGCCTCTGCCGCAAATATCTCCACCACCCTGAACTTGATATCATCCGGACAGTCAATCCGGATTTCGGGCGTATTCTCCATCTGCGGCAACTGCTCCAAAAGCGCCTGGGGGTCCTGTTCCTTTGAAAGAATCTCCAGCACCCGGGCCGCGGCATAGACGGCGTCATCAAAGCCGAACCAGCGGTCCGCGAAAAATATATGCCCGCTCATCTCCCCGGCCAGCTCACCCTTTTCCGCATGCAGGCGGTCCTTCATCAGTGAATGCCCCACCTTGCTCATAATCGGCCGGCCGCCGAGTCTGACAACCTCGTCAAAAAAGACCTTGGAACATTTCACCTCACCGACAATCGTGGCGCCCGGTTTACGCGCCAGAATCTCACGGGCCAGGATCGTGGTTATCATATCGCCATAGATCACCTTTCCCTGAGCATCCACAATCCCGATGCGGTCGGCATCACCGTCAAAGCCGATCCCCAGGTCTGCCCCATCCCGCAACACGGTCTCCTTCAGCATCCGGATACCATCCTCAGTGGTGGGATCAGGATGATGGTTGGGGAAGTTTCCGTCAGGCTCAAGACAGATGGCGCTGACATCCACGCCCAGGCGTTCACAGACAGCCAGTGCCGACGGGCCGCCGGCACCGTTGCCGGGATCGATAACCACCTTTAGTCCGGTTGTGCCCATCCGGATACGCCCTACGATCTCATCCACATATTCCGGAATAATGTCATAGGAGCTAAAGCTTCCTTTCCCTCTGACAGAAAGGCCTTCTTCCATATATTTGCGAATCTGCTGGATTTCATCACCGAAGATAGTGGTCTTGCCGGCGGCGATCTTGAACCCGTTGTTATCGGCCGGATTATGCGAGCCGGTTATCTGGACCCCGCCCTCAATCCCCAGCCGGAACAGGGCATAATACAGCGCCGGGGATGGCACCATTCCCAGGTCAACCACATCGATCCCGCTACCCAGAATCGCATCCTTTAATATAGCACTGAAACCGGGGGAACTCAGCCGGGCATCCATGCCCAGGACAATCTTTGATATACCTCTTTGATTCCAATAATATCCCAGCGCCTGCCCGAGACGGGCCACAAAATCGTTATCAAGGTCGCGGCCGACCACGCCGCGGATATCATATTCTCGAAAGACAGCAGGATTCATCGCAGCACTCCACATCACTTTTATTGTCACATGCTATATTGCATCGTCGTTCAAATCTCAACCGCCAATCCGTCAAAAAAGGCCTTAATGTGCCCCAATCCATACAGATCTTGTATTTTTTTTGGCACGTATACCGTCAATTTTGTGTTGCAAATACAACAAGATCGCTCGCCATATAACGCAACTCTTTGTTTTTTATGGATATATATCCATGGCTTGCAACTTGCATAAATTTTTGAAGTTTTTTGGTGTTTACATTGACAGGCCCATACCAAAAAGCTACTATTTAGCTTATTGAGTGTAATTCCGGCCTGTCAGTGTACAGGCAGAAGAAAAAAATAAAATTTCCTAGGAGGAGCTTTTATGATGCGCAATTGGTCAAAATGGTTATTTCTGGCAATCCTTGCCGTAGTCGTCGCTGTTCCCGCATGGGCAGTCGAGTTGAAACTCAGCGGTGAATACGAACTGCAGGGACGTTACTATTCCGAAACAGATGCGGTCCGGGCTAAATGGTTCGGTGCCAGCACAACAATTGGCACAGATACCGTAGCGGACACCAACGACAACGATGCCTATCTGAAACATTATTTTACCCTCAGCCCTGAGCTGATTATCAATGATAATGCCTCGGTGGTAATGGACCTGTCGGTCTTTGCCAACAAGCTGGACGGCGACGCCTATGCCAAAAGCGATTTCGCCGTACTGGCCGGCACCCAGGAAGATATTGACAGCTACAGCATCTTCCGCGTTGATAACCTCTATGCCGACGTCACCACCGACTACGGCAAGTTCATCCTCGGCAAGACCGCTGATTTCCTTGGCGCCGGCTGGTTTATACAGCTGCCCGACATGGAAGACTGGACCTTCGGTCTAATCTGGGACAAGAGCGATGAAGACGGCAACAATGAGAACAATGGCCTTACTGACGCACAGACACAGTATTTAATGACAGTGGCTGGTTACACTGCCGCCCAGATCACAACATTCTCGGCCCTCTCATCTGACAATGCCGATGAGGATGCATTGGCTTTGATGGTAAAGTATGAGAATGACAGCCTGAGCGCAGATTTCATGCTGGGATATTCCTGGGCCGGCGACGGAAATTCCGAAACAAAAGTTTGGGCTCCATCTCTCACGGTGGACTACAACAAGGACAACCTCGGCCTGAAATTCTTTGCAGACTATCGCAATGGCGTGTTCATGAAGAAGAATTCCAATTATGCAAAACTGCTAACCCTTGCCACAACAGGACAACCCACTGGCATACTTGAGGATGTCAAATATGTCGGAGCACTTGCCTCATATGTAGAGGCTTCCTACAAAATTGATGACATCATGGATATGAGCGTTACCCCGGTCTTAACCCTGGCCTATGCCAGTGGCGCCGACAAGCCCAACCAGATCTCCGGTTGTTTTGCTGACGATGTAACCTTTGGGTCCTGGTTGATGAACGATGTCTCGGATGCCTATAGCATGATCTTCGAAACCCCGGCATCCAATGACGTTGATGCCTGCGGCGATCCCAGCAATGATGACTACAGCTTCTCCAACATCGTACTGGTACGCCTCGGCGCCAATGCCCAGGTCACCGAGAATGTTGATGTCTGCGCCAATGTGATCTATGCCCAGAAGGCCGACACCACCTATCTGGAAGACTGGCATTTCGAAAACGGCTTCACCAAT
>CAYWBU010000002.1:334-1191 GCA_964456565.1 uncultured Bacteriovoracaceae bacterium | reverse complement strand
ACGGAGTAATAAAGGCTTCACTCGGAAAGGATGAAGGTATAATAAAACTCACAGTTACGGATAACGGAGGGGGGTTCGGCCAGCGTGACCAAAATCATCGTTCCCACCCTCAACAACGATGTTGACAAGGGCCTCGGATGGGAAGTCAATGCCAAGGCCACCTATCAGGTCATGGACAACTTCAAGGTTGCCCTGCAGGGTGCCTACTACCAGCCCGGCGACTTCTATGAGAGCGCCTTCGAAAACGCAACTGCTTTCGCCACCGCTACAGAGAAAGCGGCTGCCCCTTATGGCAGCGGTCTGGAAGTCGAGCCCGAAATGGCCGCCCGCTGGATCGCAACTGTCAGCTTCTAAGACAGTTAAAAGTTAACATCCCGAAAAAGGGCGGCGCATTTTGCGCCGCCCTTTTTTTATTCCCAACACAAAAAAAGGCCGACCCCATTGGGGCCGGCCTTTTTCAATCAGCATAAGCTTCCCGTCAGGAATCAATAAATGACCGCAGCTTCTTGGAGCGCACCGGGTGGCGCAGTTTTCTGAGGGCCTTGGCTTCGATCTGGCGGATGCGTTCCCGCGTGACGCTGAAATCCTTGCCCACCTCTTCCAGGGTGTGATCGGATTTTTCGCCGATCCCGAAGCGCATGCGCAGCACCTTCTCCTCGCGCGGGGTCAGCGTGGCCAGTACCCGGCGCGACTGTTCGGATAGATTCTTGGCCGTGATGGCGTCCGAGGGCAGCGGCACCTTCTTGTCTTCGATGAAATCTCCCAGATGGCTGTCTTCATCTTCGCCGATGGGGGTCTCGAGACTGACGCTTCGCCAGAAGGAGCCGTAAATGAAGAACCTCTTTCCACTCTCTCCC
>CAYWBU010000002.1:0-324 GCA_964456565.1 uncultured Bacteriovoracaceae bacterium | reverse complement strand
GGGAGTCGGTTCGCGGCCGAGTTCCTGCACCAGGGCCCGCTGGGTCCTGATCAGCTTGTTGATGGTTTCGATCATATGTACCGGAATCCGGATGGTGCGGGCCTGGTCGGCAATCGCCCTGGTGATGGCCTGCCTGATCCACCAGGTGGCATAGGTGGAAAATTTGTAACCGCGCCGGTATTCAAATTTCTCCACGGCCTTCATCAGCCCGATATTACCTTCCTGAATCAGATCCAGAAACTGCAGTCCCCGATTGACATACTTCTTGGCAATGCTGACCACCAGACGCAGGTTGGCCTGGATCAGCTCGGTCTTGGCGGCATC
>CAYWBU010000001.1:21374-100283 GCA_964456565.1 uncultured Bacteriovoracaceae bacterium | reverse complement strand
CGCTACTTCACATGGGATCCTTCCGGAGTGATGTACAGCAATGACCTCAACAACTGGCCGCTGTACTCAACGGTGGATCTCCGGGCCATGCCGCACGCCTCCGCCAATAAACTATCCCTGAAAGGGGTGGCAACCGCCCTCAATCAGTATGATATTATTACCGGTTCTTCCAATCTTGACGATGCCGGTGAATCATTTGATGATCCGGACTATCAGAAGCAGGACATCGTGCTGTATACCATCGGTGTGGGATGTTGGGTTAGTGATAATGCCGGCAATGCCCAGTTTCTCAGGGATGCCGCCGAGGCAACCAGTACCATTCTGCGAGACGGCACGGTCAAGACCGGTGAATTTTATGAGGTTCAGAATCCCACGGCATTCTTCGGGGCACTGGAGACCGCTCTCGATAATACTTACGATACCACGGCCTATGCCACGGTGGCGATTGCCCCCGAGGTCGGCAATCCTTCCGAGGCTGGTGACTGGGCCTATGTTCCGTCCTTCCAACCCAGCTATTCAACCGGCTGGACCGGAAATATCAAAAAATATAAGCTGAGCTATAGGCTAAGAGAACGGGAATATACAACCGAAGAAGATACGCTTGTGACAGAAAATTATCTCCAGATGGTATACGAAGATACTAATGCGAGTGAACTCTATGATGATGACCACAAATTTTCCACCTCAGCGCATGACTTCTGGGATGTCGCACCTTATGATGCGGCAGAAAACTATGCCAGGACCGACATCGGCGGCTACGGTTCATGGCTGAGAAATGAAATCCAGCAGGCCAGTCCCTCCCGTGGTATATTCTATTCCTTCCTGCTGGAGGACGGATTAGAAATTACCGACAGCCATGTCTTTGGTGATGTCCTGGGCTTGACCACCGATATCCTTGAGTCAACCGATCCTGGCACCGGGACCACGGTGGATCCGGAAGATATCATCGTAGCCGCGGTCAAGGGCCGGGATGAAATCTGGCCGATGCGCGATATTATGCATTCCGACCTTACAATCTATCCCGCCGGTGATCACAACCTGATCTTCTTCGGAGCTAATGACGGGGCGCTGCACTGCATCAGGGACAAAGGGGTCAATTCAGGTTCGAACAACGGCGTGGATGAGTTGTGGTCATTTATTCCGTCCGAATCCCTGCCGAAACTTAAATACATGAATCCGGCCTTTGCCGGGCAGATTGCAGACGATCAGGATGTCAATCATGCCTATTACGTTGACGGCACCCCCGTCACCTATCACTACAACGGCGAATTACATGTTGCCTTCGGTATGCGCCGGGGCGGCAACACCTACACTGTGCTGAAAGTCAACAAGGATAGCGGCATGTTTGAAAATGT
Source organism: uncultured Bacteriovoracaceae bacterium (assembly GCA_964456565.1). GTDB lineage: Bacteria > Desulfobacterota > Desulfomonilia > UBA1062 > UBA1062 > CAYWBU01. The sequence continues at coordinate 98,928 of CAYWBU010000001.1, read as the reverse complement.
TGTCTGGCCGACATCCGAGCCCCAGCTGACAACATTGAACAGTCTGCTGGCCAACAACATGATGCAGTCGTGGTGTACTCCGGTTGTCAGGCATATCAAGACAACTGGCCCTGATAATCCTTCGAAACATGTCATGATCCTAACCGGCGGATATGATGCCGAGGTAGAGGATCAGCGGCTGCCCAATGTGGACCTGGGCTCCCTGCCCGACAGGGGAACTAGGATATCATCAGGCGGAGCCGTTTATGCGATCGATACCAAAAATTTTGTTTTGCAGAATCTGTATTTTTCGGACACCAAACTACCGAGCATGAAATACAGCATCACCGACCTGAACGCCATGGACCTGGTTGCTGACGGCGATGTGGATACCATCTACACCGGCGATCTCGGCGGACAGGTCTTCAGATTCCATGATCAGGATGGTGACGGCAACTGGCAGGGTGACTGTATCTTCCGGACCGATGCCAACCAGAAAATCTTTTATTCTCCGGATGCCACCCGGGCAAAGATTTCCAGTACCGCCTATATCGCCTTTGGCAGCGGCGACCGGGCTCACCCCACCGACACTACGCTGGAAGATGATGACGTCAATAAGCTCTTTGTTATCAAGGTGAACAACGACACCGTTTTCCCTCTCAGTGACAAAGATTCCATGACTGCTACAGGAAATGAACCAGTCAACGATGTTACGGAATGTAATTATTATTCGGGCAATGATGACTCTAGCGCCATTGTCGCCTATAAGAGCGGTTGGTTTATCAGGCTTACCGATGTCGGCGAAAAAGCGGTCAATAAGCCCATTATCCACAGCGGTAATGTCTATTTCACCACCTATACACCGGCACATTCGGATGCCGAAGACCCCTGTTCGATCGAGTCCTACGGTATAGGCCGGTTGTATGCCCTGAACCTGGCCACCGGCAGGTGGGTACCGGAATTGCGCGAAAAATTTGCCAGAGATGAAGACGCACACTACGATGACCAGGCAAAGATGGAACAAATGAATAACAACCCTAGTTATTCATGGTATGATTATTCAACTCAGGCCACCAAGGACAGTCGGTCCATGACTCTCGGTCCGGGCCTGCCAGCACAAGCTAAAGTTGTCTCTGACGATGGCAACGACTGGCTTGTGATTCCGGGTGATGATCCGTTGCCCATGCCGAAAAATTCACCCAAGATCTATTACTGGAAAAAACTATACTGAAAATCCGGGAGATAAATATGAGAAAAAGCTATTTAACAGTTCTTTGCACAGTGTTTGTCATTGTCGGTTGCGCGGGGACCCTGATGGCCGAAAATATGTTTGTGGACGAATTAAAACCGCTGGGCAGCGGTTATAAGGCAACGCCCATGACGGCATGTTTTTTATACGGTGCCATCCTGATGCAGCAGGGCGATTACCGCATAAACGAGTCTGCCGATCAGTCCGAGATTGAGGATATGCGCCAACGGAATGTCACCTACATGCATGGAGTGGAGTTTGATGCCGGCAAATTCACCCAGGAACTGCTTCAGATCGACAAGGAGGATATCTCCATCAAGAAGGGCGTTATCCCGCTCGAAGTACTCCAGAGTGCCGATACCGACGATGACAAGGTCATTAATAACATGGAAGGCAGCACCTTCCTCATGAAGACTAAATATGATATCCAGAATCCTCCACAGGAGTGATCACTGAGGCATCGAACTAACTAACGGCCTGATGTCATTGATGTCAGGCCGTTTTTATATCTTATCGAAATTTTTGGGACAGATCAGTTGACTGCCTGAGTTGTTCAGCGGATAAGTTTTTTTCCATATCAGCGGCAAATTCTGCGGCCTGGGGATAATCATCATCGGCGGCCAGGCTAAACCACATGTGGGCCTTTACCGGGTCGCGTTCAACTCCCTGACCGATTGCGTAAAAGATGCCCAGGCGGAACCGGGCCGCTGCATGGCCCTGACGGGCGGCCATCTCAAACCACTTTATGGATTCGCTGTGATTGCCTTCGGTATCAAAAAGCAGGCCCATCTGGTATTGGGAATCGGGGTCCCCGCCGTTATTTTCAGCCGGATCAGCATCAGCGACTAAGGTAAGCGGGAATGCGACACTCAGTATTATAGTGAGAATTAAAACCTTAAGGTCTTTCATCGTTCAGGGACGGCAAAAGAATTATAATCAGCGGGCAATCAGCTGAATGGTTGCCGTATCGCCCTTGAGACGGATATCGATGTTCGCTACCTGCCTGGCGGTCAGTGAACGCAGGACATCCTCATAATCGCCCACAATCCTGATTTCGTGCGTCAGCGAATGCTTGCGGATGGATTTAAGTTCGATTTTCTCAACATTTTCCATGGATTTCAGGGCATTGATAATTGCCTGATAGGTTGTGTAATCCCGGGTGCCGCTGATTACCAGCGTCTTGGAATGCATCACCGGGCTGAGAGCCATCACCATCTTATCGGTTCTGGCGGCAACCGCGCTGGCAATTATATCCGCAATATAGCTGCTCATATCCTTACGGGTCAGATCCGACCTTCTGGAAATGGACCAGTTGCCGATAAGCTTTCCGGTGTCGGCCTCCATCAGCCTGAATTCTCCGTTCAGTCCCCAGATATCTTCAAAAACAGGGACATAGCTGACCTGGCCTGCAATAACCAGCTGCGCACCGGCATCGCGGGCGATCTTGATCTCGCCGCCATTGACGTCAAAATGTTTGGGGGGAGCCGCAATTACATTCTGTCCACTGCCGGCGAGCGCTTCAACCAGAAGCGTCTCAAAGGGACTGTAAGCCAAGCCGCGGTTTTCCCACCAGAAATAACTTTTATCGCCAGCTTCATCATCGGATGAAATCATTAGGATTATCGTCGGTTTCAGTTTTGAAGGGGTAGTGAGCACCTTGGTCTGCAGCCACTCGTTCAGATAATCATCCTTCAGTTTCAGATCAACTGTCAGCCTCAATATTCCCTGCTGACGATTCCGGGAAGTGATCTTATACTGAACAATGTCCTTCAGTCCCCGAGTATCAATATACTCCGCCACGGCAGCCATCAGGTTTTCATGTGAGGACTGGGGAATGTATTGCAGGGCGGCAATGATCAGGGCCTTTTCAAAGGCGTCTTTGAGGGCATCCTTCTCGGCCTGGACGGTGTTGTCTTCAATAATGGCGCCCATGCCGTTGACAGTAAGAGTGGTGTCGGCATAGGCCGGCACCACTCCACTGAGCATGAGCACGCTCAAAAAGATTAAAAACGGTTTTTTCAGTAAATTCATCCCGCAAGAAAATCTTTGAGTTTCGAGTTTGCCTCTGCAGGAGCTATACTTGCGATAGCATGTTTGTAGATAAGGATGGGTTTGTCCGTCTGCAGCAAAACACAGAAGGGATCAAAGCTCTTGACCAGCCCCTCCATCTGAACACCATCACTCAAAGTAATAACAATCTGCACTCTTTCTTTTCTGGCCTGATTAAGAAACTGATCCTGAACATTAAATACAACTTTGGGCATAACAAACTCCTTGCATTTTAAAAATATTATAATTGTTTGCCACCTGGCTATATATTAATCAAGAAACTTTATTGATCAAGTCTTTTTTGCTACAGAATCATTATGGATTTTATAAAACGGATTCGCGATCTGCGGGATTTGATCAATTATCATAATGAACGTTACTACGTTATGGACTCTCCGGAGATCACTGACGGTGAATATGACCGCCTGCTGCGCGAGCTGCAGGAGCTGGAACAGGCCCATCCCGAGCAGGTTACGCCTGACTCCCCCACCCAGCGGGTGGGAGCTGCCCCGCTGGATGAATTTGCCCCCATGCCGCACCGCATAGCCCTGCTGAGCATTGACAATGCCATGGACCATGATGAGGTCGCGGCCTTCGACGGAAGGATCCGCAAATGGCTTGAAACCGGGGATTCTGTGGCCTATTGCTGCGAGCCTAAATTTGACGGATTGGCGGTTGAGCTTGTCTATGAAGACGGGCTGTTCGTGCGCGGCGGAACCCGGGGAGACGGCTACATCGGCGAAGATGTCACGCTCAACCTCAAGACTGTCAGAAATATCCCGCTGCGGCTCAAATCTGACTCGCCGCCGCCCCTGCTGGAAGTGCGCGGAGAAGTGCTGATAGCCAAAGCCGATTTTGAGCGTTTTAACCTCGATCGCTCTGCAAGAGGAGAAAGCCTGTTTGCCAACCCGCGCAATGCCGCAGCCGGATCACTGCGGCAGCTAGATTCGACGGTAACCGCCCGCAGGCCGCTGCTGTTTTTTGCCTACGGTGTGTCGGAGCCGGCTGTGCTGGGTTCTGCATCGCAGCATGCAACGCTTGAAAAACTTGATCAGCTTGGTTTTGCCGTCAACCCTGACCGGAGGCTCTGTGAAGATGCCAGGCAGGTGCTTGATTTCATCGAAATCATGACTGCCAAACGCGACGAACTGCCATATGAGATCGACGGCGTTGTCATCAAGGTCGATGCAATCAGTCTGCAGGATATTCTGGGGGTCAAGGCCCGGTCTCCGCGGTGGGTTGTCGCCTATAAATTCCCCCCGACCCAGGCCACCACCATTATTAAAAATATTGAGGTACAGGTCGGCCGCACCGGGGTCTTGACGCCGGTGGCCCGGCTGGAGCCGGTCAGGGTAGGGGGCGTAACCGTCACCAACGCCACGTTGCACAATCAAGACGAGATCAACCGCAAAGATGTTATGATCGGGGATACGGTTATTGTGCAGCGGGCCGGCGATGTCATCCCGGAGATTGTCGCCCCGGTTGTCAGTAAAAGAGACGGAACCCAGACCCCTTATGAGATGCCGGACAAGTGTCCGGTGTGCGATTCGACGGTCATCCGGGACAAGGCGGCTGTCCGCTGCATCAATATGGCCTGTCCGGCAATAATCAAGGAAAGGCTGGCCCATTTTGCATCCAAGGATGCCATGGATATCGACGGCCTGGGACGGGGCATCATAGCCCAGCTGGTTGAGAAAGGGCTAGTGCACGACATTGCGGATCTTTATGAGCTTAAGATTGGTGACCTTGAACCGCTGGAAGGCTTTGCCGAGAAAAGCGCCGCAAAGCTGGTTGCGGCCATTGATGAAAGTCGGCAGACCGAATTGGCCCGTTTCATATTTGCCCTTGGCATTCAGCATGTGGGTATTGTTGCGGCCCGAGAGCTCGCCGAAAAATTTAAGGACCTTGCCTCCGTGATGTCTGCCGATGACGATGCACTGCTTGCAATTGATGGTATCGGGCCCGAAATGGCCAGGTCCGTCACATCATTTTTTGCCAATCCTCAAAACGCTGCGGAGCTGCAACGGTTGATCAATAGGGATATCGCCTTCAATGTAGATAGTCCCGCGCCGAAGAGCGCCGTTGCCGGAAAAAAATTCTGCTTTACCGGAACGCTGCCGACCCTGTCACGCCCGGAAGCGAAACGAATGGCCGAAAAGGCCGGTGCCAAGGTCAGCGGTACGGTAACAAAAGATCTGGATTTTCTGGTCGCCGGTGAAAAATCCGGATCAAAGCTTGCAAAAGCCGCGAACCTCGGTATCAAGGTGATAGATGAACAGGCATTCTTATCCATGCTCAAGGAGGCCTAGGCAATGGAAGCTTTACAAGTCAGGGTAAGCGGTCGGGTTCAGGGGGTCTGGTTCAGGGCCAGCACCGTGCAGGAAGCGATCAGGCTGGGGGTTTCCGGATGGGTCAAAAATTGTCCGGACGGCAGTGTCGAGGTCTTTATGCAGGGATCAGGGGATGCCGTAAACAAGCTTCATCAGTGGTGCCGCAATGGCCCTCCCGGTGCCAGAGTGACGGATGTCAGCAGCCAGAAAGCAGACCCTGATCCGGTAATCAGCAATTTTTCAATTTATTACTGATCGGATCAGTTTTTTCCGTCAAAAACGGAATTAAGCACAAAACTTACCACTGCCATGATCATTGAAGCCAGCAGGGCAGCTCCGAATCCATTGACAGTGAAATCGCTCACCAGCTCGGAGGCCAGCAGGATCATGAGGGCATTGATGACAAAGGTGAACAGGCCAAGCGTCAGGATGTTGAGCGGCAGGGTAAGCAGGATGATTATCGGCCGCAGGAAGGCATTTAAAAAACCGATAACCAGCGCGGCGATAAAGAGTGCCCAACCGCTTCCGATTACGATACCGCTGATGGTCCAGGCTGATACCGCCAGTGCGATGGCGGAAAAACACCATTTCAAAAGAAACCCTGTAATTCCCGTTCTTTTCGGCATGCAATCTTTATAGGTCTTTGCATTTAAAAGTAAAGGCATTTATTTGATTATTGGGGCTTGCATATATCGGATCTTTATTATATTGGGAACAGCACTCCTTGCTCCGGCAAAGATCCGGGGCTGGAAAACCATAAGGAGGTATGGATGAATATCTACGAGTTAATGTTTATTCTTGACCAGGATTTGGGAAAAGAAGCCGAAGAAAAGTTTTTCAGCCGTTTTGAGAAAACCATTGCAAAGAATGGTGGCAACATCATCAGAATGGATGATCAGGGGGTCAAGTATCTGGCCTACAAGATCAACAAGAAACCCAGGGGACATTACTTCCTCGGATATCTTGAAGGTCCGGGTTCCATGCTTGCCGAAGTTGAGCGTTTCCTGCGCATCAATGAAGACGTTGTCCGTTTCATCCTCGTAAAACAGGATGCCAAGGCAACCAGGGCAGATTTTGAGCCCAAGGCGGAAAAAGAAGCTCCCGCAGAGACGGAAAAAGAGGCTCCCGCAGAGGTGAAAAAAGAGCAGGTGGAGGCAGCAGAGTAATCATGGCATATGTAAAGAGAAATCCCAGATTCAAACGGTTCTACAAGAAAAAGGTCTGCAGGTTCTGTGAGAACAAGGAACTGGCAATGGATTATAAGCGGCCAGATATTCTCAGGGACTTCATAACTGAAAGAGGTAAGATTCTGCCCCGCAGGATCACCGGAACCTGTTCCAAACATCAGAGACAATTGACTCTCGAAATCAAGAGAGCCAGACAGATGGCATTGCTGCCATTCTCAGTTCATCAATAAGGCAATGCCTCTGAATAAAAGAGGCCAACAGACCCTGTGGTTTTCCTACGGGGTCTTTCTTTTTATCTGTTTCCTGATCGTTATTTTTCCTGCATCGGCAATGCCGGTAATGTTGTTTTTCCCGGCCATCTACTATTCGCAGGCCATAAGGTTCCCCAAGGCCCAGACTGCTTTTCTGGCGGCATTGCCCGGTTTTCTGGTCTTCACACCCCAGCTGCGTTACGGGGCACTGCTGTACCTGATTGTCCTGGCAGCCTCATATTTGATGTTTTTCTGTGTCAAGAAAAATCGTATCGGGATGGCAGTCTTCGTTCCCACGGCCTTTGTCTTCGGCCTGACTGCCATGTTTGCCTTTCATCTTGCGGGAGTGGAAGGTTTGACCATAAATGAACAGCTTTCCCTGTGGGTCGGTGACATGCTCAATCAGTTGGCGGCCATGTATGAACAGGTTCTCAGTGCCGACCAGATGAGCGAATTCAGGATGCAGCGCTACATCCTGCAACAGCGGCTGACCAATATCTTCCCAGTGATGGTCTTATCCGCTTTGGGATTTGTTTTCTGGTTCAACCTGCTGGCGAGCGCTTTCTTTGATCGGCGTATAGTCCTCAGGTACTGGAAATCTCCCGATTATATAATCGCAGTGTTTATCGCTGCAGCGGTTCTGTTTACTCTGCCTCTGGGGCAAACGGCAGCCGTTGTGGGACTGAATATTTTGCTTGCAGTCCTGCATGTCTACTTTTTTCAGGGAATGGGGATCTTGTGCTGTTATCTCCAGGCCAGAAAATGGAACATGTTTTTTAAATGGATACTTTACATTTTAATCTTCACTCAGATATATATCATGGTCATTATTTCAGCTATAGGGCTCTTCGATACCTGGTTCGATTTCAGAGCAAGGATAGGAAATATTAAAGGAGAAAAGTAATGAAGGTAGTTCTCTTGGAAACTATTGACGGCCTCGGTGTGGTAGGCCAGGAGGTTAAGGTTAAAGACGGTTATGCCAGAAATTATCTTGTCCCGCAGGGAAAGGCGCTGAATGCAAGCGATTCAAACCTCAAGGCCTTTAAGGACAAGATCGATGCCAAAATACGGCAGGAAGTCAAAAACAAAGAGCATGCCGAGAAGCTGGCTGAAGACCTGAACAGCCAGGTGCTTTCCTTTGAGGTTAAAACCGGCCAGGAAGGCAAACTGTTCGGTTCGGTCACAGCTGCCAACATATTTGATGCCCTTGGCGAGAAAGGCTATGAGATCGACAAGAAAAAAATCGTCCTCAGTGAGCCGATCCGCCACGTCGGGACCCATGAAGTCCAGGTAAGGCTCTATCCCGGCATTGCTGCGGCTCTCAAGGTCGAAGTCAAGGCTGCCGAAGGCGAAGAAGAAGCCGCAGAATAATGGAAAGCCAGCTGGCAGTTCTTCCTCACAACAAGGACGCCGAAGAATACATCCTGGGCGGAATTCTGATGGAGAATTCCGCCCTTGATGTCACCACGGAGATCATCTCTCCGGATGACTTCTATGCCGAGCGACATCGCATTATCTATGAGGAGATGCTCAACCTCAGGGACAAGGGTATTGCCATCGACCTGATATCCCTGCCGGAATTTGTCGAAAATGGCGGCCGGCTGGATAAGATCGGCGGTGTCAGCTATATCGCCCAGCTGGCCGAAAGAATTCCCACTACGGCAAATATCGACTACTACTGCCGTATCATAAAGGACAAGGCAATCCTGCGCGAATTCATCGTGGGTGCCGGCGAAATTGTCAAGCAGGCCCGCACTCCATCAGAGGATGTGGCTGATACGCTGGAAGCGGCCGAGCAGATCATCTTCAATATCAACAAGGAACTCAAAAACAACAACGGCGGTCTGATCCAGATCGGATCGGTACTGCCGAGCCTTTATCAGAATCTGGACAAGCTTTCAAAGGGTGAGGCGGCCGATGATGCCGTGAGCACGCAGTTTGTCGATCTGAATGAAAAACTGATGGGCGGTCTGCATCGCACGGACCTGATCGTGCTTGCAGCCCGGCCGGCCATGGGAAAAACCTCACTGGCCATGAACATCGCCCAGCATGCCGCCGTGGTGGAGAGGGCCCCAGTGGTCGTCTTTTCCCTGGAAATGGGCAAGGAACAGCTGGCCCTCAGGATGATGGCCTCAGCCGCCTCCATCGACCAGACCAGAATCCGCACCGGCATGCTCAAACGCGAGGAGTGGGGCACCCTGGTGGACGCCATGAATGAGATGTCGGATGCCCCGTTGTATATCGATGACACGGCCGGGATTTCACCCATGGAGATCAGGGGTAAACTCAGGAGGCTGGCAACCTCACTCAAAGATCCCATCGGCCTGATTGTAATCGACTACCTGCAGCTGATGCAAAGCCGGTCCAAACTGAACTCCCGCGAACAGGAAATCTCCGAGATATCACGAAACCTCAAGGCCATTGCCAAGGAGTTTAATGTACCGGTCATCGCGCTCAGTCAGCTCAACCGTAAAGTGGAAGGTCGCGAGGACAAGCGCCCCATGATGTCCGAGTTGCGTGAATCAGGCGCCATTGAACAGGATGCCGATATCATCATGTTTATCTACCGCGAAGATTTCTACAATCCCGAAACACCGGAAAAGGGCATCGCCGAAGTGATCATTGCCAAACACCGTAATGGTCCCACCGGCACGGTCAAGCTCAGCTGGCGGCCCGAGATCACGACCTTTGCATCTCTGGAGAGGGGTTATCAGTAAAGGCCGGAATTTTTCCCGGCCGTTTTGAGTCTCCTAAATTCTCCTGCGCCGCATGGGGTATTCATTTTCCAAATGGATGTCCTCGACCTGGATGGCATTCTGCCTTTCGATCGCATCGCGCATACGTTTCAGTGAGCGGGCCTCAATCTGGCGGACCCTTTCACGGGTGACCCCGATCTGATTGGCAATATCTTTCAGGGTGGCCGGAGGGTCACAGAAAAACCGCTGCTGAATGATAAACCTTTCGCGGTCAGAAAGAATCGCGGGTTCGGCTGAGAGCAGATCCAGCAGATAGGAGTAGCGCTCTTTGGAGGCATAGGCATCTTCCTGGTCCGGCCCCTCATTGTAGAGATGATCAAGCAGCGTCTCGTCATTGTCAACGTCACTAGAGATGGAACAATCAAGCGAAATGAGACCCTTGGCATGGGTGAGACGGCCGGTATGAGCCTTATAGCTCTTCTGGATGAAATTCTTGATATAGGCCTTGATCCACCATATGGCGTAACAGATAAACCTTACGCCCCGGTCGGGGTCAAAACGGATGAGGGCCTTGACCAAACCCATGTTGCCTTCCTGGATGATTTCAAGCGGCGAATAGCCCTGATGAAAATAAGGCTGGCTCATCTTGACCACAAATCTCAAATTGGCGGTCACAATTCGCTGTCCGGCGTCAACATCGCCATCTTTGTATCTGCGCGCGAGATCCAGTTCCTCTTCCGGTGTCAGCAATGGATAGTCTTTTATCCGTTTGGTATAGATTTCCAGGTCAGACGATGAAAACTTGCTCCCCATAGACCCCTCCCTTTGTTTAACAGCCGCAGCCGCTTTCTTTTTCTTTGAAGAATTTCTTGTTTTCAGGAGTTTCTTGTATGGCAGAATCGATGTCGTATCTGACGGGTTGAACTTTGCAAGACTTCATAATCCCGTCGGTATTTATTGTAAATTGCATTGAAACATCTCCTCTGCCGTGTTTGTGTAACGGGTCCCTGATGAGCAAGTAGCATGCCATGCCTGTCGCGATGGGGGTATTGCAAATATAGTATAGAAATATCGATATGTTATGATATCGGGGCCGGATTTCTTTTATGTAATTTGACCCGGACGAAGTGTACCATGTTACAAGATGCCTCTGTTACACATATGTTACATGTTACACTTGCGCGGCAAAGGTCGTGAACCACAAGATTTTACCTAGGAATGTCTGTTTCTGCGAACATAAAAAACAAGCATTGTTGCAATGCAAACCAACAGAATGATGCTGGCCTGTTTTGAATAGGTCTTTATCAGAGCGGCGTTGTCCCCGACCACATAGCCAATCCAGGCAAGGATGGTTACCCAGATGCCAGCCCCCAGACAGGTGTAGAGGCTGAATTTAAAAATATTCATGCGGGCCAAGCCGGCCGGAAACGAAATGTACTGGCGAACTACGGTGATCAATCTGCCGGTGAAAGTTGAAATCTCCCCATGTTTATTAAAAAAAACATCAACTTTTTCAAATCGTTCCGGGGTCAGTAAAATATAACGGCCATATTTTTCAAGAAGAGGGCGGCCCAGCCAGAGGGCCAGCGCATAATTGAAGAGAGCCCCCAGCAGACTTCCCAGGATTCCGCAGAAAATCACGAGCCAGATATTCATCTCACCGGCATATGCCAGATATCCTGCCGGAGGAATAACAACCTCACTGGGGAAAGGAAAGAATGAACTCTCCAGAAACATCAATGCCACAATCCCGGGGTAACCCAGATTGCCGATGGTATCAACGAGCCATTTAACAATTATATCCATTAGTGCGTTATGTATAGAAAATAGATTTGCGTTGCAATATATGATTTTACGGGATAAATATTTTGAAGATGCTGCGGTCAGATATTTTAAATTTAAATCAGTCTTCGGATAACAACTTGCATGCAAGCCGACTGTTTTTCCATTGATATCCAAACCCTGTCTTTCGGCGGAAAAGGAATTGGGCGCCGGTCGGATGGCAAGGTGGTCTTCGTTCCCTCCGTGATGCCGGGTGAAAGTGTCCAGGTCAGAACCGAAAAAGAGCACGCAAGCTACATCGAAGCCAGTCTTGTCGGGGTTGACAGACCGTCTCCCCAGCGCCGCAGGCCGCAGTGCCCCTTCTTTGAAGACTGCGGCGGCTGTGACTGGCAGCACATTCCTTATGATATGCAGCTGGAATCGAAGACCGCCATTTTGGTCTCCGAACTCAAAAAACAGGGCTGCGACATTCCCCATCCGGAAGTCTGCCGTTCTCCGCAGGAATTTGCCTACCGCGGCCATGCCAGGCTGCAGTGTGAGGTATCCGAGGGTGTCCAGATCGGTTTTTTCATGAAAAAAACCAACACCGTGATCGATGTGGAACACTGTCCGGTCATGAACCCCAGAATTCAGTCAATCTATTTGGAAATCCGGGAACGACTTAAATGGAGGCCTATTCGCGGGCTGTATTCCCTGGATATCCATAGTCCCGCTGATGAAACTCTCGTCATGGGCCGCTGCCGCGGGACACTCCATGGTTCTGATTTTGAAACCATAAACAGTCTCTATAAGGAACTGGATATTGCCGGAGCGGCCTTCATCTATCCTGGCCAACGCAAAAAAGCCTATTCCCTTGGCCAGGATTACTGTCGCTACCAGATAAACACCCCCCACGGGAAATTGACCCTGTCTACAGGAATGGGTGGATTCATCCAGGCCAACATGGATGTCAACAATGCCATGGTCAACCATATTATCGACCTTGCCGTAGGCGAACCCAGAATCCTTGATCTCTACAGCGGCAGCGGCAATATCGGTATTCCGCTGGCAGCCTCAGGTGCCGAAGTTACGGCCATTGAAAGGGATCGTCGACTTGCCGCCCAAGGCAAATCCAATGCCAGAAAAAACCAGACCACCGGCATTCGCTTCATGCCCATTGATGTACGCAAGGCCTTGCAGTCGATTTCCAACGAAAAATTAGAGTTTGATACGGTCATTCTTGATCCGCCCCGGGAAGGGGCCAAAGGGCTGGCTCCCGGCATTGCTGCAACAGGAGCTCAAAGGGTTATCTACGTCTCCTGTAATCCGGCAACCCTTTCCAGAGATCTCAAGGCTCTCGGTAATCACGGCTACCATATCAAGGATATCAGGCTATTCGACATGTTCCCCCAAACATATCATATAGAATCCGTATCCCTGCTGCAGAAAGGCTGATAAACGGCCGGGAATTTCAGCTGGACAAGTCGACTTGAGCGCCTGTATATGTGGCATGATGGCAATTGGAATAGCTTGTAAGGAAAACAGTTCCGACGCACTTGATCTGGCATCAAGGGTCTACAGCTGGATTGTTGACAAGGGCATCGACTGCCTGCTTGAAGACCATATCGCCGACCATATCCAGACAGCCCGTACCGCCGACCTCTGGACCGGCTCTGAATTTATTGTCGTCCTCGGCGGGGATGGAACCCTTCTGCGCAGCATCCGTATGTCAACGCCCTCGGAGATCCCGATCCTGGGGGTCCACATGGGTTTCTTGGGTTTTCTTACGGAAATCACCCAGGATGAGGTTTACGATGCGCTTGAGGCCATCCTGAACAATGAACTGATTCGCGAAGAACGAGCCATGCTCGAGGTCTCCTTGATCCGCGATGGAGAAACCATAGCATGCCAGCTCGTACTCAATGATCTGGTGATCACCAAGGCCGCCCTGGCTAGGATATTTGATATCGAAGTCTGGACAGATTCGACCTTTATAACCCGCTACAGGGCTGACGGACTTATCGTATCCACCCCGACCGGTTCTACGGCCTACAACCTGGCGGCCGGCGGCCCCATCCTCCATCCGGCGGTGCGGGCCGTGATAATGACACCTATCTGTCCGCATATGCTCTCCAACCGGAGCATCGTCCTGCCCGACAGCCAGGAGGGAACCATTATTATAAAGGATGCTGATGACATTTACCTCACCCTGGATGGTCAGCAGGGACACCCGCTGCAGGCCGGTGACAAACTCAAGGTAAAAAGCAGCACTGAAAAAGCAATCATGCTCAGATTCCCGCAGCGCGATTTTTTCCAGGTTCTGCGCTCCAAACTCAAATGGCAGGAAAGATGATTGAACTGCTGAAGATATCTTCCATGGCCATATTTGATGAGGTCGCAATCGAGTTCAGTCCGGGTCTCAACTGCATCACCGGTGAAACCGGCGCCGGCAAATCATTGGTTATCGGGGCATTGACCCTGCTGATGGGGGCGAGGGCCAACCCCGGGATCTTAAGCCCCGGAAGCCCCAAGTGCGTAATCGAAGCCCTGTTTTCCAATGGCATTGACGGCGAAACGGTTATACGCCGTGAAATTACATCTTCCGGACGCAACCGCTGTTTTATCAATGGAGATCTGGTAACCGTGAATCAGCTCGGTGCAAAGACTGCGGAGCTGATCCATATCTATGGGCAGCACCAGTACCAGGACCTGCTCAATCCCCGCGAACATATGCGTATCCTTGAAGAAACCGCGGACATTGAGCGCCGGGAGGTTGAAGAGAAGTTTGAACTTTTCCGGCAGGCCGCCATCGACTGCCGGCACGCGGAACAGGAAGTCAATCAAAATATAAGCGAACTTGAAAATCTTAGATTTTCAGTCGAAGAGCTTGAGCTGGCCGCCATTGAACCGGATTTGGAAAGCCGGATTGAGCAGGAACTTGAAATTGCCAGACGGGCGGCGGAATTAAAAAACGGGACCATGAATGCCATCCAGTATGTATATGCCGAGAACGGCTCCATTGTTGATCAGGCCGCCCAAGCGGAGGGTATCCTGCGAAAGCTGATAGAGGCCGACAACGGGCTTGATGAGGGCATGCACCTGATTGAAACCATTCAGGCCTCGGCCGAGGAGCTTTACCTGCTGCTCAGAAACCGCCATGAGAGTTATGATTTCGATCAGGCCTGGATTGACGAGCAGGAGGAGCGGCTGCAGACAATCCGCGCGCTGAAACGCAAATATGCTACCGACGAAGACGGGCTTGTCAGGCTGCTGGAGGCCACCAGACAGAAACTGGAGATTGCCGACGACAGTTCAGCTCACCTTGGCAGATACCGCCAGCGGCTCGCTGCGGCCTGCAGTGACTATAAAACCGTCCTGCATGATTTCATTCTGCGCCGTTCGGCGGCAGGGGATATTATGGCAGAAAAAATCAACCGCGACCTGCATGACCTCGGCATGCAGGGCACCAAACTGGGGATCAGGCAGATAGCAGCCGGTGATATCGAAAAAATTGTTCCCGAAGATCCTGAACAGGCATCGCCGACAAAGATGCTGGGCGGAGAGTTCATGATCTCAACAAATGTGGGCCATGATATGCAGCCGCTCTCCCAGATTGCGTCCGGGGGCGAACTGAGCCGGATCATGCTGGCCATCAAAACCCAGCAGAACGAAAACCGCAGTGCAACCATGATCTTTGACGAGATTGATGCCGGAATCAGCGGCCAGACCGCCAACATGGTGGCCTGTCGACTGAAGGACCTCACCAGCAAATCACAGACCATTGTGGTGACCCATCTGCACCAGGTTGCCGCTCTTGCTGATTCACACCTGTATGTCGCCAAAGCAGTTGAAAACAATCAGACCGTCTCCCGTGTCAGAATAATCGACCAGGATGACCGGGTAAGCGAGCTGGCCCGCATGATGGGCGGCAGCGAACCAACGCCGGCGGTCTTGGACCATGCCAGGGAACTTCTTAGTCTTAACTGATCCGATTAGAATCCGATTGACTTTTGCAGGTCACAATGATCTATCTCTATTCAAAATATCTCAGGTGACAGTATGATCGTTAAACCCAATGTAAATGATGCCCCGCTTATCAGGGATCTGATCGACCCTTTTGTGAAAAAGGAGTTGATGCTGCCCAAATCGCTGTATTCGGTCTACTCCTCTATCCGCGATTTCTGGGTCATCAGGGATGAAGAGGATGTGAAACGCATAAATGGCTGCTGCGCCCTTCAGGTTTCCTGGGAGAACCTTGCGGAAATCCGCACCCTTGCGGTCCGCGATGAACTGCAGGGCAACGGTATGGGACGGCTCCTGGTTGAAAAATGCATCGCCGAGGCTCCCGATCTGGGCATCAAGAAAATCTTTACCCTGACTTATGTTCCGGATTTTTTCAAAGCCATTGGGTTCAGCCTGATCGATAAAAATGAACTGCCCAGTAAAATCTGGGCGGACTGTATCAAATGCCAATATTTCCCGAACTGCAGGGAAACGGCCCTGATATATGAACTCCCCGACAATTAGATCAAATTCGTCATCTATTCCGGGGAGATGCACTCTTCGCATCAATCCTCCGGTCTTCTGGTTGAATTTCAACAAACATCCCAAACCGGCTCTTCAGTGTCAAAAATGTTACCGAAACTAAAGCCTAATATGCAACTAACCGATATTATGGGTATGCATAAGTCTGAGCCCATAAATGGAGAATTTTTCAGCGCCGAAAAGGCTGCATGGAAAGGGGCTTTCCCTGCTCCCCGATGTATTGCATCTGCTGATAATTACATTATATATCAAGCTAACATCCCTGATGCTTGCATGTTGAGCGCAAATCTGGATATAAGAAGCGCGGAATAGTACGGAGTGAAAAGTCGCATGAGATCACGTTGGACAGTTTTATTAATATCAGAAGATAACAAATCGATGAAAAAAACTTCGGTTTCATCATCGATTTTTATTTTGGCAGCCGTTCTTTTTGTCAGCCTCACAGTTTTTTCAGGTATTGCCGGGTACCGGCTGTACACCCTGAGGGCGGACCTCACAAGAATCGACAACATAAAGCAGGTCAACAAGCAGCAGAAGAAGCAGCTCGCTGTCCTCACCGACAAAGTTGTCAAGCTTGACACCGAGATGAATGACCTGCGATGCTTCAACCGCCATCTGAGTGAAATAGCCAAGATCGATCTGGAAACCCATGAAGAAATCGTCGGCATCGGCGGCGGTGAGGTTGGCTCCGGCAGCGGCACAATCTCTGAAAGCATGAACAGCGAGGTGCTGACGGAAAAAATTATCACCCGCAAACTGCATTCCCATATCAAACAGATCGAGGATGATATTGACGTTGAAAATCAGATATCCAGAGAGTTGCTGACCGAACTGGAGCGCCAGCGGTCACTGATGGCGCATACTCCTTCTATCTGGCCTTCCAGAGGCTGGGTATCCTCTTCTTACGGGTGGCGCAATTCACCTTTCACAGGACGGCGGCATTTTCACAAGGGCATTGACATTGCAGCCCGTCAGGGAACCCCGATTTTTGCCCCGGCCGACGGAATCGTGACCGCCTACAAAAAGAATGGCGGCTACGGCAACTTCCTGGTGATCAATCATGGCTACGGCATAGTCACCCGCTACGGTCATCTCAAAGCCTCAAATGTCGAAGTCGGCCAGCAGATCGTTAAAGGCGACAAAATTGCATTTATCGGCAACACCGGCCGATCAACCGGGCCCCATCTCCATTATGAAGTTCTGGTTAACGGTATCCATGTAAATCCACAAAGATACATGTTGAAATAAGCCTCCCAGTATTCTATTTACATTTCAGTAAATATGAATCAAAGGCTGTGTATCTATGCTTAACTGGATTGTAAAAGTTATCGGGACCAATAATGACCGTGAAATAAAGAAACTCAGACCACTTGTAGATCAAATCAATTCTCTTGAAGATTCTTTCAGAAACAAGAGTGAGAGTGAGCTGAAAGGCTGCACCCAGCAATTCAAGGAACGCTTAAGCCAGGGGGCTTCGCTGGATGACATCCTGCCGGAGGCCTTTGCAGCAGTCAGGGAGGCTTCCCGCCGTGTCCTGGCAATGCGTCCGTTTGACGTTCAGCTCATCGGCGGTATAATTCTGCACCAGGGCAAGATTGCCGAAATGAAAACCGGTGAAGGTAAAACCCTGGTGGCCACCATGCCGGTATACCTTAATGCCCTTGAGGGCAAGGGTGTGCATGTTGTTACCGTGAATGACTACCTGGCCAGACGGGACTCCGAATGGATGGGGCAGATCTACCGCTATCTGGGCTTGAGCGTTGGGGTGATTGTACACGGACTGGATGACGCCCAGCGAAAAGAAGCCTATAATGCCGATATCACCTACGGCACCAACAATGAGTTTGGTTTCGATTATCTGCGCGATAACATGAAATTTTCATTTGATGATTATGTGCAGCGTGATTTCAACTTTGCTATTGTTGACGAGGTGGACTCCATCCTGATTGATGAGGCCCGCACCCCGCTGATCATATCCGGCCCGGCCGAGGATTCAACCGGCAAATATTATGAAGCCAATTCTGCCATCCTGCAGCTCATGAAAAAGGATAACGCGGATGAGCTGTATTCAAAGGATGAGAAGGCCAACACCGTCACATTGACAGAAGATGGCATCGATGCCCTGCAGGTAATCATGGGCAAGGATAACCTCTATGAGCCGTCGGAATTTGAGACAATTCACCACCTTAACCAGGCCTTGCGGGCCCATACCATGTTCACCCGGGATGTGGACTATGTTGTCAAGGATGGCGAGGTCATCATTGTTGATGAGTTCACCGGTCGGCTCATGCCCGGGCGACGGTATTCCGAAGGACTGCATCAGGCGCTCGAAGCCAAGGAAAACGTCAAGGTGGAAAATGAAAACCAGACCCTGGCCTCAATCACCTTCCAGAACTATTTCAGAATGTATGAAAAACTCTCCGGTATGACCGGTACGGCCGAAACCGAAGCTCTTGAGTTCAGTAAAATTTACGGCCTGAATGTGATGGTTGTGCCCACCAACAGGCCTCTGGCACGTAATGACTGCGCCGATGTGATCTATAAGACTGAAAAGGAAAAATATTCCGCAGTCGTCAAACAGATTATCGAGTGCCATAAAAAAGACCAGCCGGTACTGGTGGGAACCAACTCCATTGACTCCTCCGAAAAGGTCTCCAAACTGCTGAAAAAGAAAAATGTCTCCCACCATGTGCTGAATGCCAAACACCATGAACGCGAAGCTGAAATTGTTGCCCAGGCCGGCCGAAAGGGAGCTGTAACGATTGCCACCAACATGGCCGGCCGCGGAACGGACATTGTTCTGGGTGGAAACCCCGAGTTTATTGCACGGCAGAAGGCCGACGCTGATGCCGAAAATTTTGATGCGATCCTCGCCGGATACAAGGAACAATGCCAGCAGGAACATCAGGATGTCCTTGACGCCGGGGGGCTGTTCATCCTGGGCACGGAACGCAATGAAAGCCGTCGGATTGATAACCAGTTGCGCGGACGTGCCGGTCGTCAGGGGGATCCCGGTGAATCACGCTTCTACCTCTCACTGGAGGATGACCTGTTGCGGATCTTCGGTTCCGAACGCATCTCCTCAATCATGGACAGGCTGGGAGTGGAGGAGGATGAGCCCATTGAGCACAACCTGATCTCCAAGAGCATCGAAAATGCCCAGAAAAAGGTCGAGTCCCGCAACTTTGACATCCGCAAACACCTATTGGAATATGATGATGTCATGAATAAACAGCGCGAAGTCATCTATACCCAGCGCCGCCGGATCCTCTCGGAAAAAAATCTCAAGACCCTGATTACGGAACTGATCGAAGAGTTTGTGGATGAGCTGGTTGACTCCATGATTCCTCCCAAGACTGCGCCTGGCGAGGGAGACATGGATGCCCTGGGTGCAACAATAAAGAATATCTTTGACTTTGATCTGGAATATTCCGCCGGAGCCGACAAGGATAGCCAGGGTTTGAAGGACTGCCTTTTGAAGCAGGCCCGCGAACGCTACGACAAACGTGAGGCCGAATTTACACCGGAGGTGATGCGGATGATCGAGCGGCAGCTGTTGCTGCTTACGCTTGATGCCCTCTGGAAAGATCACCTGCTTTCCATGGACCATCTCAAGGAGGGTATCGGACTGCGGGGCTACGGGCAGAAAAATCCGTTGCGCGAATATCAGCGCGAGGGGTTTGATATGTTTCTCAACATGCTTTCACGCATGAAGGAACTTTCAGTAGAACGCCTGTTCAAGATCCAGATCCAGCGTGAAGATGAAGTTGAGCGCTTCAATAAAAAGGAACGCCAGCAGCGCATGCAGCTCGGCAGAGGAGGGGGGCCGGAAAAGCCTTCCACAATCCGGCGCGATGGCAAAAAGGTGGGGCGCAATGATCCGTGTCCCTGCGGATCAGGTAAAAAATATAAAGCATGCTGTGGTAGGGAAAGTTAATATGCCGGATTTTTTCAAATTTTCTTCAATTAATGCCGGAGTGAAATCGCCGGAAAGCACCCGGCTTGATCTGGGGCTGATATACTGTGAACAGGAGGCGGCCGTGGCCGGGGTTTTCACAACCAATGCCGTCAAAGCCGCACCGGTCCTGATTGACATGGACATTGTCCGGCAAGGCAAGGCCAGGGCCATCCTTATCAACTCCGGCAATGCCAATGCCTGCACCGGTGAAAACGGAATACAGGACGCCCGCCGCACCATGCAGGCAGCCGCCCGCCAGCTCAGGATTGAAACCGATGAGGTCATCCCCATGTCAACCGGCGTTATAGGTGAGAGACTGCCCGCTGAAAGAATCGAAGCTGCCGTGCCGCAGCTTGTCCGGAATCTGGGTGATGATATTGACTCTTTTGCCAAGGCCATTCTTACCACGGATACCTGCACCAAGGTGTCTGAACGCTCCGTAGGCGAGGCCACTGTGCTGGGAGTCGCCAAGGGATCGGGGATGATTGCCCCCAATATGGCAACGACCCTGGCGATCGTCATGACCGATGCGGTCGCGACACCCGAGCAATTGCAGCAGATTCTTGATAACGCGGTCAAGGACACCTTCAATGCCATTAGCGTTGATGGAGATATGTCCACCAACGACACACTGATCCTGATGGCCAGTCAGGTTCACCAGGTTAATCCGGATGAGCTTGATGCAGCGGTCCATGCGGTAATCAGGGATCTGGCCTTAATGGTGGTGCGCGATGGTGAGGGGGCAACAAAGCTGGCCGAGATTGAAGTCAATGGAGCTGCCACCATTGAATCTGCCAAAACCGTGGCAATGGCAGTCGCCAAATCACCGCTGGTAAAGACTGCTATCTTCGGCGAGGACCCCAACTGGGGTCGGATCATTGCGGCTGTCGGCTACAGCGGCATAGCCATCGAGTCCGCCGGGATTTCAATGCATATTGGTGATCAGCCGGTTGTGCTGGCTGGCGAACGCCATCCCGATTATTCGGAAGACCGCGCCCATAAAATCATGCAGCAGCACGACATCAAGATTTCCATCAGTGTCGGTGACGGCCCAGGCTCTTTTACAGCATGGACCACGGACTTCTCCTATAAATATGTTGAGATCAATGCCGACTATCGTACATGAGCCCCCCTCGATCCGGAGGGTTCTTATTATTTAGGTCCGATAATATATGTTATGTTAAATTACTGATGGATTCGGTTTTAGATATATTCAACCTATCTACCCTGACGATCTGTTTGAGACAAAACCGGCCTTTCAAGCATCCCTCAAAAAAAACTGCTCAAATTTTGAGTTTTAAGCCCCCTGGATTCAAGTAAGACATCCCGGAGGCTTGGATGACCTCGAAATAACGAAAATACAAAGGGTGCCTATATCCCTCCGGCTACAGACCGCTCAACCGTTTCATCGATCAGGGCCTGTACCTTGGGTGGCAATCCTTCGATCTTGATATCCAGAAAACCGCGTATTATCAAAGCTCTGGCCTGATCTTCAGTTAACCCACGGGCCATGAGATAGCTGAGTTCCGCCTTGGAGATGCGTCCGACGGCCGCCTCATGGGAAAGATTGATATCCGGATGAGCCCCGCGCAGTTCCGGGATTGAATGGATCACGCCCCGTTCATTTATCAGCAGGCCGCTGCACTCCATGTGTCCGATGGTGCCCTTGACGTTTCCGGAAAGCTTCTGGCGGGAGATCACGGTGCCGGCCTCGGCCACAACCCGGCTGACAATCTCACCACTGGCCCCGTCACCGTTCAGCATGGCCACCGACCCGGTGTCAAAATAGGAATCTTCCCTGGAATAGATTATCGAATAAAACTGGGCGCTGCCTCCGGCTGAAACATGGGCCACGGGATTGCTGACAATTTTCTTTACCCCGCTCATGGCCACATAATTAGATATGTAACGGGCATCTTCGCCGACATCCGCCGCACCCACCGGATAGACTTCAACATCCGGGCCCCAGTTGTGAAGCATGGTATAGCCCAGGGTTGCCCCCTTTGCCAGATATGTTTCAGTGATTCCGATATGGCGCCCGCCGCCGGCATGGCAGGCCGATGAACATCCGTTTACTATGTGCAGGCTGGCATTCTCGCCAACCTCGATAATGTTGTGCAGCACCTGGGTGCTGCCGGCCGTCCCCAGCAGAAAAGCGGCCTGCAATGGATCTGCAATCTTCACATCATTTTCAACCCGCACATAGTAACCCACCGGCTCCCGGCTGGCAGCCAGTTCGGTAAATTCATTCTTATGGCGCTCAACAATATTGAAATACAGATCTTTTTCAACATGGGGATACTTTTTGAAGGCTTCCGCTAATGCCAGGACCTCAAGCCCCTTTATATTATGCGAAGCGCTCTTTACATCGTGATCAAGCACCAGAAAATTACCGCAACTGGCGATACTGGAATCATATCCGATCTTTTCAAGTTCAAACTGCTGCAGTTCCATTATAAGACTTCCTTGAATTTTTCAGCGAAACATTTGGAGCATTCACGATAGCCGTGATTCTTGATTTCTTCGAAGATATCAGCTGCCGATCCGCAACCGAGCACGTGCCCGTTCATGATGACATAGGCCACATCTGCCATTATATAGTCCAGAATAAACCCGGTATGTGTGATTATCAATGCCGATCGGGTGCGTTTGCTTATGGGCTTATCCTTTTCGAGCAGCGTTCTTAAAGCCTCTGATATTACTGATATATTCTCAATATCAACTCCCGACTCGGGCTCATCCAGTAACAGAAAATCGGGATTCTGAATCATCAGCTGCAGGACCTCGGAGCGCTTGCGCTCACCTCCGGAAAAACCGACATTCACATCGCGTTCCAGATAATCGGCCATATTGAGAGAGGCGGCGTGACTGTCAATTGCCTCCTCATCGGCCCCGAGACTTTTAAGCAGGGTCCGCAGCCCTACTCCCTTGATGGCGGGGGGACTCTGAAAGGAAAGGCCTATCCCCAT
Organism: uncultured Bacteriovoracaceae bacterium; assembly: GCA_964456565.1. Classification (GTDB taxonomy): domain Bacteria; phylum Desulfobacterota; class Desulfomonilia; order UBA1062; family UBA1062; genus CAYWBU01. Next base: position 75,954 of record CAYWBU010000001.1, on the reverse strand, counting down.
CTTTGAACGTTCATCAATCGTGAGTCGTGATATTTCGCGGCCCTTGAAAAATATTTCGCCCGCATTCACTTCATAGCCGGGCAGACCGGCTATGGCACCCATTAATGTCGATTTACCGGATCCGTTGGGGCCGAAAATCGCAACGGTTTTACCCTCTTCCACCGTCAGATCGATTCCTCGCAGAATCTCATTTCCGGCAACGGATACATGCAGATTTTTTATTTCAAGAAGAGCCATCTCAATCTACTTCCTTCTTATTATTTGATGAAGCAATTGAGTTTATGACCGAACCAATAGGAAATGTCAAGCCGTCCACAATGACCATATATGAGCAGACTATCATATATGATCCCATGACAGCCAGTTCTCGACAACTGCAAGCCGCTGATCCGGGAGAACCGCTCAACGGCCCGCAGCCTCACAATCTATTCACGGATAACCCAAAGCTAATTGGAGAAAATCTTCTGCATTTTTTTCCAGGGAAACTTTTTAACCATTTCAAGGGCATCCTCAGCGCTCAGTCCTTCGTAATTAAGCACAAAAACCGCTGCCGGAGCCGTATCGGAAATGGCCACTACCACAGAGCCCTCTTTGTCCGACTTATAGTGCTGGCGGTGGACCTTAAAGCCGTCAATGTCTTCATTTTTGACCATCTCATCCGATGAATCCAGGCTGAAATTCATGGCAAAAGGCATCATGGCCATCTGGGCCGGTCCGCCGCCGATCAGGTTGGCCGTAAAGGTCGCGCCATCTTTGGAGTAATCCCGGGTTGCCGAAACCATTTCGCCGGTCATGGGATGATTCATCTGGCTGCCTTCGGCGGCAGTTGCCTCCCACCCCTTGATGTCCACCAGCAGTCCGGTAAGGGCATCATATGCCGGCATTTTGGCATTGGCTGCACAGAACCCCAGGCCCACTATCAAGATTCCCACCAGTAATCCGATTTTTCTGTACATACGACCTCCTTTATTTCATGCACCTATATCATGATGCAATCTTCCAACATTCTCACAGGTTGACTTATAATTATGATCACTATACTTTCTTAATACAAGAATTTCTAATGGAGGGCCAGTTATGATTACATTCGATTTTTCGGGATATTCCACTGATCTGATCGGGGATAAAGGCATCGCACTCAGCGATATCGAGGCCCTTGCCCCCAAGACCCAGTCTGCCCATCAAACCATTATGGAAAAACGGCTTTCCGGCGAAATCGGCTTTTATGACCTGCCACTGGGGCGTGAAGTGGCCGAAAAAGTCAAACAGACGGCGGCTGAAATCGGCCACAAGTTCAAGAATGTCGTCAACATCGGCATCGGCGGGTCATCGCTGGGGCCCAAAACGGCCTTCAGTGCCCTCAAGGATCCGCTGCATAACCTGCACAGCGAGCCTCGCATGTTCTTTCCGGACAATGTTGACCCGGAATACATGCACAGCCTGCTGAGTCATATCAATGTATCTGAGACCCTGTTCCTGATCGTGAGCAAATCGGGGACCACCGCCGAACCGGCCGCCCAGTTCATGATAGTCCTCGATCTGCTGAAAAAGGCCCTGGGGAACAAATATAAGGACAACCTGATCTTTGTCACCGATCCGGTCAAGGGCGTGCTCAGAAAACTGGCCAGAAATGAAGGTATCCGGACCCTTGAAATCCCACCTGAGATTGGCGGGCGCTTCAGCGTCCTCACTCCGGTAGGCCTGCTTCCGGCGGCCCTGTGCGGTATTGATATCGATGAGCTGCTCAGCGGCGCCGCCGCAATGGCCGATATTGCCCTCAGAGAAGACATCTTTGAAAATCCGCCCTATCTCTACGGTATCTGTCATTACCTGGCCATGGTCAAGGGCCACAACATCTCAGTTCTGATGCCCTATGCCAATGCCCTCTATGATATGGCGGACTGGTATCGCCAGCTGTGGGCCGAAAGCCTCGGCAAGAAAAATTCCCTGGACGGCCGTTCCGTCTACACCGGCCAGACTCCGGTCAAGGCCTTAGGTGCAACCGATCAGCACTCCCAGGTCCAGCTCTACATGGAAGGCCCCTATGATAAAATCATCAATATCATGACCGTCAAAAACTACCGAAACGACATCACGATGCCGCAGGTTATGGATGACATTCCCGAAGTCGCCTACCTGTGTGGCAAAAATATGTCCGAACTCATAAATGCCGAGGCCAAAGGCACCATGGCCGCCCTCATCAGCAACCAGCGGATGACCGGGCACATCGCCCTGGATACGATTGATGCCCGCACCATCGGGGCCCTTTTCATGTTCTTTGAAGCGGCCACGGCCTTCACCGGCTACCTGCTGAACATCAATCCCTTTGATCAGCCCGGGGTGGAGCTCGGCAAGATCAACACCTTCAGCCTGATGGGCCGTGAGGGCTTTGAGGACCGCATGCAGATGCCGGCCAAGGTTGCCAAGATGTCCTTCGAGATCTAGTTTTGAGCAGCATAAAGGTACTGTCACAAGATCTGGTCAACCAGATAGCCGCCGGTGAGGTAATTGAACGTCCGGCCTCGGTTGTCAAGGAACTGGTTGAAAATGCCATCGACGCCGGTGCCGATGCCATCACGGTCGAGGTTGAAGGCGGCGGGATCGACCTGATCCGGGTTACCGACAACGGCTGCGGGATCGCCGGTGACCAGCTGGAAACCGCCATGCTGCGGCATGCAACCAGCAAGATCAGCACAACCGAGGACCTCTTTGCCATTACAACCCTCGGTTTCCGGGGTGAGGCCCTGCCGAGCATCATCTCCGTCAGCCGCACTTCGGTTTTCACCCGTGAAAAAACCTCCGCCAGCGGCAGTTTTCTGATTATGGAAGGCGGTCAGATCATCAAGAAAGGCGCCAAGGGCCTGCCGATCGGTACGGTGGTGGAAGTCCGCGACCTTTTCTTCAACACCCCGGCCCGCAAAAAATTTCTCAAGACCACGGCAACCGAACAGCGCAATATCGTTGATATCATTTCACGCTACAGCCTGCTCAACAAAGATATTGCCTTCAAGCTCAACGTCAACGGCAGAAGCCTCTTTGATATTCCGCGGGGCATGTCAATGGAGGAGCGCATTCCCATGATTCTCGGCCGGAATCTGCGCGATAAGATGCGCCATTTTGAAAAGATCCGCCCGGGAGCAAAGATCCGGGGTTACCTGGCTGAACCTGAGATTTCGCGGCCTACGCGAGCCGCCGTCTACCCTTTCGTCAATGGCCGGGCCGTCCGCGATAACACCATGACCGCCGCGGCAATTGAAGGCTATCGCGGTCTGCTGATGACCAGGAAATATCCGGTGGCCCTGATCTTTCTGGAGCTGGACTCGGCCGATGTGGATGTCAATGTCCATCCGGCCAAGGCCGAGGTGCGCTTTAAAAACTCTTCGGCGGTCTTCGGCCTGATTGCCGGCTCCATCAAGGAGACCCTTGCCGGGGCTCCGCAGCCCGATCCGCCGGACATGCCGAGCCGGCCTATTTTTGCCAGACAGGAGAGCCAGCCCCTGTTTCCGGATATGCCACCGCGGTCTGCAACTCCGGCCCCGAGTATTGTCAGCGATACTCCGGCCCGCTATACCGAACGCATCTGGCCCGGCAACACTACAACCTCAGCTGCCGATGCACCGGCTAACTTTTATCGTACCAAGAACATTGCCGGCACCCTCAGATCAACCTATATCCTGCTTGAAGATACCGAGGCGCTCTACATCCTGGACCAGCATGCCGCCCATGAACGCATCAACTATGAAAAACTCCGGCGGAGTCTCGGCGAAAACAAACCGGCGGTCCAGACACTTTTGAGTCCCATCATCCTGGAACTCAGCCGGATCGAGTACAGTGTCCTGCATGACATTATGCAGTATTTGAACACGCTCGGCTTTGACATCTATGAATTCGGCACGGATGCAGCAGCTGTACGCTCAGTTCCGGCCAGTCTTTCCAACGGCAATATCCGCTCCATCATCATGCGGGTTATCCACGAGATGCTCGAGGGCAATATCCCCAGGAGCAATTATCGGGATGATATCCTGGCGACAATGGCCTGCCACAAAAGCATCCGGGCCGGCAAGGATCTGACCGCGACCGAGATTGAAACCCTGCTGAACGAGTTGGACGCCACCGGAGCACCCCAGACCTGCCCCCACGGCCGACCACTGTATAAAAAAATAGATTTTTACGAGATTGAGAAATGGATCGGGAGACGCCCCTGACAGTTATTACCGGGCCCACCTGCTGCGGCAAGACCGGCCTTGCATTCAGAATCGCCAAAGATTTTCCGGTACAGGTCATCTCGGCCGATTCGATGCAGGTCTACCGTCACATGGACATTGCCACGGCCAAACCCACAAGGTTGGAGCAATGTCGCCTAAGACATCACCTGATCGATATCTGTGATCCGGATGAGGAGTTTAATGCCGGCGAGTTTGTCAGGCAGGCCTCTGAGGCCCGCTCCCTGATTGAGCAGGAAGGCGATCTTCCCCTGACAGTGGGCGGCACCGGCCTGTACATCAAGGCCATGTGCTACGGATTGAGCCCCCTTCCCGGTGGATCGGCAGATCTGCGGACGGCCTTCGACGCTCTTATCTCCACCCGTGGGCTGGAATATCTCTACCGGATCCTGGAACGCCTCGATCCCGCGGCCGCCCAGCGGATCAACCCCGGGGACCCGGTGCGTATCACAAGGGCCCTGGAGGTGATTTTCCAGACCGGCCGGACCATCAGTGAAATCCATAACCAGCACGGATTCCGGGAAGTCCGGCAGCCGGCAAAAGTCATCGCCATCATCCCCGACCGGCAGCAGCTCTACCGCGACATCGATCAGCGGGTCGACATGATGGTGGAGAACGGCCTGATTGCTGAAACTGAAAAACTGCTGGATCTGGGCTACGGCGTGGATCTCAAATCCATGAAGACCCTCGCCTATAAACATGTGGTTGCCTACCTGAGCGGCCAAATCAGCCTCGCAAACGCACTTGAGAAGATCAAACGTGATACACGCCACTATGCCAAAAGACAGTTGACCTGGCTCAACAAAAACCGACCCGATGTCATCGCGGCCGAACCTGGCATAGCCCTGAACCATCTGACACAGTGGCTCAAGGAAAGCTGACATGGAACATACCCGACGCTATTATGAACGGCGCCTGCGTAAACATGTGGGCAGTGCAATTCAGGATTTCGCCATGGTCAGGGATGGCGACAGTATCATGGCGGCCATCTCCGGCGGCAAGGACTCGATCGTGATGCTCAAGATCCTCAACGATCTCAGGCTGGCAGCTCCGGTCAGTTTTGAGATCCGTCCGATCCATGTGGCGACCGGTTTTGAGGAAAACTTTGACCAGATCGCGGCCTGGTCAAAAAAAGAGCTGCACCTTGAGATCGAAATTATCGATTCCGACCTCGCCCGGATCCTTAATGAGATTCGCGATCCTGCCAAAAGTGCCTGCGCCCTTTGCTCCCGGCTGCGGCGCGGGATCCTCTATGCCCAGGCCGAGGACACCGGCGCAAACGCCATTGCCCTCGGCCATCACCGCGATGACATTGTTGAAACCTTTCTGCTGCGTTCTTTTTATACCGGACAGCTCGGCGCAATGGCCCCGTCCCGGATATCAAACGACGGCCGCAACCGAATCATCAGACCGCTTGCCTACTGCCCGGAAACCCTGATATCTGAATATTTTGAGCATCTGGAGGTTGCACCGGTGGAAAACAGGTGCCTGATTCGGGCCGACAGCAAACGGGATATGATAAAAAAATATCTTAAAGAGCTGGAAAATGATATCCCGGATATAAGGAGCTCTATTTTTGCTGCACTGGGCAACATAGATAGACGTAGTCTTTGTATAAGAGAGGAATAGCTATGCGTGTTATTATTGATCCGGAACGCCCCAAGCCCAGGGTTGTGGATCAGGTTTGCAAAATTCTGCAGCAGGGAGGCGTTATCGTATATCCCACCGATACGGTTTACGGTCTGGGTTGCATGATCTCGAACAAGAAAGGCATTGAGCGTATTCAGACCATTAAGAAGTCACAGAAACCCAAGAGCATCATGCTGCCGGACATCAGCACCATTGGTGAGTATGCCAAGGTCAGCAACGAGTCTTTTCGCTTGATCAAGAGTCTGGTGCCCGGTCCCTATACCTTCATCCTGCCGGCAACCCGCCTGGTTCCCAAACTTCTGCAGTCAAACCGCAAATCCATCGGCATCCGTATTCCCGACCACTGGTTCTGTCTGGACATTCTCAAACAAGTGGGCGAGCCCATCCTGACCACCAGCGTTCCCATGTCCACCGAACAGTTGCATATCGACCCGCTGATGATCGAAAACGATTTCGGGCATATGGTGGACGCCATTGTTGACAGCGGAATCCTGCCGGATATTCCGTCAACCGTGCTTTCCATGGAAGATGATAATTTTGAAGTGGTCCGGACCGGACTCGGACCTCTGGATTTTATTGAATAAGGAGATTTGCGACAGGCAATCCTATGAAAAAAATGCTTATAAATGCCATCCATGCTGACGAAGTCAGAGTGGCTGTAGTGGAAAATAACACCTTAACCGGACTCTTTATCGAGACTTCGCTCAAGGAGCAGATCAAAGGCAATATCTACCGGGGCAAGATCACCCGGGTGGAGGCCAGTCTGAATGCCGTATTTATTGATTACGGCCGCGACAAGAACGGCTTCCTGCCGGTTTCAGACATCAACCCCGCCTACCTGCCTAAAGCGGCCAAGGGCAAGGATATCCTGAAATATCTTCACAAGGGTATGCAGCTGCCGGTTCAGGTCAGTCGTGAGGAAAAAAACAAAAAAGGCGCCCTGCTGACGACCAATCTTTCCCTGCCGGGGAAATATCTTGTCCTGGTTCCCAACCAGAGCCTCGCCGGGAGATCCCGCAAAATTGAAAAAGAGGAACATCGCAGGAAAATCAAAGAGATCATCAAGGAACTCCAGGTACCGGAACATATGGGGGTAATTGTGCGAACTGCCGGCATGGGGCGCACCAAATCCGACCTCAACCGGGACCTGAACTACCTGATGCGGCTCTGGAGCGGCATAGAAAAAGACCTCAAGAGTCAGGGCGAGCCAGGTCTTGTCTACCGCGAAGGTGATATCGTCACCCGCTCCATTCGCGACTATCTGACCCCCGATATCAAAGAAATCCTGGTGGACGATGAAGAGACCTTCAAACGGGCTCAGGACTTCATCCAGCGTGTCATGCCACGGCGTAAAAAGATAATAAAATATTATAAAGATATAAAACCGTTGCTGAACAAACATGATCTGGAAAGACAGATCGAATCCACCTACAACCGCGAAGTTAAGTTGAAATCAGGGGCCACCCTGGTGATTGAACAGACCGAAGCCATGGTCACCATTGATGTCAACTCCGGCCAGTCAACCGGCAGCAGGGACATCGAGGAAACGGCCTTCTCCACCAACATGGAAGCCACGGCCGAAATTGCCCGGCAGCTGATCCTGCGAGATCTGGGAGGTCTGATCGTGATCGACTTTATCGACATGCGCTCCCGCGATCATATCCGCCAGGTTGAAAAGGCCATTAAAGATGCCCTCAAGGCCGATCGGGCCCACATCATCATCTGCAAGATATCACAGCTGGGACTGATGGAGATCTCACGCGAACGGCTCTCTCCGCCACTGATCGAAAAAAGCCATGTCAGCTGCCCGTGCTGCGACGGCACCGGTCTGATCCGCTCCATAGAGTCCTGTGTTTTCATGGCCTTGCGTGAGATCCAGGTCTACATCTCCCGCAACCGTTCCCGCATCCGCAAGGTCTTTGCCGGACTGCCCGAGGATGTGGCCTTTGCCCTGCTCAACAGCAAACGAGAATATCTCTGTCAGCTGCAGGAAAAATTTAATATCGAGATCATCATCCATGCCGCGAAAGACCTGAAACGCGGACAGATAAATCTGGACTCACAGGCAAATATCTGAACCAGGTGGGGCTGAAAATGGTGGGCCGCACTGGGATTGAACCAGTGACCCCTGCCGTGTGAAGGCAGTGCTCTCCCGCTGAGCTAGCGGCCCAAACTCAAGCGTTTATACATGGGGACCGGAACCATGTCAAGCATCATCAGTTTACGAATCAACGCTTTTATCCTGGGGGATCGTGAAATAGAAGGTTGAGCCCTCCCCCTCGGTTGATTCCAGCCAGATCCTGCCGCCCATTGCCTTGACAGCCTTCTTTACAATCGAAAGACCGATGCCGGTTCCTTCGGCAATATCCTCGTAGGCCCGGAAAAAGATGTCAAAGACATTGTCGATGTACTCCTGGCCGATGCCGATTCCGTTATCCCTTACAAAAAACAGATGTCCCGTATCATGGGGTTGGCTGCCCACTCTGATGTGGGGCTGGCGTTCCGGATGTGAATACTTGATCGCATTGGTGATCAGGTTTGAAAAAATCTGCATAACGCGGGTCTTGTCGGCCGTCAACTCCGGCATATCCTCAGCAATTTCAATCCGGCCGCGCTTGGCATCCAGTTGCGGCACAACCTGACGCACGATTTCCTCGAGCAACTGGCTGACTGCAAAGTTTTCATTTTCAATCTTCTGGCGCTCAGCGGCCGAAACCGAAAGCAGATTATGCACAAAATTTTCCATTGTCCGGCCGCTTTCATCGATGGCCTTGACATATTCAAGCTCCCTTTCCGAAAGCTTGTCGCCGGCCGACTTTAGCAGGCGTTTACAAAAACCGTTGACGGCAATCAGCGGATTCTTAAGGTCATGTGAAACAGTATCGATCAGATTTTTCAGCTCATCATTACGCTGTTCGATAACATCAAGCGCATTGCTGAGTTCCTCTGATTTCTGCTTGACCTCCTCAAACAGCAGTACGTTCTCGATCACAGTCCCCATATGCAGTCCGATATTAAGCAGCAGCCGCTTGTCATCCACCGACAGAATCCGCTGTCCGAATGACCCGATATTCATGACACCGATCAGACGGGTACGTGATTTGAGCGGAATCGATGCAAAAGATTTGATACCCTGTTCCTTGAAGGCCAGTGACTTGATCCGAGGGTCTTCAGAGGCATTCTCAATGATGATCGGCTCCCAGCTGACGGCCACCCGGCCGGCAATCCCTTCGCCGACCCGCAACTCCCGCAGCGACTGCATCACATAATCCGGCAGGCCGTAGGAGTATACACATTTAAGGGTCTGGGTCTCCTCGTTGAGGATGAAGATCCAGCCGGTCTCGATATTCATCACCTGCAATATCTTGCCGAGGGTGCTTTCCAGCACCTCCTTCAACTGCAGTGATGAACTCAGGACCTCCGAAATCAGATTGATTACGGCCAGATCCTGATTCTGGCGCAGAAGACGCCTTTCTAGCGCCACATCCTCGGTTATGTCGCGCAGGATCGCAATGGTCGTCCCGGGACGATCTTCCACCGAATGAAAGCGTCCGTCCAGCACCCGTTTCCCATTGGGCGTGCGCACCGAAATCTGCAACGAAAGTTCCTTGACCTTCGCATCGTTCAACACATCAAGGGCCTGCTTGTCGGACCCTTCCAGAAACTCGGCAATAGCCCGGCCGACAATCATTTCAGGCTTCATGTCAAGCATGCTGGCAAAAGAACTGTTTGAAAACGAGATAATCCCATCCCGGATAATTATAATGGCATCGAGGGCTTCCTGGATGATCTTGGTATAACGGTCACCCCCGCCGATAAGATCGGCAATCAGGATATTGACCCCATCAACCCTGTATCCAAAAAGATTTATGAAATTTGAAGTCCTGAGCAGCGGTGAGCTCCAGGTTTCAATCATCAGCGCAAACGGATCGGCTGTTTCAAGCAGACGTCTTATGCGGCTCAGCAGGGCGTCATCCTGGATAACCTCGGAGGCCAGATCCAGCACCGGGCGTCCTACCAGTGTCCGGCTGCCGGATTCAACAACGGTATTGAAACTCTGATTGACATAGGTGATGTCACCGTCGAGATCCACAATGCAAGCGCCGAAGGGGGCCTTGTCAAAGATAGCTTTCAACACATCCATCTGTTCATTTTTCATAAGCAAAAAATCTCAAAACCTTCTCCGGAGTTAAACTTGATCAAAATTTCAAATTTTCTAAGCTCCCGGTATATTTTCTATCGGCAAATGACCCTCGACAGCATTAGAATCACTCCCATATTACCACTACTCTCAGTTGTTTCAGGTCAGATCAATAATTACAAAGGGATTCCATGACAATAAAACCAGGGATTAGCGCTATATTAAATGCATGCCAATTAATACCGTATCAAGGGCCCGGCATCAATCAATTTTTGAGGCCGGCCCTACCCCCCCCATTCAATCGCGGCAAGTCCAACCAGCCGGGGTTGCATAGCCGACAATCAAAAGGCTCCCAGCTGACAGGGCGTAATTTTCAGTCCCAGATAATCAGCCGCATTGCCGGCCTCGGCCCGGTTTATAGCGCATTCGTCAGCGATTCTCCACAGCTCCAGACATGCAATCCGACCATCGCAGGCCCGGCTGCGAATCTGATCCAGCACAGCCTCGTCGGTCTCCACCTTGCGCCCGATGATTTTATAGGATGTCTTTCCTTTACGGCCATAACCGAACAGGCCCAACTGGCACTGGTAAAGTTTGATTTTATTCCGGGTGGCAACCTTCCCGACCTCCAGGGGATCAATCCCCAGATAGGCTGCGATATAGTGGGCCACCGGACACGGCAGAGCCGCCTTTTCAGGATAGACGGCGATCATCTCGGCAATTTTTTGTGTTAAATCCATCATCAACCTCCTCCGCTTGTATCTCCCAAACCGTTATATCTGACCCCGCAAACGGGCCCACAGCAGCCCCCAGTATTCGTGCAGCAGTATTTCCGCATTCCTAAAACCACCGGCCGAAGGCAGCGGATCCGCCAGCCAGTCATGCGATACCACCCTGTAATCCGTGGGGGCCGCGACAACCGCTACATTTCTCGCGCTAAAGAGCTGCATCGCCCGTTGCATATGGAAGGCAGACGTCACCAGCAGACACCTTTCCCGGGCGACCATCGTGGCTATCATGCGGGCCTGCTGCGCGGTGTCGAGCGATTCATCTTCGATTATGATCCTGGAAAGCCCTATTCCGGCGGCATCCAGGGCCTGATACATGGCTGCCGCATCAGTCTGTTCCGAACGCCCGCCACCGGAAAGAATGATCTTTGCCTGCGGACAGATCCTTGCCAGCCTTATCCCTTCGAGGGCCCGTTTAAGGCTTGCTTCAGTCGTGTCGGAAAAAATATTGCCACTGCTACCATGCCCGCCACCCAGGACAATAATCCAGCCGATATCCTGAAGATCCGCATTTTCAACTGCCGCATAACGGTTCTCCAGGGAATACAGCAACGGGTCCGATATCCAGCCGTACCCACCGACAATAAAAACACCGGTGAAGACAACCCAGAAAAACCGCAGCCCCTTCGGCATTATTTTCCACCAGAAAGCGCCGGTAAACACCAGCAGCAGGGCAAGGGTCGGCACCGGCATCAGCAGGCCGCCCAGGATCTTTTTGAATATATAGATGGCTGTCATCAGGTTGGCATCCGATCGTGATCCTATTTATGATAGGGTTCGCCATTGATAATGGTGAAGGCCCGGTAGACCTGTTCCAACAGCATTACCCTGAATAGCTGGTGATTGAAGGTCATGGCCGAAAAAGAGATCAGCTCATCGGACCGGGTCTTGAAGTCAGCGGAAAAACCTTCCGGGCCGCCCACATAGAAAAACAGGTTTTTGGTGCCCGAATCTTTATAGTCCTCTAATTTTGAGGCAAACTCCTCCGAAGTAAACGACCTGCCCTCCGGCGAAAGCAGAATATGTTTCCCGGGACGACTCTGGGGTTTGAGCTGCTTGGCCTCGATAATCTCAACCGGGCAGTAACGGCCGATACGCTTCTTGAAATCCTCCAGCAGTTCTTCAAACGGGCCCTTGAAGGTCTTGCCCTCAAAGCAGAAAACAACCTTCATCCGGTCAGCCTTTTGGCCTTCAGCCACATCCCTTCGATATCATAATAACGGCGCTCATCTTCCTGAAAGATATGCACGACTACTTCCATGTAATCCAGCAGGGCCCAGCGTCCCTGTTCAATGCCTTCTTTGCCGGCGGGTTTGCCGATTTTCTCGATCAGGTGTTCAGCCAGTGATTTGACCTGGCGATCCGACTTTCCCGAACAGATCACAATCGAACTTGTAAATGAGCACATCTCCGAGACGTCCAGCGCAACCAGATCATCCACCTTGCGTTCATCCAGGGCATCCACGATCCTCTGCCAAAGCGATTTATCTTCCATCAGCCGTAAATCTTCTCCTTTTCGATTAAATCCTGCACGGCCGCAGGCAGCAGATATTTCAATGAGCTGCCGGCTGCGCAACGTCTGCGGATGTCGCTGGATGAAATTGCCAGCGGGGTTACATCCAAAAAAACAAGTTCCCGGCCATGCCCATTTATAAATTTTCCGCCGGCCGGGCGGTAATCGGCGATTCCATCTAAAAGCCGGTCCAGTTGCGGACGGTCACAGCCCGGTCGCGACATGATGATCAGATTGGTTTCCGCCAGGACATCCTCGACCGCAAACCAGTCTCTGATTTCAGCAAAGGCATCCAGCCCCATGATGAAATACGGCACACACCCGTATTCGGAGGCGATCTGCCTGATGGTATTGATGGAATAAGATGGACCGGTGCGTTTTATCTCGAAGTCGGATACCGCGAAACGCGGATTGTCGCGAATTGCCAGTTCCACCATGCGATAGCGCAGATCACCGGCAATCCCGCCGGACAGATCTTTATGTGGGGGTGTGTGGGATGGAATAAAAACAATTCGCTCCAGCCCGGCCTGCTCAAGGACATCCTCGGCTGCGCGCAGGTGCCCCAGATGGACCGGATTAAAGGTTCCTCCCAGGATACCCAGCTTCATTCCCTGATCTGCCCGTCTCCAAAGCAGACAAATTTTTCGATTGTGAGGCCCTCGATCCCCATGGGACCATAGGCGTGCACTTTTGAGGTGCTGATGCCCACTTCGGCTCCCAGACCGAATTCACCGCCATCGGCAAATCTGGTGCTGGCATTCACCATGACACTGGAAGAGTCAACCTGGCGCAAAAAGGCCATGGCCCGCGCATAGTTTTCGGTAATGATGGCCTCGGTATGATCGGAGCTGTAGCGCTCGATATGCTCGATTGCGGCATCCATATCACTGACCACCTTGACAGCCAGGATCAGGTCCACATATTCTTTGGGCCAGTCCTCATCCGTTGCCGCAACAACATCGCTGACAATGGCCCGGGTTTTCTCACAGCCGCGTACTTCAACCCCGCTTTCCCGCAGACGGCTGATCATCTCCGGCAGGAACCTGCCAGCGATCTCGGCATCCACCAGCAGGGTTTCCATGGCATTGCACACCCCGGGTCGCTGCACCTTGGCATTGTGGCAAATGCGGTAGGCCTTTTCCAGGTCCGCATCGCGGTCCACAAAGATATGGCAGACACCCTTGTAATGTTTCAGGACCGGTATTCGTGAATTTTCCACAACCGCCCGGATCAAGCCTTCTCCACCGCGGGGAATGACCACATCGATATAGTCTTCCAGTTTGAGCATATCCATTACCGCACTGCGGTCGGTGATATCGATGAAACCCAGCACATCCGGATCAAGCCCTGAATCTGCCAGCGATTTTTTCAGCACCTTCACAATTACCCGATTGGAATGGATGGCCTCGCTGCCGCCACGCAGCACAACCGCGTTCCCGGATTTAAGCGACAGCCCGGTTGCATCGGCGGTAACATTGGGCCGGGATTCATAGATCATGGCCACCACCCCCAAGGGAATCCGCATGCGCCCGACCATCAGGCCATTGGGACGCCTCGTCATCTGCGAAATATTGCCGACCGGATCCGGCAGTTCGGCAATTTCCTCCAGGGCGACCGCCATGCCTTCGACAACCTTATCTGAAAGGGTCAACCGGTCGATCATGGCCGAACTCAAACCGTTTTCACGGGCATTTTCCAGATCTCTAAGGTTTTCTGATTGCAGTTCGGCCTTATGTTCGCGCAGGGCCGCCGCCATATCCCTGAGCGCCTTATCCTTGAGGCCGCTGGAAATATCCAGCAGCGACCGTGAAGCCTTTTTGGCCTTTGCTGCCACTTCAGTGACCCGGGCATCTCCCATCAGATCATCTCCTTTTTGATTGTCATATTGTTCCGGTGAACAATTTCCTCATAACATTCATATTCAAGGATCCGGCACACATCTCTGGTTTTGGCCCCCTTGATTTTAAGAACCTCTTCCGCAGTAAAATTTGAAAGCCCCACCGCTAGGACATTGCCCGACTCATCCGCTATCTCGACCGGATCGCCTTTCTTGAAATTTTTCTCCGTCGCCACCACCCCGCAAGGCAACAGGCTCTTGCCCTGCTCCAACAGCATCCGGGCGGCACCGGCATCAACCACAATCCTGCCCTTGGGACGCGACACCAGGCCAATCCAGTGATCTTTCTGGGTCATTTTGCGGGTCCGGCGCGGATGAATCAGGGTTCCCACATCATCACCATTCAGGATCGCCGTGATCACCTGGGGATGATAGGCCGAGGCCACCACAGTGGGAATTCCGAGGGCCGCCGCATGGTAGGCCGCCTTGAGTTTCGACTGCATCCCGCCGCGGCCGACGTTACCGGCTTCAGCGCTCAAGGCCTGCAGATCCTTACGCTTGATCTCCGCAATCTCCGGGATCCTCTTGGCTGTACTGGCGGTCCGCGGATCCATGTCATATACGCCATCGGTATCGGTCAGGATTATCATGGCCTGAGCACTTACCAGCGGAGCGACCATGGCGGTCAGCATGTCATTATCGGAAAACTGCAGTTCATCCACTGAGACCGTGTCATTCTCATTGATTATCGGGATGACTCCCAGTTCGAAGAGCTCCGTAAATGTATTGCGGATGTTGAGATAACGTTGACGGTCATCCAGGTCGTCACGGGTGATCAGGATCTGGGCCACGATATGCCCGTAGCGCTTGAAGGCGTTGTGATATCCACGGATCAGGCTTCCCTGCCCGATTGCCGCCATGGCCTGGGTGCGGGCCAGCGCCTTAGGGCTGTCTTTCAGATTAACCTTGGCCCTTCCGGCGGCAACTGCACCGGAAGACACAAAGGCAAATTCACGTCCATTATCCTTGAGCAGTGCCAGCTCGTCGCACAAACGGTCTATTACCCTGTAATTGAGCCCGTTTTCTGTGGTGAGAGAACTTGAACCGATTTTTACGATGAAACGCCGGCAGTCTTTAAGCGATGCTCTGATATTCTCCGTCATTGAGTTCCCTTACTATTTCATCAAGCACTTCATTCAACCCCTCACCGCTGAAGGTTGAGGCCATGAAACAAGGATAACCTCTGCCCTTTATAATTTCAATTATTTCTTGGGCTTTCGTCCTGCCTTCGGTTATATCACATTTATTCAGGACCACAATCTGTTTACGCTGTGCCAGCTCAGCAGAGTACTGCTGCAGTTCGGCCTGCAGTTTTTCCAGTTCAACCAGCTCATCCCGGCCGGTATCCGGTGACATATCAACCACAAAGACCAGTATCCGCGTACGTTCTATATGGCGCAAAAACCGCAGTCCCAGCCCGACGCCTTCATGGGCCCCGTCAATTATTCCGGGAATGTCGGCAATCACAAAATCTTTTTCACGGTGACGGACAACCCCGAGATTGGGGGTCAGCGTAGTGAAGGGATAGTCGGCAATTTTGGGTCTTGCATTTGAAACCCTCGATATCATGGTTGATTTGCCGGCATTAGGGTAACCCACAATCCCCACATCCGCCAGCAGCTTGAGCTCCAGCAGCAGGGTCTTCTCCTCGCCGGCTTCACCGGGCTCACAATGAGTCGGGGCCTGATTTATTGAGGATACAAAATGGGAATTGCCGCGGCCGCCATGCCCGCCGCGGGCCGCCACAATACTCTGTCCTTCATGCTTGAGATCGGCAAGAATCTCGCCGGTATCTAAATCTTTGACGATAGTCCCGATCGGGACATCAATGATACAGTCGTCCCCTGACTTTCCGGCACGATTACGCCCCATGCCGTGGATGCCGCGTTTGGCTTTCTGGTGAGGCCGGACCCGCTGATCCAGCAAGGTGTTGGTTTTGCGGACGGCCCGGATGATTACATCGCCACCTTTTCCGCCATCTCCGCCGTCAGGGCCACCTTTGGGAACAAATTTTTCACGTCGAAACGAGCAGCAGCCCTTTCCGCCGCTGCCCGCTTTTATATAGATCTTGGACTCATCTATAAAGTCCATTAAGCAGCGTCAGAAATTATATTGACCCTTTTTTTATTGTTATAAAGGGTTTCAAACTTTACAACACCGTCTTTCAGAGCAAAAAGAGTATAATCACGGCCGCAGCCCACATTTTCACCGGGATGGATCTTGGTACCACGCTGGCGCACAATAATGCTTCCGGCAGTAACGGCCTGCCCGTCAAACTTTTTTACTCCCAGCCGTTTACCGGCTGTATCTCTTCCGTTTCTGGATGTACCACCTGATTTCTTATGAGCCATCGAAGATCCTCCTCGTTAAGCCTCGATCTTTGTAATCTCAACCTCGGTGAGATTCTGTCTGTGTCCCTGTTTCTTATGATAACTTTTTCTGCGTTTCATCTTGAAGACAATGATCTTTTTGTCGCGCATCTGACGCACAACCCGTCCCTTTACTGCGGCGCCTTCAACATTGGGATCACCCAGCTTATAGTCCTCGCCTCCGAGGAAAAGGACGTCATCGAAAACTACATCATCACCCTTCTCGGCAACGATTTTTTCAACTTTTATCTTATCGCCTTCTTCAACTTTATACTGTTTTCCACCAGTCCTGATCACTGCGTACATACTACACCTCTACTGCTATTTGTATGAAAGATGCAGAGCTATTAAATAAATCTGACCTGATTGTCAAGGGATTTAACGCTCTTAATCCTAACGAAGGCCCGCTCTGTCTGTTTTTTTCTAATATTTATATGACCGCATGGCCGGAAAAGATTTTTTCGAATCACGGGCCGCGGCGCGCACATTGTGGCATCCCAGCGAATTGGGATTTCGAAAAGCCGCTTCCGCAACCAGAATGGCGGCCTGGGTGCCATGGAACAGGCTGATAATGTCCTTGGACACCGGCGTCTCCCGGTAGAAATCCTCAATCCGGATATACATGTTGCGCAGATCGGCAATGGCCCGCCGCAGACGCGGCAGAGTCCTGACGATTCCCACATAATTCCACATGGTGGCCTTGACCTGCATCCAGTCCTGGGCAATCAGGGCCGGGTCCTCGTTTTCCACATTCCCGGTGGTGATCCAGTCGCGCACAGCCTTCAATGTGCCGACATTCACCGTATCACCGGAGTTGATCCGCGCGGTAAGGTCACGGGCCGCAGAACATCCCCGGGTAAGTCCTGCCAGCAGGGATGTCGAGGCCAGCCGGTTGGCGCCATGCAGACCGGTGCAGGAAACCTCGCCAACGGCATACAGTCCGTTGAGCGTGGAACGCCCGCGGGTATCCACATGGACCCCCCCGCAGAAATAATGGGCGGCCGGCACCACCGGAATAGGTTCTTTGGTAATATCGATCCCGTTGTTGAGACAGGTACGGTAGATACTGGGAAAACGCTGCACCAGGTCTTCCTTGACATGGTTGGCCGCATCCAGCAGCACATGTTTTTCCTGGTTATTGATCATCTCCTCCCAGATGGCCACAGTGACCTCATCCCTGGGTGCCAGATCCCTGAGCTTGGGGTTGTACTTCTCCATGAAATATTCGCCCCTGAGATTCATGAGCCGGGCGCCCTCCCCCCGGACGGCCTCCGAAATCAGGAAACGCCGCTGACCGGGGATATACAGGGTCGTGGGATGGAACTGCATATATTCCATGTTGATGGCCCGGGCTCCGGCCCGCCGGGCCATTACCAGCCCGTCACCGACAGTGCCCTTCTCATTGGTGGAATGCACATAGAGATCACCGAGACCACCGGTTGCCAGCACCGTATACTGGGCCCTGATGGTCTGAACCTCCTTGCTCTCATGCATGAAGACGTAGGCTCCCAGACAGCGGTCCTTCAATTCATAGTGGGCCTGAACATCGGTGGAGTGGTGCTGCAGGGTAATCAGGTCAATGCCGGTCGCCCGGGTGATGATCTCAACATTTTCATATTTGAGCAGTTCATCGATCAGGGCGCGCTCGATCACCTGCCCGGTATGGTCGGCGGCATAAAGAATCCGGTTAATGGAATGGCCGCCCTCCCTGGTCAGGTCATAAGACTCCTCTTCGGCTCCGCTGATATGCGTAAATCCGACCTTGAGCTGATCGATCAGGATTTCCTTGACAACCCTGGGGCCGTTCTCGGCCAGATACTCAACACTGGCCCGTGAATTCACATTGCGGCCGGCCTTGATTATATCGGCGGCCAGCAGCTCGGCACTGTCGCTTTCGCCCTTGTAGATGATTCCGCCCTGGGCCCGATTGCTGTTGTTGTAGGTCGGATCCGAACGTTTGGTGACCATGGTAACCTTTAATCCGGCCCGGGCGGCCACCAGGGCGCAGGTGCTGCCGGCTATCCCGGTTCCAAGAATAAGGCAGTCGGTTTCACGCATATTAGAGGGCATGATCAGATCCTCAGCATCCGGTCAAGGGCCAGCAGGGCTTCAACCGCAACCCCATCTTCCACCTTGACCTCATTGGTGGCCGAATCGATATTCAGCAGGCATTCGGCCAGTTTGGGAAGGGTTATGCGGCCCATGCCATCGCACTCAACCTGGCGGATGGGCAGGACGCGCACAATCTCATGGAAATTATCAGCGATGCGGTTAACCATGTTATATTCCGTCCCGATCGCCACTCTGTCGCCCAGAGAGAGTCCTTTGACAAATTCCAGGATCTGAGCGGTCGAGCCGGCGAGGTCGCATTCGGCCACTGTTGCCGGATCGGCCTCGGGATGGACAATGGTGCGGATGCCGGGATGATCCCTGCGGACTGCCCGCACATCATCAGCGCTCAAGGCCGGCCAGTGCACCGGACACCAGCCCTTCCACAAGACCATCCTGGCCCTGCCAAGGTCATCGGCACTGAGTCCGCCGGAGGTCTGCGCAGGATCCCACTCGACTATATCAGCGGCATCCAGGCCAAGCTTACAGGCGGTATTACGGCCCAGATTCCTGTCCGGCATGAAAAAGACCCGGTCGGCCTCCTGCATGACGGATTTCAGGACCTTTTCGGCATTGCCCGAGGTGCATACCGTGCCGCCGTGCCGACCGCAGAAGGCCTTTATCTCGGCCGAGGAATTTACATAGGTCACCGGAACAGTCCTGCCGGGAGCATCGGCGATGAATTCCCAGGCATGGGCCACCTCGGCCAGGGGAGCCATGTCCGCCATGGGACAGCCGGCATTCCGGTCGGGAATAAGCACCCTCTTTTGCGGCGCCAGGATCGAGGCCGTTTCAGCCATAAAGAAAACACCGCAGAAAACAATAATCTCGGCCTGTTCCAGATAGGGCACGGTACGTGCCAGTTCAAGTGAATCACCGACATAGTCCACCACCTGAATGATATCATCGTGCTGGTAATGATGCCCCAGAATAACCAGCCTCTCACCCAGATCGGCCTTAGCCTGCATTACAATTTCACGGGCCTGCTTTTTGTCCATTTTCAATCTCCAATAATCATTGAAATATCAAGGGCCTTGACCGAGTGGGTCAGGTCTCCAACAGAGATATAATCGACTCCGGTTTCAGCCACACCCCGGATGGTCTTCAGATTTATCCCGCCGGACGCCTCCAGGGGAATGCGACCGGCAACCAGCTCCACCGCCTCCCTGAGCATCGCAGTATCAAAATTATCGAGCAGGATCCGGTCCACTTTCAGGACCAGCAGGCGCCGCACGTCATCAATCGAACGGGCCTCCACGATCAGGGGGATATCCGGATTGGCCTGCCTGAGGAGCTCGACCGCCCTTTCAATCGAACCGGCATTATCAATATGGTTATCCTTGATCATGGCCATATCATAGAGCCCCATGCGGTGATTCAGTCCGCCACCGGACCGGACGGCCATCTTATCAAGCACCCGCAGTCCCGGAACGGTCTTGCGGGTATCCAGCACCCGGGCACCGGTTCCTTTGACCTGCCGGACATATTCGGCCGTGATGGTAGCAATCCCCGACATGCGCTGCATGAAATTGAGGGCAACCCGCTCGGCCTTGAGCACATCACTGGCCGGACCTGTCACCACCGCAATCTCATCACCGGGATTCACGGCGGATCCGTCATCTTTGCTGATTTCCATATGAATCTGCTGATTGACGGCCGTAAAAACCCGCTCGGCGATCCGCACTCCGGCAATGACTCCGCTCGCCTTGGCGACCAGCACACTTCTGATTGTCTCTTCAGGACTGAAGATGGCCATGGATGTCACATCGGCGCCGTCTTCCATCAGCGCCAGACCGATAATATCATCAATCAATTTCTCTGTATTCACTGACAAACCTTTCAATAATCCCTGTGAGCACCGCATTTGCCGCCGCCAGCTCTGCGCCGGAATCAAACATGGATGACAGGCTCAACAGAATTTTATCATATGGGGACTTTTCTGCACCAATTTTATCATAATCAATGCGGGCGATGTCATAATCTTCACCCACAAAAAAATATTTACCGAAACGGGGGCGGGACTTGTCACAATAGGGCCAGCTGGTTTTCAGGGAGCAGTACTCCAGGATAATCGCGGCAAGCCGCTCTGATTCCAGAACTTTCTGCGGTTTGAGCGTCTCGGCCAGAGAGTCCTGCACGATCCGGAAAAACTCTCTGACAAAATCGATGTCGGTTATCACGCAGCCATAGAGATACCAGTCCTGGATAACATCCACCATGATCCGGGCCTCGTTTGATGCCAGCTTCTGGTAGCTTGGACAGAAATGCCCGTCACAGATTTCCTGTCCGTAAAAACTTCGGTCACGCAGATCGATCCCATCATTGCCCATGGGGTGCAGCATACAGCCGACCCGTTTTTCATCGGCATCCAGAAAGCCCACAAATTCGCAAGTATAGATGGTTTTATAGATCCGCCGGTTATCTTCCCGGTGCCGCAGGGCCTCCTGATAGGCGTCAAGCTCAATGTCCCCGCGTCTGACTCCGGTAAAAAGCCGGGTCCGGTTCCGCAGCCTTTCGGTCAGGGCCGGCCTGGAATTTTCAACATAATTATACAGCCCGCAGCATGCCCCGCACGACTTGCAGCCATCGGGCTGGCATAAATGGATATCAATCATTTCCTGCTCATTATTATCACTTAATCACAATCAACACATCCTGCCCGTCAACCCCCACGGTATAATTGATGCCGCCGTAGGTGAAATAATAGAGGTCGGCGCTACACTCCTGCGCATCAAAGGCCCCCTGTTCGCCAAGGTTGTCCAGCAGGGCATGCAGGGCATCAAAGGAGATGTCATCTTCAATGATGATATTGTAGGCAGTATCTCTGTGCAAAAAAGGTATTTTATCCAGCATGGCAAAAATCATTAGCACATCTGCCTGCTCCGTAAAAGCGCAAAGCTGACACCTTTCATACCTGTACGATAGACTTTATCGGGACATCTTTTATGCAGTGCACAAAAAATGCTTGCAAATTGGTGTCTATGGGATTACTAAACTTCTCTAGCAAGGAGGTTACGCACATGGGCATTCTGGATACCATCAAAAATAAATCAATTCAGGCCACAATTGTCACAACAGCTGATTGGATCGTGCGTTACATGCAGAAAGATCCCCAAAAAAATATCGACAAGGCCCTCAAGCGTCTGAGCGCCCTGGACATCTTCCACGGTGATGACGGCCCTTTACAGAGCTTTATGGCATGGACGCAGCAGAATCCCGGCGCCAAACAGTGGTTTGCCAACCTGCTTTCCCGCAACCCCAGGCAGGCCAGGGTTTTTGTCCGTAACTTCATCGGCAACTGCGCCATCAAATGGATGCAGACCGCCGACAGCTTTGCCGATGAATATGGCTTTGTCCCGCCCTACAACATCCTCATCAGCCCCACAATGCGCTGCAACCTGCATTGCCGCGGCTGTTATGCCGCCGAATATTCCCAGAAAAAAGATGACGATATGTCCGTTGAGACCTTCGACCGCATCATAGCCGAAGGCAAACAGATCGGCGTCTACTTCTACACCATCCTGGGCGGCGAACCTTTTGTAAAATTTGATGACATCTATGCCATGGCCAAGAAGCACAACGACTGCCTCTTCCAGGTATTCACCAATGGCACCCTGATCACCGATGAGGTTGCCGACCGGATCGAAGATGCAGCCAATATAATCGTGGCTTTCAGTGTCAACGGGACCCGTGAAGACACCGATTTCATGCGCGGTGAAGGCGCCTATGACAAGGTGCTCGAATCTGTTGCCAAAATGCGTCAGCGCAATCTGCTCTTCGGGATGTCGCTGGTTCTGACTTCCAAAAACTTTGAAACCCTTGTTTCCCGTGATTTCCTTAAATTCTGGGAAAATCAGGGGGTGGTCTACGGCTGGAATTTCCTCTTCATGCCCGTAGGTCCGCAGCCGGACCTCAGCCTCATGCCAACCGCTGAGCAGCGGGTTGAATTCGGCGAATTCATCAAGCGCTACCGCGAACAGGAACCCCTTTTCATCATGGATTTCTGGGCCGATGCGCCGGCGCTTTCCGGCTGCATTGCCGGCGGACGCAGATATCTGCACATCAACAGCAAGGGTGATGTGGAGCCCTGCATCTTCGCCCATCACGCCACCCACAACATCCACAACTGCAGCCTGATCGAGGCCCTGCAGTCGCCGTTTTTCACCTATATCCGCATGAGCCAGCCCCATACCGACAACTATCTCCGGCCCTGCATGATTATCGATAATCCGGAAGTATGGCGCAGCGCCTGTACCCGTTTCGGTGCCCGCCCGACCGAACCCGGGGCCGAGGAACTCATCTCCAATCAGCAGATCAAGGACGGTATCGACCGCTACTCTGCCAGTGTCGCCAAGATTGCCGACAAACTCTGGCTGGAACAGTACCAGCACAAGATCAACAGTATGCGGAGCCAGAAAAAGGCCTACGGCGAAGGCATTGACCGCATCGAATTCCAGCTCAACCGGCCCAGGTTTCTGGAACAGATGCAGAAATGGGCCGAGAAGAATCCCAATTTCGTCAGGAGCATGCTGGAGTCACTGGAATACATCAATAAAAATTACGGAACCGACAAGGAGCGTCACATCCAGCTGGCAGAAGAAAAACCTGAAAAAACGCCCGTGGATTCCGCCGGTACATCCAAGGACATTCCCAGTAACGCGGCTGTCTGAGAACAACTGTTTTTCATCTCTGCAACAAAGGCGACCCCGACGGGTCGCCTTTTCATTTATTGACTTGATTCACAGGCCTGTGATTTAGAAACCTGATGGAGATAAAAAATAAAATCATAGCCCTGACGGCCGACGTGTTGCTGCGCAGTATTTATGCCAGCTGCCGCATTGAAGTCTACGGCCTGGAGAATGAAGAGGAAGTCCTGACCCAGCGCGGCGACATCATCTACACCTCATGGCACCGCATCTTTCCCTTTGCCAGTTATCATTTCCGCGATCGCAATATGGGCGGCATCATCTCGGCTTCGCGCGATGGCGACATGATCACCGCCCTGATTGAGCGCTACGGGTTCAGGCCCCAACGCGGATCATCGCGCCGCGGCGGCAAGGAGGCCCTCCATGAATTCTGCGACCACCTTGCATCCGGCTATCCCGGCGTCATCACTCCGGATGGTCCCACCGGGCCACCCTATATATCCAAGCATGGCATAACCACCATTGCCGGGCGCACCGGCAGCCCCATCCTGCTCTGCGCCATGGAGGCCGATCGCAGCTGGGAGTTCAATTCATGGGACCGCACCGTCCTGGCCAAACCGTTTTCCCGAATCGTCATGGTCTTTGACCGTGAACCCATCCTGGTCGCCCCTGAAATGTCCGATGCCGCAACAGATGAACTGCGGCAGGAGATCGACCTGCGGCTCAACCGGCTCACCTACCAGGTGCGTTATTTTGTCAAGAACGGCATCCGTGAGGGCGATCCGCGCGACCTGCCCGTGCCTGATGACTTTATGGATTATCTGCCCCGCAAAATAAAAAAGGCCGCCGGGTAACCCGGCGGCCTTTTTTATTTCCTTATTTAAAAAATCAGAGCATCGGCGCAATAACCAGCGCGATAACACTCATCAGCTTGATCAGGATGTTCATCGAAGGTCCTGAGGTATCCTTGAACGGGTCGCCGACCGTATCGCCGATTACCGCCGCAGCATGGGCCTCGGTGCCCTTGCCGCCAAAGTTACCTTCTTCAATGAACTTTTTGGCATTATCCCAGGCTCCACCACTGTTGGCCATAAACAGGGCCATCATGGCACCGGTCAGCACCGAGCCGGCCAGGAGACCGCCCAGGGCCTCGGGTCCAATCAGGAAGCCCACCAGAATCGGCGAGAGAATGGCAACCACGCCGGGCAGGATCATTTCCTTGAGGGCCGAACGGGTGGCGATATCGACACAGCGGGCCGGATCAGGCTTGCCGGTACCCTCCATGATGCCGGGGATCTCGCGGAACTGGCGTCTGATCTCCTCAACCATCTGGTAAGCGGCCTTGCCAACCGAAGTCATGGTCAGCGCAGCCACAAAGAAGGGAATCACCCCGCCTAAAAACAGACCCATGACAACCCGAGGTTCTATAAGATCAAGTTTATCAAGACCAACCGCCTGACCATAGGCACTGAACAGAGCCAGGGCCGTCAGGGCGGCGGATCCGATGGCAAAGCCCTTACCGATGGCGGCAGTGGTGTTGCCCAGCGAGTCGAGCTCGTCAGTGATCTTGCGGACATCTTTGCCCAGACCGGCCATTTCGGAAATACCGCCGGCATTGTCGGCAACCGGACCATAGGCGTCAACACTCATGGTGGCACCAACCGTTGCCAGCATGCCCACCGCAGCCAGGCCGATACCGTAAAGGCCGGCAGCTTTGGAGGCAAAACCGATGGCGACAACGATCATGATCATGGGCAGTGCGGTGGACTCCATACCGATCGCCAGACCGCTGATGATGTTGGTGGCAGGTCCGGTCTGCGAGGCCTCAGCAATCACCCTGATGGGTTTGGCGGCTGTATAATACTCGGTGATCAGTCCGATCAGGGTTCCGGCCAGCATGCCCCAGAAGACCGCCCAGAAGGATCCCATAGAGACCCCAAGCTTGCCGACGGCAACATAGGAGAGGATCAGGAACAGAATCGCAGCCACAATCGAGGAATAGCGCAGAGCCTTCTGCGGGCCGGCCTTGGCCAGAATTTTGACCGAGGCAACACCCACGAGCGAGCACACAAAACCGATCATCACCAGGATGACCGGCAGGGCCACATAGGCCTCACGGGTTCCGTCCATATTGGTCAGGCTCATGGTCAGAGCAATGGCAATGGCGGCAATGATCGAGTTGACATAGGACTCGAAGATGTCAGCGCCCATACCGGCAATATCACCGACGTTGTCACCAACGTTGTCAGCAATAACACCGGGGTTACGGGGATCGTCCTCGGGAATTCCGGCCTCGACCTTACCAACCAGGTCTGATCCGACATCGGCGCTCTTGGTGTAGATGCCGCCGCCCACACGGGCAAACAGGGCAACCGAAGAGGCACCCATACCGAAACCGCTCAGATTTTTGAGGGTCTCAAGGCTGTCACCGCTGAACCAGGTATAGAAAAGGCCCAGGCCCAGCATCCCCAGGGAGGCAACCGAGATTCCCATTACGGCACCACCGCCGAAATAGGAGACATTCAGAGCCGCTTCCAGACCCTTGGTGGCAGCGGCCTGAGATGTTCTGCTGTTAGCCGCAGTAGCGGACGACATTCCGAAGAAGCCGGCCAGAATAGAGCACAGGGCGCCACCCAGATAGGCAACAGCTGTCTGCATTCCAAGATCAGGTGCTACGAAGAGCAGCACAAAAACCACCGCAATGAAGACGGCCAGGATCATATATTCCCGTTTAAGGAAAACCATGGCCCCTTCGTGGATCTGGCGGGCGAGATCCTGCATCTTCTCATCACCAGCATCTTTTTTCTTGAGGGACAGATACATCAACAGGGCAATCACCAGCCCCAATATCCCCAACCAATATGCATAACTAGCCCATTGTTCCATTAAAACCTCCCTTAAACATTATTCTCTAGTACGCCTGTTGTAGACGTTCATTGCGCTTTGAGGACCATCCAAAATGCAGGTCATGACAGCATCAGCCGCCAGGTCCAGCTCTTCTTCCAGGACCTGCTTTTCATCTTCGCCAAAATTTCCAAGAACGTAGTCCGTGACCCCGGATGCTATATCACTGCGGCCGATTCCGCACCGTACCCGCACGAAATCCGTTGTTTCCAATGTATCAATGATGGACTGCATCCCCTTGTGGCCCCCGGCGGAACCACGTTGCCTGACCCTGATCTGGCCCAGGGGAAGATCCATGTCATCATAGACCACAATCAAATTTTGAGGCTGAACCGGAAGATTGCGGAAAGGCTCTCCGCTACGGTTCATATAAGTCTGCGGTTTGGCAAGAACAAATTCATGCCCGTTCAAGACACCCCTCCCCCATCTGACGGCAAATTTTTCGCCTGCCATAGCAACGTCCAGCCTTGAGGAAAGCTCATCAACGACCATGAACCCGATATTGTGACGCGTATGCGCATACTGAATCCCGGGGTTCCCCAGGCCGTACACCAAAATCATCCAACCACCCAAAAAATGAACAAAAACTCATTACCTGCGCTTATATATATTATGTTCTATAGTGTCAAGGGCACTTTACCTATAAATCCATCCCGTGCTATGTAGTCCCCATGCCGCTTTCCGAAGATCTTTTGCATGATTTGCCCCGATCTCCCGGCGTCTATCTGTTCAGGGACGCGAATGGCGAAATAATATATATTGGCAAGGCCTGCAACCTTAAAAACAGGGTTCACGATTATCTCGGGCAGGACACCCGCCCCTCGGTGACCTTTATTCGACGGCATACCGCCAGGATCGACTACATTGTAACCCACAATGACAAGGAGGCCCTGCTGCTGGAAAACCGTCTCATAAAACAGCATCGCCCGCGTTATAATGTTGTCCTGAAAGATGACAAGACCTATGTCAGCATCAAGATAACCACTTCACATGAATGGCCAGGCATATATATCACGCGCAGCACAAGCCGGGACGGATCAACCTATTTGGGACCCTATTCTTCTGCCCAGGCAACCCGCAAGACCCTTTCGGCCGTGGGCCGGATCTTTCCGGTCCGGCGCTGCAAGGACAGCGCCTTTAAAAACCGTACACGCCCCTGCATGTTCCATCAGATCGGACTCTGTCCGGCCCCCTGCACCCGCAGGATCTCAGCGGATGAATATCGCCAGACCATCAACGACCTGATCCGCTTCCTGCAGGGCCAAGACAAGGACCTAGAGCGCGAACTGCAAAGACGTATGCAGATCGAAGCCGCCGCCCTGAATTACGAGAAGGCCGCCCGCATCAGGGACCAGATCCAGGCCATCAGGACCACCCTTGTCCCGCAGACGGTTGCCGGCACATCCGCTGTTGATGTGGACATTTTCGGTACATACCGCGGTCAGGCTGGCTGGCAGGTATGCGTGATGCGCTTCAGCGGCGGCAATCTATGCGAAAGTAAAACGTTTGCGCTACGCTCCGATTCCGGCGATTTCATCGCGCAGTTCATGCTGCAGTTCTACCTGAACGACACCGTCATTCCCCATGCAATCCACACCGCGCAGCTGCCCCGGGAAAAAGACCTGCTGGCCGAAATTCTGTCGGACATGCGCGGATCAAGGGTCACCATAACCAGACCAACGCGGGGAATGCCGCTCAAACGCCTGCAGTTGGCCGACCAGAATGCCCGCAGCAAGCCGGACGATCAAACAGCTTCCCCCCTTGACAACCTTGCCCGGGCCTTCCGCCTGCCGGCTATCCCCTACCGCATCGAATGCTACGACATTTCCACGATCCAGGGGCGCTATTCCGTGGCGTCCAGAACGGTTTTCATAGACGGCCGGCCGGATAAAAACCTCTATCGGCGCTACAAGATCAGAGAAGTTAAAGGCCAGGACGATTTTGCGATGCTCAGGGAAGTGCTTGCCCGCCGTTTCGGCAACGACGCCTCCCGCCCCGACCTGATCCTGATCGACGGCGGCAAGGGGCAGCTGAATGCCTGCCTTAGGATCATGAAGGAAATCGGAAGGACCGACATCCCCTTGGCGGCCATCGCCAAGGAACGCGGTTCCAAGAGCGACCGCTTCTTCCTGCCGGGCCGCAAGGATGCCGTCCATCTTCCGGCGCGCAGTGCCGAACTCCGGATCATGCAGCAGATCAGGGATGAAGCCCACCGTTTCGCAATCACCTATCACCGCCGGGTACGTTCAACCCGGACCACTTCTTCGATCCTGCAGCAGATCCCCGGAATCGGCCCCCAAAAGACGGCCCGCATCCTCAAACATCTCCCCCCCGATCGCGACATCAAAGATCTCCGCCAGAGCGACCTGCAGAACTGTCCCGGCCTGAGCTCAGCTGACATCACCAGAATCATCGCCTTTCTGCATGACGAAAATTAACCTTTGATTTTAAATCTCCATGTTTTATAAGGTTTCTCATGAAAAAAGGCAGCGCTGCAGAGGCTTATCTGCTGAATGGATTTTACGGTCCGCTTTTGCGACCGATCTTTCACCGGCTTTTCGGACATATGAATATTCCCGGCATCTATCGGGAATCAACCGTTTCGCTTTCGGAAAAGGGTCATATCGTCTACGCCCTCAATTCCCGCAGCTCCATTGACACCCTGTTGCTCAACTACCGCTTCAGGCAGGACGAACTGCCGGCTCCGGGATTGATTTTCGGCAAGCAGTTCCCCCTGCTGGAACCGGTGCGCCGGTTGCCGGCGATGGTCAAGAATCTTTTTTCACCGCCCGCCAGGGAGGACATTCACCGGCAATACATCGAATATATGCAGCAGGACCGGACCGCCTCACTGATCTTTATTGACAAGAAACCGGAAAACTTCGAGCAGGACCCCATCCTGCTGTTGCTCAAACTGCAGAAGGAGATCGACAAGCCGATCTACATCCTGCCGCAGCGTCTGATTTATTCACGCATGCCCATCAAGGTGCGTAAGGCCTCACATGAGGAAAAGATGCAGCTCAGGCCCGGCAAGAAACTGCTGACCCTCTTCAAAAAAGAGGAACTGGGTTTTATCGAGCACGGTGAACCCATCAACCTTATGGAGGTGGTCAAACACACCCAGGGCTGGTCGAAGTTTATTGAGGAAACTGCCCATGAAATAAGACGCGAACTGCTCTTCAGGCTCTCCAGTCTCGGCAGCAATATCTCCGGGGCCCCCTTCCGCAGCCGCGATTTCATTATCCAGAAGACCATCAAGGACCCGGTGCTGCAGACCTTTATGCGGTCACATGCCACCGACAACGGCCTGGCCCCGGATAAAATCAGCCGCAATGTGGAAAAGGCGCTCAACCAGGTGGCGGCCGACATGCAGCCGTCAACGGTCAATTTCCTGAATATCGTGCTGACATGGATCTTTGACAACATCTATGACGGCATGGATGTTGACGACGAAGGACTCAAGATGGTCAGGGACGTGGCCCGCAAGGGTTAGATCGTATATGTTCCCTGCCACAAGAGCCATATCGATTATCTGGTGCTGTCATACTGTCTCTTTCATAACTGGATGAGCATCCCGCTGATAGCCGCCGGCATCAATCTGGCCTTCTTCCCCATGGGCTGGCTCCTGCGCCGCGGCGGGGCCTTTTTCATGCGCCGCACCTTCAAGAATGACCCCCTCTATGCCCAGGCCTTCTCAGCCTATATCCGCACCATCCTGGGAGAAAGGATCCCGATGGAATTTTTCATCGAAGGCACCCGCAGCCGCTCCGGCAAGCTGATGCTGCCCAAAAAGGGACTGCTCTCAATGATTGTGCAGGGCTGGGAATCCGGTATAACCCGGGATGTGCATTTTGTCCCGGTCTATGTCGGCTATGATACGGTGGTCGAAGAAGGGGCCTACATCCGGGAGATGAAAGGGGCCGAAAAGGAGAAGGAAAATTTCTGGCAGCTGCTCAAGGCCGGCAAGATCCTCAAAAACCGCTACGGCAAGGTCTATGTCCGCTTTGCACCTCCCATCTCTCTGAACGGCTACATGCGCGGCCGGCCGAACTACTCCCAGATGAACCAGGATGAACGCCATTACCTCTATGACGATCTGGCCGGCAAACTGATCGATTCCATCTACAAGCAGACGGTTGCAACGCCGTTTGCAGTCCTCTCATCGGTTCTGATATCCCGCACCGAGGCCCTGGATGAAAATGCCACCCGCACTTTCTTCAAGCTCTATCTCAAATATATTCGCCAGAGCGGTTACAACATTGCCTCCTCGCTTACCGATGACGACCATGCCTTTGATGACACCATCAAACTTATGATCGACAAGGGCCTGGTCACCATCGACCGGGTGGAGGCCGATGATGAGGCCGATATCTACCTGGTTGAAGCCGACAAACGCATTCACCTTGAATATTATAAAAATACCACACTCAATTTCTTTGTGCCCGCTGCGCTGATTGCCAATGTGCTGGTGCGCTATCCGGACGGGATCGAGGAAAAACTTTTTGTCAAAGAGGTCCAGACCCTGGCCCTGATCCTCGAAAAGGAATTTATCATGGACATGGAGGCCTTCCAGACGGCCATGAAATTCATGCTCAAAACCGGGATCGCCCTGCGGATCGAAGGTAATTACATGGTCGGGAAGAACAAGAAGGACCATGCCCTGATGTTTGCCGGGCTGATCGAAAATTATCTGGAATCATATCTGGCGGTGGCCCAGAACGTTAAAAAACTTTCGCGTAAGAACAACAAGGATATCCTGAAAATCATAAACCGCTATGCGTCCCGGATGTACAAACGCGGACAGATAACCCGCGCCGAATCGCTGTGCATGCCGACCTATAAAGGTGCCCTTGATACATTCAGGTCCAAGGGCCTGCTGGATGAGGAATATGCCGTCATCAATGAAGACGCCATGAAGCAGATGGAACAGGAGATTGAAGCCTACCTTGAAGATTAGAACCGCGCTCCTACTGATACTGCTGCTCAGTGCGGCTGCCTGCACCCATGTTCCCGCCCGCCAGGCCACAGGCACGGGCTGGGTCCAGACCGGCCAGGCCTCCTGGTACGGACGCGACTTTCACGGCAAACCCACTGCCAGCGGAGAAAAATATAATATGTACGGGCTGAGCGCCGCGCACAAAACCCTGCCCCTGGGCACTACGGTCAGGGTGACCAACCTGGACAACAAACGACATGTCACGGTGAAGGTCAATGACCGCGGGCCCTTTGTCGGCAAACGCATAATTGACATGTCCTACGGTGCCGCCCGAAAGCTCGACATGGTGGAATCCGGACTTGCCAATGTGCGAATCGAAGTTATAAATACACCTGATAAGATCGGACAGACATATTATGTCCTGCAGTTCGGGGCATATTCACGGATTGAAAATGCCGAGGTCGTGCAGAAAAAACTGTTGTCCCGGGGGTACAATCCGAGCATTGAAAAGACCGTTGCGCAAGGACAGGCGCTTTACAGGGTCAGAGTTGGCCACTACACCACGGTATCACGGGCCCAGAAGGCCGCCGAGCCTTTTTCAGCTCAAGGCATACCCTGCATAGTGGTCGCCCTTCAATAAAATCAGGAGGTACACAATGAGCGAAATACTGGATATTGTTGCACGTGAGATTATCGATTCAAGGGGCAATCCCACGGTAGAAGCCGATGTTATTCTGGCAACCGGTGATGTGGGCCGTGCATCTGCCCCGTCAGG
This sequence comes from uncultured Bacteriovoracaceae bacterium, assembly GCA_964456565.1. Taxonomy (GTDB): domain Bacteria; phylum Desulfobacterota; class Desulfomonilia; order UBA1062; family UBA1062; genus CAYWBU01. Next base: position 44,003 of record CAYWBU010000001.1, on the reverse strand, counting down.
AGCCTCGACCGGCATTCATGAGGCCATCGAACTGCGTGACGGCGACAAAAGCCGCTATGGCGGCAAGGGTGTTGCCAAGGCCGTGGAAAACATCAATTCCAGGATCGCTTCAGCCCTGGTGGGCATGGACGCCCTGGATCAGGCCGGCATCGACAACACCATGCTCGAACTCGACGGTTCCGACAACAAGGCCAACCTGGGGGCCAACGCCACAACCGCCGTCTCGCTGGCCGTTGCCAAGGCTGCTGCCGCATTTCTCGGCCTGCCGCTCTACCAGTATGTCGGCGGCACCTTTGCCCGTGAACTGCCGGTGCCGATGCTCAACATCCTCAATGGCGGCAAACATGCCGACAACAACGTCGACCTGCAGGAGTTCATGATCATGCCGGTAGGCGCCGTCTGCTTCCGCGAAGCGCTGCAGGCCTCGGCCGAAACCTTCCATGCCCTCAGATCGATCCTCATCGAAAAGGGCTACAACACGGGCATCGGGGACGAGGGCGGCTTCGCCCCGGACATGAAATCCAACGAAGAACCCTTTGAGCTGATCGTCAGGGCCATCGAGAAAGCCGGCTACAGGCCCGGTGACGATATCGCAATCGCCATCGACGCTGCCGCCAGCTCTTTCTACCAGGACGGCAAATATGTGCTGGAAGCCGAAGGCAACGCCACCAAGACCTCGGAGGAAATGATCGAGTTTTACGCCAGCCTGGTGGACAAATACCCGATCATCTCGCTGGAGGACGGCCTGGAAGAGGATGACTGGGACGGCTGGAAGATCCTCAATGAACGCCTGGGTCAAAAGATCCAGATTGTCGGCGACGACCTGTTTGTCACCAATGCCAAATTCCTGGCGCGCGGCATCAGTGAAAAATGCGCCAACTCCATCCTGATCAAGGTCAATCAGATCGGGACGCTCACCGAGACCATGCTGACCATTGAAACCGCCAAGCGCGCCGGATTTACCACCGTCATGTCCCACCGCTCCGGCGAAACCGAGGACAACTGGCTGGCGGACTGCGCCGTCGGTTTTGGAACCGGACAGATCAAGACCGGATCCACCTCCCGCAGTGAGCGGATGGCCAAATATAACCAGCTGCTCAGGATCGAGGAAGAACTTGGTGACAATGCCATTTATCGCGGCAAACAGACCTTTTACAACCTATAGTCGAATCAGATCAGGGGGCGCCCGCCGCCCCCATAAAAAAGCATGAAAAAACACCTAGGATATATCACACTTGCCATCCTGATCATAACGGCCCTGGCCTTCAGGATCAAACCCGAACCACAGTGTCATTCCATGGAGGCCTTTGTCATGGACACCATTGTGGAGATCAAGGCCGAAGGGGCTCAGGAGCTCACCACGGCCGCAATCCGCAAGGCCATGCAGGAAATCAACCGCGTTGATGACCAGTTCGGTTATGACAACTCCCGGATCAGCATCCTTAACACGGAAAAAATATTGAAAGATGTCGAAGTCTACGGACTGATCACCCAGGCGCTCGATATCCATGAGGCTTCCGGAGGAGCCTTGTCGCTGTCGCTGCGTCCGGTGCTGGATGCCTGGGGCTTCACCGGCACACATGCCTACCGCCTGCCCACCGAAGCCGAGCTGCTGCACTGGAAAAATTCCCCAGCGGAAGACGGCATCACCCTTGATGAAGACGGCCGCACCATCCGCCTGACGGACGGGTTGACGATCGACCTGGGCGCCATTGCCAAAGGCTATGCTGCGGATATGGGCGTAAAGGCCATGCAGGAAGCCGGCATCAGAAACGGGCTCATCAACGCCGGCGGAGATATCACGGCCTTTGGGCAGCGGTCCTGGAAGATCGGCATCAAGAATCCGCGCGGGGCAGGAATCATTGCGGCAATTCCGGTTTCAAACCGGGCCATCGCCACATCGGGTGACTATGAGAGATACCTTGTCGCCGACGGGCAGCGCTACTGTCATATCCTTGATCCGGCTACCGGATTCTCCCCTTCAGACTATATCAGCGCCACAGCCATCGCATCCTCAGGGGCTGTGGCAGACGCCTGGGCCACGGCCCTCTTTGTCAAAGGCCCCGACCGACTCGCTCCGGCCCTGCAGAAACGCGGAATCGACTGGATTGTCATCCATAAAAACGGCACCATTCGCTCCAGCAGCGCTATCAAAAAATATCTGCCGGACAGCATCCCGGTGAATTGATCTGCACAAGTACTTGCTAACCTGCTGATTATCTGTATAATTTAATCATGAAAAAATCGCTGATGGTCCTGTTGGTGGCGGTTTTGGCCTTGACGGCAATAATTCTGCTGCAGATCTCCGGGAATCAGAACAATTCTCCATCCCCGGGAAACACAGCCGTTACTGCAAAAAACCATGCGGAGCAAGGCGTGGTTATCTACAAGTGGCTGGACAGCAGTGGTTACCTAGTCTTCTCCGATAAGAAACCTGCTGGTGCAGAATTTGAAACAATCGTGATCAATCCCTCAGTAAACGTGTTCAAGTTCCGGGGTGATCCTGGTTCCGCTGGAAACAAGCCCGACCGCAAAACGGAGCTGCTGGAATCAACCCAAAAGATATCCGCCGAAATCGGCCAGAAAGTCAGATCTGCCGTCAACCCTTAGTGTTTCAGCCATCCAGCGCCCGGCGCACCCCGTGCGAAATAATATTCATATCCACCGGTTTCATTATATATTCGCGAATCCCCAGTTGACGGGCGGCCTCCTCGGTGAAGTTTTCACTGAATCCGGTACACAGGATAACCGGAATATCCGGCCTGACAGCCATAATCTCCCGGGTCAGTTCTTCACCGGTCATGGCCGGCATGGTCTGATCGGTTATGACCAGATCAAAGGCCTGGGGATCTCCCCGGAACAGCTCCAGGGCTTCGGCGCTGCTCAGACGGGTCGTAACCTCGTAGCCAAGCATTCCAAGCATCTGCTGCATCATCTCGACAATGTGCATCTCGTCGTCCACCAGGAGGATCCGCTCCCTGCCTCTGGGATACAGGGGCAGACGAACCTCTTCCACCTGTTTGTCGTAGGCCGCAATCCGCGGCAGATAGACGTAGAAAGAGGCCCCCTTCCCGGGCTCACTGTCGACGATGATCTGGCCGTCATGGCTTTTAACGATTCCATGCACCACCGCCAACCCCATGCCGGTGCCACGATCAGGGGCCTTGGTGGTAAAATAAGGATCAAAAATCCGCTGGCGGACAGATTCATCCATACCGCAGCCCGTATCGGAGACCTCCAGCCTGACATAGGCCCCCGGCCGCAGCTCCAGGAACATATCCCGATCTTCCTCCGCGATGGTGACCTCTTTCAGGCCCACCTTCAAGATTCCGCCATGGTCCTGCATGGCATGGTAGGCATTGGTGCAAAGGTTCATCAGGACCTGATGCACCTGGGTCGGATCAGCCAGAACCGGTCCGCAGTGGTCGTCGATCTCCTGCTGGATATCAATGGTGGCCGGCAAGGTCGCCCGCAGCAGTTTAAGGGCCTCTTTGAGGATGTACTGAATCTCGACGGGTTTGTGTTCCTGTTCTCCCTGACGACTGAAAGTCAGGATATGCTTCACCATATCCTTGGCCCTGTCAGCAGCCTTCAGCACCTTTTCCAGGTTTGAACGGGCCCGGCTGTCCGCCGGCAGCTGGTCGATGGTCATCTCGGTGAAACCAATGATGGGAGACAGGATATTGTTGAAATCATGGGCAATTCCGCCCGCAAGGGTCCCGATGGATTCCATTTTCTGGGCCTGACGCAACTGGTCTTCCAGCTGACGCCTTTCGGTTACATCACTGCCGATGGAAAAAATACCGATGATCTTGCCATTCTCATCCGACAGGGCCTTGTTGTTCCACGACACCCATACCGGAGATCCGCTTTTGAGAATATTTTCGGTTTCGGCAGACAGATAATTTTCCGGGTTGGCGGCTATTCCGGTGATCATCTTGTGGAAAAAATCTTCCGCGGCACTCCCCGGCTCAATCAGGCTGCCGATGACGTTGCGGCCCACGATCTCGTCTTCTCCGTAACCGAAATAGCGCAGGGCATAATCATTCATGAACGAGATCTCTCCCGAGGATGTCATCCGGATAATAATGCTGTTGGAATTCTGAATCAGCTCCCGGTACTTGGCCTCACTTTCACGCAGGGCCTCCTCGGCCCGCTTTCTTTCGGAGATATCCGTCAGCACACTGGCAAAATACAGGGGGCGGTTATCCCGGTCGCGGATCAGAAAGATATTTATGATCGAGGGAATCAGGCGTCCATGCGCCGTTTTGACCTGCATTTCCCCAGTCCATTCGCCTTCGTTCAGGACCCTGATTGATATATCGGTGGCCAAGCGGTTGATGAAAGCGTCATCATAGAAGTCGGTAACGTTGCGGCCGACAATCTCATCCGGCCGCCTGACATCAAAAATCCGGCACATGGCCGAATTGGCATAGGCAATCCGGCCTTCCATATCGGCCATGCTCAAACCCTGGCCCGACGCCTCAGCAAAGCCCTTGAAAATAGAAAGGTTTTCATTGCTGGCAATCAGATTATCCTTGATCTCGTTGACCTTGTCGGCCACGCCGAGCGACATCAGAACAACCGCCATGGCCGACCCGATCTCCGTACTCCATTTGGCCAAAAAACTGTAGGACACCAGATCAAATTCAAACAGCAGGGTAAACGGGATCATTACGATGAAGGCCACCATCGAAGCCAGCAGATAAGCCGCCTGCCGGATCTTTCTCACAAAGACCAGGTGAATGATAACCCCGGAGTAAAAAATCAGGTTGTACATGGCAAGCACAAGAATCACATTAGCGGTGATGGCATAGCGGCCACCGATGGAATAGATTGACGCGGCCAAGCCTGGCAGCAGGGAGGTTGCCAGTGTCCAGCGGTGAATCCGCGGGAAATACTCACGGGTATTCAGATATGCCATAAAAAACAGCGGGAAAAATACCAGAAAAAAATTGGCGGAGATCATGATGCTCTGATTGGCCCACCAGGTGGATTTCGGCCACAGATACTGGTAGGCAAATCCGCTGTAGGCAAATTCAAAAAGCAGGAAATTTCCGACAAATATCAGGAAAAACAGATAGCTGCGTTCACGGGTCGAGATGTACAGGAAAAAATTATAAAAAATCATGACCGCCATCAGCCCGAAATAGAACCAGTAAACCGGCAACTCTTTTTTACGGCTAGCCACATAACCATCAGCGGTGTGCGCCTTGACCCTGAAGAAAAATCCGCCGCGATCCATGATCTTTATGTAATAATCACTTATCCCGGGCACCGCTTCCAGCTTGAAAAAAAATGTATGGTCATTCGTGTCCCGGCTGGCATAGGGCAGCGTGTCCCCGGTTATCTTTCTGGCGAAGGAACCGTCATCGTCGGGATAATATACCTCGATCCGGTCCAGGATGGGATTGTCAACCTCCAGATACCAGTAGCGATTCTGCGTTATGCGGCTGTCCACCCTCAGATGCAGCCAAAAGGCCGATGAAGAATGGCTCTGATTGAAATAGTCCCGATCATTCCCGCGCCACTGCTCTGTCAGCGAAGCGACATATTCAATGGAAAAATCATCGTCGGGGTCTTCCAGGATGTCCAGATATTTTCCCACCAGCAGGGTTGAGCTGTCGTCACCCATCACGAGCGTGTCAGATGCCCATGCGGGAAGGCCTGCCAACAAAAGAATCAAGGCCGCAATCGGCCATACGCATCCCAGACTACCTGTATTCTTCGCAAAATTCATTCTATTTCCCGGCTGCCATCAACTTCTGGCTGACCTACACCATACCCAACCGCTAAGTCTCCTGAATCGAATAACATTCATTACAAGAATATGCCTCAAAATATACCATGCCCCCGGCTTAGTCAAAATTTTATTTTCAATCTGTTTTTATTGGGGACCCGCTTGCTAATCCCGGCGGGGTTATGTTAGATCTCAAATATAATCAAAGAGGTGGTTATCATGAAAAAAATTGCAATCCTGCTGCTTTTGGTTTTGTTCGCAACAGTCTCTCTCTATGCCGGGGATGACCCAGAATCTCCATCTGCAGACGGCCTGACCAAAATCTTCAAAAAAAAGGAATATCGTCAGGACTTCCGGCAATGCGAATGGGGCATGTCAAAGAGAAAGGTCAAGCATCGCGAAAAATCCAAGCTGAAGGTCAAGGATGACAAATCACTGGTCTATGACGGCAGCCTGGCAGGCTATTCGGCCATGATTGTCTATGATTTCATTGATAACAGCCTAGTGGCCGGCCGTTACATCCTGCAGGAAAAACACTGGGAGCGAGCCGGTTATATTGAGGCCTACACCAAGCTCAAGGATCTGCTCACCAAAAAATATGGCGAACCGCTGAGCGATGAGGTGATCTGGCACAATCCCCAATACCGCAGCAGCAAACCCAGCTGGGGACTGGCACTCAGCATGGGAGACCTCGAATACAAAGTCTCCTGGCGCACCGAATATACCGATCTGGAGATGAAACTCTGGGGCGATGACATGGAAATCAGACATGAACTGACCTACAAGAGCCGCAAGGATTCCGGCAAGGACGCCGATCAGGACATCATGGAAAATCTCTGATGATATAGGTTGCAATCCGTCTCTTCCAGCCGGGTAGCCAGCGAATCTCTTTGCGTTCAGGCGGGGCCAGCTGGACGCGTCTTTCAAGCACTTCCTCTGCGGACCGGGCAAAATCCAGCAGGGCCTGCTCGCCGGGCCAGACCCCCCGCATCCCGCTCAAGACCTGCAACAGCCCCCAGCCGTAGCCACCATAACGTTCCGTTGCACAGGTGCCCTCACCCTTGAAATTCGCATAATCCACCAGGGCGTAGTGTCCTCCCGCCGACAAACGCACTCGCATAAACTGCCAGAGTACCGGCAGTTTATCACCCCAGGGGGCTGCAACAACCATCCCCGGCAGGGCCCGATCCAGGCGTTTGAGCATGAAGGCGGTCTGATATTCCATAGTATCCTGTAGAAAAAGGCGCAGACGGAGCATTTCGGGAGAATCAATGTCAGCCATGAAGGCCTCCCTGTCGGGCCAGGGACAGTCTCCCTGCAGCCAGGCCGGCACTGCAATGCCCTGCTGCAGCATGAAACCCGTCAGCTCCGGGAAGGTCTCGGTATAGATCCCTTCCTGCCCGGCCGGATACCAGATAAAATGGCCGATTCCCAGAGAAGCGAAATCTTCGCCACGGTTCCAGGCGGTCAACAGCTCAAGGCGGGCACCGCATTCATTCGCAAAAATCCTGCGGGCAATTTCAACCTGATCGCCGTCACTCACCGTCGTGATACACCCGCAAAGCAGCAAGGCGAGTATCAGCTCAGTTATTGCTGCCTTCAATACCTTCAAGCTCCTCCCAGCGCACATAGGCCTGCGCCAGATCCTGATCGATCTGGTCGATCCTGTCCTGAATACCCCCGGCATCAGCCGCATTGTTCTTGTAGAAGGAAGGATCCCCCAGCTTAAGGGTCAGCTGGTCTTTTTCATCTTCCAGCTGCTCGATGGTTTCGGGCAGATGCTGCAGTTCAAGACGTTCACGATTGGAAAGTTTGCGGGGCCGGGTTTTAGTCCTGCCGGGTTTAGGGCTGGATGCCCCCTGTGCGGCATTCTGCGGCATTACCCGACGCTGGCGCAGCCAGTCGTCGTAGCCGCCTACATATTCATTGACCGCCCGCTCACCCTCAAACGCCAGAATCGAGGTCACAACATTGTTGAGAAAATCCCGGTCATGGCTGACGACAATTACGGTTCCGCCGTACTCCAGCAGCTTTTCTTCAAGGAGCTCCATGGTTTCGACATCCAGGTCATTGGTGGGCTCATCCAGAACAATCACATTGGAGGGCCGCGTGAACATCCGGGCCAGCAACAGCCGGTTTTTTTCTCCGCCGGAGAGCATCTTGGCCGGCGCATTGGCCTGCTGCGGCGTGAACAGAAAATCTTTGAGATAGCTGATTACGTGCAAATCCTGGCCGTTCATAAAAATCCGGTCATTGCCTTCACCAATAATCTCCACCAGGGTCTTATTTTCATCGATGAGGTCCCGCAGCTGATCGAAATAGGCCACTTCAATGCGGGTTCCCAGCCTCACCGAACCCCGCTTGACCGGAAGTTCCCCCAGAATAACCTTCAGCAGGGTCGTCTTGCCGCAGCCATTGGGTCCGATTATGCCAAGCCGGTCACCGCGCGTCAGCAGTAATGAAAAATCTTTAAATATGTCTCTATTGTCATATGAGAATGCCGCATCCACGACCTCCGCCACCAGCCGGCCGCTTTTTTCGGCCTCCTGAATCCGAAGCCTGACATTGCCAGTCTTCTCGCGCCGTTTCAGACGTTCCGCCCGCATCTGTTCGAGGGCCCGCACCCGTCCTTCGTTGCGGGTACGACGGGCCTTGATTCCCTTGCGGATCCAGAGTTCTTCAGCTTCAAGCTGGGAATCAAAGCGGCGGTTGGCATTTTCTTCGGCGTCCAGCAGGGCTTGCCGGCGCTCATGGTAACCTTCATAACCGCAGGCATAGGATACCAGTCGGGCCCGATCGATCTCAACTATCCGGGTGGCAAGGCGGCGCACCAGCGAACGGTCATGCGTCACAAAGACAACCGTCTTGTCATATTCCAGCAAAAAATTTTCAAGCCACAGGATCGACTCAAGATCGAGGTGGTTGGTGGGCTCATCCAGCAAAAGGATGTCCGGATCACTCACCAGCGCCCGGGCAAGCAACCCCCGGCGCTTCATCCCGGCCGAAAGTGTCCGGAAATCTGCCGTGGGCGTCAGGCCCATCTCAGTAATCACGTCATTGACATGTTTGTCCGCATCCCAGGCGCCGGCAGCATCCATCTGGGACTGCAGTCGATCGGTTTCGTCCTGCAGGCCGCGGTCTTCGGGCCTCAATGCCAGTTCCGCCAGCACCCCGTGATACCGTGACAGAAGGGTGTAATGATCCTGCCGCCCGCCTGCCACAACTTCATAGACAGTCTTGGAGGCACTGCCCTGCGGAACTTCCTGCATCAGCATGGCGACCCGCACCCCTTTGAGACGGGTCAGGGTTCCGCTGTCAGGCTGCACCTCACCATTGAGCAGCCGCAGAATCGTTGTCTTGCCGGCCCCGTTGCGCCCCAGCAGGCAGATCTTTTCCCCTTTTTCCATGTGCAGGGTCGCATCTTCCAGCAGATTCGGACCGCTGAAGGCCATCGAGACATTGTTCAGCGAAAGCAGCGGCATGGCTCAGCGGGTGATATCCAGGCGGGCCTGAATGGTTGTGGCCTGATTTTCAAAGGCCTCATCAATCCTGCGATCTCTCCGGCGGGCCGCATTGCCGGCCAGTTCATCACAGCGCTCATTTTCCGGAATACCGGCATGCCCCTTGACCCAGCGCATTTCAACCTGCCGGCCGTTCAGCACCGCCAGCATTTCCTGCCACAGGTCATAATTTTCCGCCGGCTGGCCGTTGCTCTTGATCCAGCCGTTCTTGCGCCATTTACGGGCCCAGCCTTTGGAGACACCGTTCACCACATAACTGGAATCGCTGTAAAGCACTACCGGCAGGGCCGGATCAACGCTCTTCAGGGCTTCGATGCAGGCCTTGAGTTCCATCCGGTTATTGGTCGTATGCACAAAGCCCTCGTAGATCTCCTTCCGATGGCCATCTATACTGATCACAGCCCCATATCCGCCGGGACCGGGATTGTTCAGGCAACCGCCGTCGGTATGGATGATCACACGGCCCACATCGTCTGCCGCAGGACCGACAGCGACTTCATCCACCGGGGCATTACCGAGCCAGGCCAGAGCCTCCCCTTTGGAAGCGAACCCCTTGTACCGGGCCCCCTTATATCCGGCAACCTGGACCTGGGCCCCTTCCGGACCGAACCAGGTATCATATATCCCCGGCCGCCGACCTGCGGCAACCGCATAGATTTTCTTTGATTTCGCCACAACGTGCTCCACTGTCAGATTTGGAAACTGCCATGAGGTTTAATATATATCGGGGAATATTTCCAGACCTATGATCCGGCAAAAAACCAATCCCTACTGATGCATGATCTTCAGGAAGGCCTGCACACAATCCGGGCAAAGCTGACCATCCTGAATTTCAGTGATGATCTGCAAGGCCTTCTCGGCCGGCATGCCCTTGCGGTAAGGACGGTCACTGGTAAGGGCATCATAGGTGTCCGCCACGGATGTCATCCGCGCCCATAGCGGAATCTTCTTGCCCTTGAGTCCCTCAGGATAGCCCATGCCGTCAATCCGCTCATGGTGATGGATAATAACGGGCAGAATCTTTTCCAGGGTCGGGATGGATTCCAGAATATTGGCCCCTATCAGAGGGTGTTTCTTGATTACCTCAAACTCCGCATAAGTCAGTTTACCAGGCTTCAGAAGAATATTATCCGGCACCCCGATCTTGCCGATATCATGAAGCCTTCCCGCAATTGTAAGAATTTCCATATCCTCATCCGACATTCCCATAACAGTGGCCATTTTAGTCAGAATGCAGGAAACCGCCTCGGAGTGCCCGCGGGTATAGCGGTCACGCGCCTCAAGCGCAACCGTCATGCTGGTTATGCTGGCCAGCATATGCAGTCTTTCGGATTCCAGCCGTTCGCGGTCTTTCTTCAGCAGGTCAAACTGATAGGAAAGGAAATGTTCAACCGTGACCACCAGCTGTTCCAGATCAAAAGGCTTGACAATGTAACCGTCCGCACCTCGCTGCATCATATTTCTTATCAGGGCCCGCCCGCTGTGCACACTCATGACCACAAAGGGGATCTGCGTCCACTGCGGATTGCGGTGCACCCTGGAACAGAAATCCAGCCCATCCATATCCGGCATTTCTATATCCGACAGGATCAGGTCCGGCAGCATCCCCCTCTTCATCTTCGACAGGGCATCCTTGCCGCTGCGGGCCACCACAACCTTGAATCCCGCCGCCCGCAGTCCATCTGTCACCAGTTCCCGGATTGAGATCGAATCATCCACCACCATGATGGTCTTGTTACGCTTGAAGACCGACTGCGCCAGCAGACGCTCGATCGTCTCACAAAGCTGGGCGTCCATATCGGTTTTGGACAGATAGGCCGCCGCCCCGACCTGGAACCCTCTGAAAACATCCTTTTCCGTATCATGTGAACTGAGAATCACAACCGGAACACTTCTGGTCTGCGTGTTTTTCTTGACCACCTTGCACAGTGAATAACCATCCAGATGGGGCATCTCCACATCGGTCAGGATCAGGTCATAATTTTCATTCAGGGCCTTCTCAACCCCATCCCTGCCATTGGCGGCCTGGGTTATGTCCAGATTCAGATTGGCAAGCTTTTCAATGATTCGGTTTCTGATTGCGCGGCTGTCATCAACAAGAAGTACACGGGCTTTTTTCATCAGGAGGCATCCTTTTTAAAATATTTCATAAAAAAATAATAATTTCAGTTCCTGAGATGGCAACATTGCAAAGCTATCGCCAAGAAAAGCAATGCCCGCCCTTGAATAATTTTTCTTGAGGTCCTATGAATGTCATGATTTTCAATCGACAAAAGATTTAAATTTTACAGGAGATGTTATGGCCGCAAAAAAAGAGACATTTGAATTCAAGACCGAGGTTCAGCAACTGCTAAAACTGATTATCAATTCGCTCTATTCCAATCAGGAGATCTTCCTGCGCGAATTGATATCCAATGCATCGGATGCCATTGACAAACTCAGATTCAAATCACAGACCGAAAACGGGCTTCTGGGTGATGACACCGATTTCTGCATCAAGATCATTCCCGATGCAAAAAAGCGCACCCTGGAAATCAGCGATAACGGTATCGGTATGACCCGGGAAGAGGTCCTGGATAATATCGGGACCATCGCCAAAAGCGGGACGGCAGCCTTCATGGAGGCCCTGCAGAACGCCAAGAAAAACACCCTTTCACCGGAGTTGATCGGCCAGTTTGGAGTGGGTTTCTACAGCGCCTTCATTGTCGCCGACAGCGTGACCCTGATCACCCGTGCCGCCGGTGAAGACACCGCAACCAAGTGGGAATCAAAAGGCGACGGCACCTATACGATCGAAGATACAGACAGGCAGGGGCGGGGCACATCCGTGATCCTGCATCTCAAGAAACCGGCCAAGGACGAGCAGGACTTTACCGATGAATGGACCCTGCGCCGCATTGTAAAGCAGCACTCCGACTTTGTGGGTTACCCGGTTGTCATGGATGTGGAAAAAACCGAACCGATTCCTGACGATGAGCTGATCAAGGACGAAGACGGCAAACCCGTCGGCGAAACCACCCGCACGGTAACCGGGCCCGAGACCCTCAATTCCATGAAGGCCATCTGGACCCGCGACAAAAAAGAGATCACGGACGAGGAGTACCGCGAATTCTATCAGCACATCAGCCATGACTGGAATCCGCCGCTCACCCACCTGCACATGAAGTTTGAAGGGGCCACCGAGTATACCGCCCTGCTCTATATCCCGTCCAAGGCTCCCTTCGACCTCTTCAGACCGGACCGCAAACATGGCATCCATCTTTACTGTAAAAAAGTTTTCATCATGGATGACTGCAAGGAACTGATCCCCGAATACCTGGGATTCATCCAGGGCGTGGTTGATGCCCCCGATCTCAACCTGAATGTCAGCCGTGAAATCCTGCAGCAGGACCGCCTGGTACGCAATATCCGCAAAAACCTGGTCAAGAAGGTCTTTGAAATGCTCAGCAAGATGGAGAGCGATGAATATGAGAACTTCTACGGCGAATTCGGTCAGATGGTCAAAGCCGGCATCCCCACCGATTTTGACAACCGCGACAAACTCAAGGAACTGCTGCGCTACCCCACCACCAAGTCGGACGGCAACCTGGTCTCCCTAGAACCGTCTTTTTCAAACATGAAGTCCGACCAGGATTCCATCTACTACATCACCGGCGAGGACGCCGCCACCCTGATCAACAGCCCGCACCTGGAAAAACTCAAGGATAAGGACTACGAGGTCCTGCTGATGACTGATCCGGTGGATGAGTTTGTCGTCCAGACCCTGACCGAATACCGCGACAAGAAATTCAAGAGCGCCGAAAAGGGTGATCTGGAAATCGATAACCAATCCGAGGACACGGCCAAGGACTACGCCGATCTTTTCGGCGCCATCCAGAAGACCCTGGATGGCAGCATCAAGGAGGTGCGCCCCTCATCGCACCTCAAGGATTCCATCGCCTGCCTCTCCGGTGATACTTATGACATGAGCGCCTACATGGAAAAGATCCTGAAGGCCAGCGGCCAACCCATGCCGCAGACCAAGCGGGTCCTGGAGCTCAATATGTCGCATCCCTTCATCAACAAACTTAAAAGTCTCTTTGACGCCAAAGGCGCCGAAGATGATCTCCTGCAGGATTATATCCAGCTGGTGTTCGACACCGCCGTGGTAGCCGAAGGCGGCCGTATTAAAAATCCTTCAAAATTTTCAAAACTCATTGGCGATCTCATGGCCGGCATAGCAGACTGAGCCCGAGGGGCCGGCCGCAGCCGGCCCCTCTCACTCTCACTTTTTACGTAACTTTCACATTCACTGAGCGGCTGATATGCTATTTTATTTTATCCTGTTAAAAGAGGTTTGCTATGCATAAAACAATATTTGATACCCCGGTTATCCGGGAGATCTGTTACGGAATATCAAAGGCTTATACAAAATTATTCGGCTGGGAGACCGTAGGGGGAATGCCCTCCGACCCCAAATGCGTCATGATCGCGGCCCCGCACACAACCAACTGGGATATGCCGATTATGATGTTCCACGCCTTTGTCCTGAGGGCCAGGGTTTACTGGGTAGGCAAGAAGGAACTCTTCCGTTTCCCCTTTGGCGGCATAATGAAATGGCTGGGCGGCATCCCGGTCGACCGCAGCAAATCAAACAACATGGTGGATGCCACCATCGACGAATTCAACAAGGCTGAAAAGCTGGTTATCATAATACCGCCCGAAGGCACCCGGGGAGACACCCATTACTGGAAGACCGGTTTCTACCATATCGCCAATGGTGCCGGCGTTCCGATTGTCTGCGGTTTTCTCGACTATTCCCGCAAGACCGGCGGCATTGGCCCGCTGATCAGACCCACCGGGGACATTGATGCCGACATGGACAAGCTCAAGGGGTTCTATGCCCAAATCAAAGGCAAGTATCCCGACAAATTCTGCCGCCCGGAAGTCCATCACAAGAGTGTGCCCGAAATCAAGGCCTTCCCCGACGAAAAAGATCACAACAAGAAACAGCGGCCCACCGGGACGGATGCCTGAAGGCAGCCGAGCTGCTACGCAAAAAGCTTCCGATAGGGTTTAATCATCTCAGTCTTGATGGCCTTGCGCACCGCCTCGCGCATAGCCGGGTCGGCCGTGAGCTCAAACATCATCTTGTTCAGCTTGGCGGCCCGGGCATCATTCTGGGGAAAATCGTCATACATTCCATGCTCCGCATAGTAATGATGGTCAGCCTGGAAGACAAACCTCAGGCGTCCCCAGATATCATCCCGGAAGATCTTGTGGCCGGCAACTCCCAGAAAAGATCTCGGAGCGACATAGCCGGATTCCATTCCTGATGTTACCCTGGCGGCCATGGAGACCAGCTGCCGGTCGATCTCGGCAGAAGTTTCATATTCATCGCTGACAAATCCGTTGTGGCCGGTCTGCTGCCATTCGGCGTAGGCCTGCATGATCTGCCTTAGATCAGCCAGCTGCGACAAAGGGCCGCTGATTATACACCCCAGCTGCTTGCCGCCCAGGGTCGGAGTGTGGGTATTAAAAAAAGACCGGTCAAAAAACATCTTCCAGCGGGCCGACAAAAAACGGTCATGAACCTTTCCGGCAAAGATGACGGCCTCGGCCGGCAGCAGGGTATTGCGATAGAAATCAATGAAGCCGTCTTTACCTTCCCAGGCACAGCGATTATCAAAGCCGCACTTGATGCAGCCCATGCAGCCGCCGCGCATATCGAGCTCATTGATATTAAAGATTTGCGGGGCCTCACTGAAGCAGCCTGCAAAGAAATCAACCATGCGGGCCAGGTTATCATCCGCACGGGCATCACTCAGGATCACTATCCGGCGCCCTTTTGTCTCAGACTGCCTCTCCGGCACACCCGGCGCATAGTCTATCCCGCACGCGGGAAGCGGGCTGAAATTACGCGGACAGGCCTGACCGGTACCAACCTTATCAATAAAGGCCGCCGTAAACTGCTTGAGCTGTGACTGTCCGGCCTCCTCCAGCACATCGTACATGTCGGCCGCAAACCCGCCCGCATACAGCATTCCAAGATCATCACAAACGGCATTGAGATAATTGTGGGCCGTATGGTCATAGAAATGGATCGAGGTCGTCAGCACCGCGGCAGGCTTGCCTTTAAAAACATGTTCCAGATTTTTTTCAAAAACCAGTTCAATAAACCGCTTCAGTTGCGAGGGGACCAGACAGACATAGACGGGGGTTGCCCACCACAGGGCATCGGCCCTCTCCACTGCGGCCAGCACCTCATCAAGGGCCGGGCGGCTTTTATCAAGTTTCTTTATTTTCTGCGCAACATTGATTATCCGAAAATCGTGCTCGGGATTCAGCTTGGCGGCATAGCGTACATACTGCATTGTCACGCTGAGATCACCCTTGGGACTTCCGTTGATGACAACAATCTGCATTACGACCTCCCCTAAATCATAACAATCCCAGAATTATAATACAGGCCGGCAGAAATAGGCAGTAAAAAAGGCCGGTCAACACCGGCCCGTCAGAACTTTGATACATTCTCCGCGAAGGCGGGATCCTGCAGCAGTTTTTTGGCAAAGTTGAGATATTTGGTGACAATGGACCTGACAGCCAGCTGCAGGGCATAGGGTTTGACCGGTTTCTCCAGCAGATGATTGACGCCTGAGGCTACACACATATCCACCACCTGGTCACTGGCATTCCCGGTCACCATGATAGTATCCTCACGGGCCGAGGGAAATTTTTCCTCGATTGCATCCAGGAAATAAAAACCGTTCTCATGTCCTACAAACACATCCAGAATGAAAATACAGATGGATTCGCTGTTGCTGATGCAATAGGCAATGGCATCGTCGACATCATTGAAGGTAATGACATCACCCCATGTATAAAATTTCTTCACGATTGAAGCCAGCACATCGCACACATTTTTTTCATCATCGATGATAATTACGTCAAGTCCGTCCGACATGAAACTCCTCCATAACTGTGCCCCAATTCAATATCTTATAAGGCAAAATTTCTGTGAGCTGAATAACATCTATCCGCCATCCGTGTAAACGAAAAATATCCCAGGCGGTTGACACAGCGACGGAATTTGGCTTAGGAGCCATATATGGATTGGGGAGCAGCCATATCATGAATTTCGATCTGATCGTCATCGGGGCCGGTCCGGCAGGCTCAACCGCCGCCCGAACCGCCGCCAGCCGGGGCCTCAAGGTCCTGCTGCTGGACAAGGCCAGTTTTCCGCGGGACAAGTTGTGCGCCGGCGGACTGACAGCCAAAGCCCTGCCGCTGCTGCCGCAAGGCACCCTCAAACTTTCAATGAACGCGGTCTCCCAGTGCAGGATTTCCTTCAGGGATACCGGACGCACCTGCCTGGCCAGCAGCCCGCAGCCCTGTGTGTACATGTTCGAAAGGCGCGATCTAGACTATCATCTTTTGCAGACAGCCATCGCGGCCGGCGCTGTTTTCCGCGACTCCACCAGGGTTGTTGCAGTGGATCAGGAAAGCGGCAGGATTGAAACCGTCAGTGGCAAAACCAACGAGGTCCTCAAGGCCCCCTGGATTATCGCAGCTGACGGACCCAACAGCATCGCGAGGCGCCAGCTGCTGCCCGATGACCGCTACTGCCAGGCCCTTTGTCTTGAAACGGTGGTGCCCTGGGAACGCATTGACCAGAGCATCATCTTTAATTTCGGCTCTGTCCCTGACGGCTACGGCTGGATCTTTCCCAAAGGGGATCATGCCTCGGTCGGGATCGGCACCAGCCGCCGACATGCCGGCCGGATCAGGTCATACTACAGGAACTTCCTGGAAATTGAAAACCTGGCCTACAGTGCGGCCCACGGATTTCCCCTGGCGGTATTCAGCGGCAACAAGCGGCTTACAAAGGGACGGGTCCTGTTCTGCGGTGATGCCGCCCACCTGGTGGATCCCATTACCGGCGAAGGTCTTTATCAGGCGATGTTCAGCGGCGCGGCCGCCGGACAGGCTGTCACCGGCGCCAATCCGGCTCAAACCTATGAGCGCGCAATCGCAAACAATCTTCTGGGAGACCTCAAAAAGGCCGCCACCCTCGGGCGCTTCATTTCTGGCCTTCCCGCACCATCATTTGCTGCCCTGGAGGCAAGTCCCAAGATCGCCGCGGCCTACATTGACGTCATCAGCGGGCGCAAAAGCTACGCCCAACTCATGGGCAGCGGACTCCAGGGGCCTTTCAGGATTATTGGTCACTGGATCAGGTCAGGCCTTAAGCCTAAGGCCTGATCAAAGATTTTGCTCGGCCATCCGGGCACATTCCGGACAGTATGTCGACGACGGGGCAACCATGGCGCGGCGCCAGAGGTACTGCTCAACCGAAAGCCAGTCGCCCTTGCCATGGTCACAGCCGACATCATCACGGATCTTGCCGCAGACGCAGCAGACCGCAATTATATTCTCATAGGTCTTGATCCGGCGCCGCATTTCAATGGCCTTGATACAGCGCTCCACCCTGAAATGCATTTCTTCGGGATCGCAGGGTTTCAGGAGATAATCATCGGCCGAGAGTCGCAGGGCATCTATGGCTGATGACATGTCGCCATAGCCCGTCAGGATCATCACCATACAGGAGGAATCCTTGGCCTTGGCCTTTTCAAGCACCTGCATTCCGCCGACTTCCTCCATGATGAGGTCGGTGATCACCACGTCGAAGCTTTCCCTGTCCAGAAGCCGGCAGGCCTGCTCCCCGCCCTCGGCCCTGGTTACATCATATCCCTGTGAAAGCAGGTCTGCTCCGACACCGGCCAAAATAACGGGCTCATCATCAACCAGTAAAATCCTGTAACGCCTCATGCATTCCTCCATCTCTTGCTACCGGCAATGCAAACTTGAACACTGCCCCACCTGTCCTGCGATTACAGGCCTTGATCCAACCGCCGTTCTGCTCAATGATACTGCGGCAAAGACTCAGGCCTATTCCCATTCCATCAGATTTATTGCTGGTATAAAAAAGATCAAAAACCGTTTCCAGTTCATCCGGATCAATCCCGGGTCCGTTGTCGGCAACCTCGATTATAACATGTCCGTTATCCCCATATGTGCGGACATCTATACCGGCCCGGTGGCTGTCGTCAGCCATGACATTATCGGATTCAAGTGCCTGCATGGAATTATTGACCAGGTTCAGAATCACCTGACTGATCTGCTGCGGAGAAGCCTCAATCCTGGGCAATTGCGGTTCAAGCTGCAGCTCAAGCCTTACGCGATTTCTGCGCAGATGGCTGCGCATGAGGGCGGTAACATCCACAACCACCTTGTTCAGGTCCATTATCTGTCTGTCACCCAGTCCCGGGCGGTTCAAATCCAGCAGTTTCCTGGTAATGTTTCCGATTGAGCCGAAGGCCTTTTCCATCAAGTCCAGCTGTTTATCCATTCCATCCAGATGATCATACTGGCGCTTCATCATATCCAGCAGGGACTTGATTCCCTGCAGCGGTGAATTTATCTCATGGGCAATGGACGCCGCCAACTGTCCGGTGGCTGCCATCCGTTCGGAGCGCACCAGTTGTTCCTCAAGCAGTTTATTACGTGAAATATCACGCAACACACCCTCTTCGCGGACATACAAACCATTCGTATTAAAATGTTTATGGCTGTTAACCTCAACCCAGGCGATATCCCCATTCCTGGTTCGAATACGAAATTTAAGTCCCCTGATAAAAGTCTGGCGCTGCTCAAGCGACTGCCGGAATATCTTCTCAGTCAGCCCCCGGTCATCCGGATAGACGAAGATATCAAAAATGAAGCAGATAACGTCTTCAGCGCGATAGCCATACCTCATAATCGCAGGCAGATTAACTGAGGCGATTCTGGACTGCGAATCCAGCGCATAAACAACATCCGGTATATTATCCAGTAAGGTGCGATAACGTTCTTCACTTCGGCGCAGATCCTCATCGGCCCGCACCCGTCGATCGATATTGCGTGCAACTCCGTAAATATAAATATCCGCACCCTCGCGCACGGCCCTGTTCACCAGGGAAAACCAGCTGAAAAAACCGTCTCTGTGACGGCAGCGCACTTCAGCTGTAACCGCTTCACCATTAAGGATCTCCGGCAATTCGCTACGCAAGGGCGCAAGGTCTTCCGGATGCAGGATTTCCGCAAAATTGTGCCCGATCACCTCGTCCGGGGCATAGCCGCTTTCTTTCAGGAAGGCATCGTTGACTCGTTTAAAACAGCCGTCGAGATCGACTGCATACATCCCGTCAGCCGCATTGTCGATCAGATCACGGTAATATTCCTCACGTCGCCTCAGCGCAGTGTTCTCCCGCTCAAGATCCCTCAATTTTTCAAGCAACATCGCAGTGTTGCAAGCCTCATTCATAAACACGCCACTCCCGGCTAAAGCATCCTTCAGGCTCAATCAAACAGTTATACTGACGAATCAGTACATGATCCAATAAATCGAGGAGACATGCATAAAAAATCCGGGTTAAGGTCAGCAGGAGGTATTCAACGTTACAACATTCACTATCCGGGGTTGCCATCCAAGAAGCAGCTATCTGACTCTCCTCTTACAGATAGTTTTCGCTAAACCAAACGCAAATGGACCAGCTTCAAATGACAGTATAAGGCTATCCCTAGCGCATTAAAAATGATTGATCAAGGATAAAAATATATTTTATATTCAATAGGTTAAAAGTTCAGAAAATATTTAGGGCCGATATTTCAGATATTATTCTCGCATGGACAACCTGTTTGGGGTCCTCGGCATTAACAAGCACATGCCGCGCATCCCGGGCCAGGGTCACAAAGCCGTCCCTGACGGTACGGTGGTATTCATCTTCCCGCCTGTCAAACCGGTCAGAATGGCGGTTTTTTATGCGTCCGGTGGCCTTTTGCGGCGCCACATCAAGCACAAAGGTCAGATCCGGCTTAAAATTCACAGCCACAAGTTGCATAACCTTGGCGACATATTCCAAACCCAATTCCCCGGCAATTCCCTGATATACCAGCGTTGAATCGATGAAACGATCGGCTATCACGGTCTCGCCACGGGCCAGGGCCGGTTTGATAATCTTTTCCAGGTTCTCCCGACGGGCCGCCAGGATCAGCAGCAAATCGGTCCGCGAATCACGCTCCTCGGCAATGAAGATTTCCCGGATACGCTCGGACAACGGTGTCCCGCCCGGTTCACGGATCAGCTGACAGACGATGCCCTTTGCGGTCAGATAGTCATAAAGAAGGCGGGACTGGGTGGTTTTACCCACCCCGTCACCGCCTTCAAAGGTTATGAACACCTAGCCCTCTTTCAGGGCCGCATGTGCCGCTGCCAGCCGGGCAACCGGCACCCGGTAAGGAGAACAGCTCACATAGTTGAGTCCCACCTTGTTGCAGAACTCAATTGAGGAAGGTTCCCCGCCATGCTCGCCGCAGATACCGCATTTGAGATCGGCCCTGGTGGCACGGCCCTTCTCGACACCGATCTTAACCAGCTGACCGACACCATCGCGATCCAGGACGGCAAAGGGATCCCTCTCCAGGATCTTTTTGTCGGCGTAATCGGGCAGGAATTTACCGGCATCATCACGCGACAGACCGAAGGTGGTCTGGGTCAGGTCATTGGTGCCGAAGGAGAAGAACTGGGCTTCCTGAGCAATGGCATCCGCCGTGATGGCTGCCCGCGGCAGTTCGATCATGGTGCCAACCATGTAATCAACCTTGACGCCTTCAGCGACCATGATTTCATCGGCCACCCTGACAGTCATCTCCTTGAGCAGGGCCAGCTCTTTGACATGTCCCACCAGGGGAATCATGATTTCGGGCTTGACATCCACGCCGCTTTGCTTGACTTCACAGGCGGCCTCAATAATGGCGCGCACCTGCATTTCATAAATCTCCGGGAAGGTCACGCCCAAGCGGCAACCGCGATGTCCGAGCATGGGGTTGGCCTCGTGCAGGGCTTCGCGCTTGACCTTGAGCACCTCAACGCCAACACCCATATTGGCCGCAACCTCCTCAATTTCCTTGTCAGTATGCGGAATAAACTCATGCAGCGGGGGATCCAGCAGACGAATGGTCACCGGCAGACCGTTCATAACTTCGAAGATGGCCTTGAAGTCCCCCTTCTGCATCGGCTTAATCTTTTCCAGGGCCTTGCGGCGGCCGGCCTCGTCATCGGCCAGGATCATTTCCCTGACAGCCACAATGCGGTCGCCTTCAAAGAACTTATGCTCGGTCCGGCACAGACAGATGCCCTCGGCGCCAACCTTCCTGGCAACATCGGCATCATGGGGGGTATCGGCATTGGTTCTGACATTCAGCCGTCTGAAATCATCGGCCCAGCCCATCACCTTGCCAAAGGAACCGGTCAATTCAGGTTCCACCGTAGCGCAGGCACCGAGGATAATTTCACCCTTGGACCCATCCAGGGTAATCCAGTCACCCCGTTTGATTTTATTGCCGGCCAGCTCACACTGCTGAGTCGCGTAATCGATCTTGAGATCCTGACAGCCGGACACACAGCATTTGCCCATGCCGCGGGCGACAACTGCGGCGTGCGATGTCATGCCGCCGCGCGCGGTCAGGATTCCCTGGGCCGAATGCATGCCGTGAATATCTTCGGGTGAGGTCTCGACGCGCACCAGAATAACCTTTTCGCCTTTATTGGCCTCGGCTTCGGCATCATCGGCACTGAAGACCACCTTGCCCACTGCGGCACCGGGCGAGGCAGGCAGGGCCTTGCCAATCACATTTTTATCGGCATCAGGGTCAATCATGGGATGCAGCAGCTGGTCAATCTGCTCGGGGTCAACCCTGAGCACGGCCTCTTCCTTGGTTATCATCCCCTCTTCCACCATGTCGCTGGCGATATTGACCGCTGCGGCGGCCGTCCGTTTACCGGTCCTGGTCTGCAGCATCCAGAGGTTGCCCTCCTGAATGGTAAACTCGATATCCTGCATGTCACGGTAATGTTTCTCAAGCGTCAGATAGATCTCCTCAAGCTGCTTGTACTGTTCGGGCATCGCCTCTTCCATGGAGACATGTGAAGCATCTTTCTTGCCGGCGATATTTATGGGCATGGGAGTCCTGATGCCGGCAACCACGTCTTCGCCCTGGGCATTGATCAGGTATTCACCGAAAAAGATCTTTTCACCAGTGGCAGGATCACGCGTAAAGGCAACACCGGTGGCGGAGCTTTCACCCATATTACCGAAAACCATGGTCTGGACATTGACGGCCGTGCCCCACTCTTCGGGAATGTTGTTGAGTTTGCGGTAGGTCTTGGCGCGGGCGGTGTCCCATGAGTCGAAGACGGCATTAATACCGCCCCAAAGCTGCTCCATGGGATCCATGGGGACCTCTTTGCCGGTCAGTTCCTTGACCTTTTCCTTCAGGATGCCCACCAGT
>CAYWBU010000001.1:0-21364 GCA_964456565.1 uncultured Bacteriovoracaceae bacterium | reverse complement strand
GTGCAGGCGGGGCGCCGCAGCGTCGCCTTCGGCGATGAACTCCATGAGGATCTCCGTGCCGTCGATCTCCATCACAGCCTTCCCCCGAGTACACGACCCCGTCCTCGGTGATGATGCAGTCCATCAGGACGTCGTTCTCGTCGACCGGCAAGTCGTCGCAAGCTCGGCCTCGAGGGCATGGGCGTCCGCGCCCATGACGACATCCGAGTACATCTGGATGAAACGCCGGTATGAATCATAGGCAAAACGTTCGTTACCGCTGGATTTAACCAGGCCGAAAACCGTCTCATCATTGAGGCCGAGGTTGAGTACCGTATCCATCATTCCGGGCATGGAAACCCGGGCACCTGACCTTACTGAAAACAGCAGCGGAGCCTCAGAATCGCCAAAGTTCAGACCCATGATCTTTTCAACCTTGGCCAATGCTTCTTTCACCTGGGACTTGACATCCTTGGAAAGCATCTTGCCGCCCTGGTTGTACATGGTGAAAACTTCGCTAGAGATGGAAAAACCCGGGGGAACCGGGATGCCAAGGTTGGTCACTTCAGCCAGATTGGCACCCTTTCCGCCAAGCAGGTTGCGCATATCGGCACTGCCCTCTGCTGCGGTCGCCCTGCCTCCAAACAGATACACGTATTTTTTCGTCATAATTATCTCCTTTTTCCTCAGGATTAATCAGTCACAACCTAAATTCAATTCCCTGTGAACAGGTAGTATCGATATTATAAACCCTGCTTTTATCGCAAGTAAAAAATCCAGACAAACAATCTTAAAATATAATCATTATCAGCCGTTAGGCAACAAAACAATAGATAAAAATAAATATGAACCGCTATTCGCCGACATCCCGGGCCACGGCCCGGGCCGCCATAATCCCCGAACAGCTGGCCTGAATCAGACCGCGCGTCACTCCGGCGCCGTCACCGATGGCATAGAGACCATTGACTGCGGTCTGCAGATCACTGTCCAGCCGGATACGGTTGGAATAGAATTTGACCTCCACACCATACAACAGTGTATGCTTGGAATTAACTCCCGGAGCAATCCTGTCAAGACAAGCCAGCATTTCAATGATGTCGTTCAAAATTCGGTATGGAAAACAGTAGCTCAGATCACCCGGAATCGCCTCAGCCAGGGTCGGCCGGGTGGCACATTTAGTGAGTCGCGATTCCGTGGTACGTCTACCGCTCAGCAGGTCACCCAGACGCTGGACGATCACCCCCTTGCCCAGCATGTTACCCATCATGGCCACGGCCTTGCCGTAACCGATGGGGTCATCAAACGGATGGGTAAAATCCGCACTCACCAGCAGCGCAAAGTTGGTGTTGTCGGTACGTTTGTTGGCCCAGGAGTGGCCGTTGACCGTCTGAATATCACCGACAGTCTCACTGACCACCTCGCCATAAGGATTCATGCAGAAAGTGCGCACCTTATCGTCAAAGGTCTTGGAATAATAGACAAACTTCGTTTCATAGGCGACTGCGGTCAAATCTTCCATGATAACCGCCGGCAGTTCCACCCTGACTCCGAGATCAACCGGATTGGGCCAGGCCTCAAGCCCCAATAAATTTGCCTGGCCGGCCATCCAGGCCGATCCGACCCGCCCGGGGGCCGCAATGACATAATCGGCATTCATCCGCGTTCCGTCAGACAGCCGTACTCCCCTGACCCGGCCATCCTCGAGCACCACCTTCTCAACCTTGGTATTGAAGAGCATGGTGATCTTGCCGGCCAGTTCATCGCGGATTGCCTTAAGGATGGCGTAGCAGTTTTCGGTCCCGATATGCCGGACCCGGGTGGGCATGTATACCAAATCCGCCAGCCGGGCCTTATCGGATATCCAGGACACATCATCAGGCGAGGCCATGTACATCTCCCCGCAGTCGGCATAACTGCAGTAGATACCGTCCGCATACTCCTGCATGGCCAGCAGGTCTTCATCGCTGATGAGCCCGGCCAGATGACCGCCCACATCCGTGGAAATGGTTAGTTTGCCGTCACTGAAGGCCCCGGCGCCGCCCCAGCCCTCAAGCACATCATGTCCGGAACGCCCCCTCTCATGGATATCCTTGCCCTGTTCGATTATTGTAATATCCAGCTCAGGGGCCTTGCGGGTCAGCTCAAGGGCAGCGAATATCCCGGCCGGTCCGGCACCGACAATAATAACATCAGCCATAACTTCCGCTCCTTTTAACGATCAGAAATATTCCGGCAAACAAAGCAATAATATTGGCCAGCCAGGCGGCGGCAAGGGGTTGCATTTCCCCGGAGGCCCCCATGGCAGTCAGGGCCGAGGAAAAAGCCCAGAAACCCAACCCCAGAACCAGACCCAGGGCTATGCCGCGGGCGATTCCGCCACTGCGGGGAAAGCGCATTCCGAACGGCAGCACCAGAATCGTCATGATCAGCGGCGCCACCGCATAGCTGATCCGGCTGTGGTAACAGGTTTCCAGCGATTTTGATTTGATATTGTCGGCCGCCAGGCGTTCAAGATAGGCCTTCAACTCCGTAAGCGTCAACACCTCGGGCCTGGGACGGGCCATGACCAGATCTTCCGGCCCGCGCTCAAGCGGCAGAACCCCGTTTGAACGCAAAGCATCAATCCCCTGATCGCCAACCGTAAGACGCTGCATGTTGTCCGCCTGCCAGACCTTGCCGTCCCAAAGCGCCTGATCGGCACTGAATACGGCCGCTACCAGTCCGTCACGGATGGAAAAACAGGTCACCTTGTCCATTCGGTTATTCCGGATATCAAGGTGTTCCACATAGTAGATGCTGTCGCCCACCTTAAATCTTCCGCCCATGACAGAAAATGACCCGCTCACGTCACGATTCTTGATGTAGATGTTCTCGAGCCGTTCCGCTTCCCGCTGGGCCTGGGGATAGATATAGAAGGAGATCGCCGTCATCAGGATTGTCGCAATTATTCCCACGGCCAGATAGGGCCCAAAAATCCTGCCGGACGAAACCGAACAGGCCTGCATGGCAATCGTCTCCACATGCCGCGAAAAATTGGCCTGGGCAATCAGCACCCCGAGACATATGGAAAAAGGCAAAATCCAGTAAATTGCCTGCGGCACGGAATACAACATGTAGCGCATGGCCAGGGATCCTTCAATATCATGTTCGGCAAACATGGCCAGGTTGCCGAACAACATGGAAAGCATCACCAGCAGCAGCAGACTCAAGAGCGCCGCCAGCCAGAACATGAAGGCTTTACTGAAAATATAACGAAAAAGTGTATTCATCCCAGGGCATGCCCCCTTCCCGCCCTGAATCGCCGCAAAATCCAGGTAAAGACAAGCATGGTCACAAAAAATATATTTGGCAACCACGCTCCCAGGATCGGGGAAAGCTGCTCACTTTTCACCAGCCGGTCTGAAAGGATGAAGATCAGATAGTAGCCCAGGATGGTGGCAACCCCCACGATAAACCCGGTAAACTTGGCTGAACGGGGTTTCTGGATACCGAAGGTCAGCGCCACCAGCACCAGGATGACATTTAATACCGGAAAGGCATACCGGTCATGATACTCCTTGACCCATGACGGTGCGGCCCAGCGGTCGATCATAGCCTGCAGCTCCTGCTGGTTGGCGATCTCATATGAGCGGATATCGATCTCCTGCGAGAGCTCGGCCTCCAGGGTAAAAAGATATTCCTTGAACTTTATGTAGCGTGCCACATCTCCGTCTTCCCGGAAAATGCTGCCATTGGCCAGCAGCATCATTATATTGCCCGCCACCATGGCAATCTTGCCATATTCGGCCGTGATAACCGAGTGTCCCTCCGCCACCGATTCAATAAAGACGTCCTGCAGGATCTCATCATCGCGGTCAATGGATTCCACATAGATGATCGTATTGTTGAAGGTATCGTTGAAATCCCGCTCCTTCAGAAAGTCATATATCCGTTCCGATGCGCCGGCCGCCAGTGAACGCTGGATCGCCTTCATGGAATCCGGCCCCCACTGGGTGGCAATCATTATATGAACAAACATACATATAACGGCAAAGAGGATGACCGGCCGGCTCCAGCTCAGGGTATTCAAACCGCAGGCCTTCATGGCCACAATCTCGGAATCGGCGGAGAGATTTTCCAGCACGATCAGTACGCCGAAAAGCAGGGCCATGGGAATCACGAATACGGCCATGGGAACCAGTGCCAGCAGCAGGATGTCAACATCACCGGCTGACAGCAACCCGCTGAGCTTGACCCACTGGACAATGAACATCACGCTGTACAGAACCGCCAGGGCTGCCAGAAACGCTTTAATTACATGACCTAATACATATCTGCGAATTAACATCGCGGCCAATATACCCTCTTGGCCGGCAGTTGTCCACCGCAAGGCACAGCGGTAAAAACAGGACTCAGCCGGCCTTGGGCAGGGTAATTATTTTCAGGGAGTTTTCCTTGCCGCTGGTGGCATCCGGTATCCGCCTGGCAATCAGAACGCGCTCACCGGCCTTGAGCCCGGCACAGCTCTTGAGATATTCAACCAGCCGCGCATCATCATCAACCGCATCAAGCATAATGGGCCAGACCCCATAGGACAGCATCAGCAGATTGCGCGTATGTTCGTCACAGCAGAAACCCAGGATCCAGGTGTCATTCTTATACCGCGAAATCCGCCGCGGAGTTCCGCCGGACTCGGTCGGAGCCAGTACATAGCGGATATTCAGGGTTTTCAGGGCCTCAATAACATCCAGCGAAAGCACATCTTCACTGCAGACCCCTCTGCGGCCAATGCTCTCCATCATGGCGGCCCTGACCCCGACTGCCGAAACCAGTGAATCCCGCTTGGCATCGGTTGCCCGGGCAATCTTACGCAGCATATTGCAGGCATCGGCCGGATACTTGCCGATGGCTGTCTCCTCGGAAAGCATCACCGCATCGGTCCCGTCCAAAATGGCATTGGCCACATCCGTCACCTCGGCCCTGGTGGGCCGGATATTGTCGGTCATACTCTCCAGCATCTGGGTGGCCGTGATAACCGGGCGGCTGGCAAGATTGGCCTTGTGGATCAGGTTTTTCTGAACCACCGGTACCTTTTCGATGGGAATCTCCACCCCCAGGTCGCCCCGGGCAATCATCAGTCCGTCAGCCTCATGCAGGATCTCATCGATATTCTCCAGGGCCTCCTTGCGTTCGATCTTGGCCACTATGAAAATCCGTCGCCCCTTGCCGTCGGCAAAATCCCTGACTTTGCGGATATCGCGGGCCTCACGGGCAAAAGATACACAAAAGGCATCAACGCCCTCACTCAAACCGAAATCCACCAGCTTCAGATCACGCTCGGTCACCGGATCAACCGTCAGGCTGCTGTCGGGAAGATTGATGCCCTTGTTTGAGAGCAGCTGGCCGCCGATTATGACCCGACAGAGCACATCTTCACCTTCGATTGCAACCACCTTCATCTGGATGAAGCCGTCATTGAGGTAGATCACATTGCCTTTGCGCACACTGCCGCAAAAGTCCCTGAACTGTACGGGAACAACCTCATCGTTTCCCAGAACATCCCTGGTGGTGAGGGTGATCCGCTGGCCCTTTTTCAGGTTGATACTGCCATTCTCCAGCCTGCCGATCCTTATCTTTGGTCCGGGCAGATCGGCCACAATGGCCACAACACTGTTCAGTTCCGCGGCCACCTCCCGGATAGCGCGGATATCGTCACGATGCTGCTGGGGATCTCCATGGCTGAAATTTAACCTGGCCACATTCATGCCGTTTTGCATCATTTTCTTAAGCATTTTTCTTGAACGCGAGGCCGGGCCGACAGTACAGACAATCTTGGTTTTATGGGAAGGTAGTTTTTTCAGCATGTCCCAATTATAGGCGCTGCTGAAATCGTGTCAACTGCTGAAGTTTCAATGAATTATATTAAAATTATCAATCCGGGGCAGCCACTTTGCCGCGACTGCCCCGGATTCATCAGGCTGCTGATCTGCGGGAGCGGATACGCGCCGGCAGGGTCCGCAATTTTTCCATATAGTAGAAAACCACCGGGATGAAGAACATGGTGAAAAGTGTTGCCACCAATACGCCGCCGATGGTCGGCAGGGCGATGGAAACCCTCTCCATGGCAGACTCCCCGCCAATGGCCTGGGGTATCAGACTGAAGACAATCGCAATATTGGTCATCAGAATCGGCCGGAACTTGTCATCACAGGCCTGTCGGACGGCCGCCAGGGGATCCGCGCCATTACGGCACTCTCCCAGGGCCTGGTCCACAATCAGGATGGCACTGTTGACAACAATACCCACCAGCATGAACAGGGCCATCATGGCCATCATGTTCATTGTGACGCTGGAGAAAAACAGTGCCAGGAACACACCGGCCGCTCCCAACGGAATGGTCAGAAAGATTGTTACCGGATGTACAAAGGAGTTCAGGATGGCGGCCAGCAGCATCACGGTCAGGATGGTCGCAATCAGGAAGGCCTCCGAGGTGGAAGCCATGGCCTCGTCCTGGATCTCCACGTCCCCGCCGAAACCGACCCGGTAACCCGGGGCAATGTTCAGATCCTTCAGTTTTTCAGCCAGGATAGCCCGGTTTTCACCAATGGTGAGGCGGCCGACAAAACAGGTCAGGTTGATGACCCGTTCCTTGTCCTTGCGGTTGATGGTGGACTCGGCAAATGAAGGCTCAAAGTTACCCAGCTGACTCAGGGGCGTCAGCAGACCGTCCTTGTCAAGCGGCACCATGATTGAACCCAGCAGTGAGGGTGAATTGATATACCTGTCGGCCAAAGCCACATTGATATCATACTCCTCGCCGGCCTCGCGATAGACCGCCGCATCATCACCCTCGATACAGGCCCGCATAAAACCGCCGATGGTGGCATTGTCGCCGGAAGAGATCCGCTTGGTAAAGTCATTGGGGATGAAGCGCACCTCTGCCCTGGGGGCCTTGTAGGAGCTGCGGATACTGGTATAGTTGCCGGTATCATACATGATGGTCCGGACCTCTTCCGAAAGCTTTACCAGCTCGGCATAGTCCGGCCCGTAAATCTCCACCGTCATGTCGCCATCTTGACCGCCACCGTAACCGGCAGCAACGCTGAAATCGACATCAGGGATCAGGCACAGGTCTTTGATGAAACTGTCGGCAATCTCCTTATCACCCCGCTTGCGTTCTTCAACGGGCACCAGCTTCACCTTGAAGGCAATCTCGTTGACCCCGACGTTCTCGCCACCGATGGCAGAGGAATACTCCTTGACCTCCGGGACCTTTGCAACAATCTCCTGGACCCGGGACACCACCAGCTCACTGGCCTCGATTGATGCGCCCTGCGGCAGTTCCAGCTCAATCCTGACCTCGGAACTGTCGCTGACCGGGAAGGCCTCTCCGCCCACATATTTCATCAGGGAAACCGAGAAAAAGACCGCCACCAGGGTCACCGCCACCGTAATGATCCGGTGTTTCAGGCAGATGTCCAGGATCCTTAGGTATTCAGCCCTGAGCACTTCAACTGTGCGGGCCACCAGATTGAGCAGCCCGTCAAAGATGCCCTTTTTGAGCTCCCCGGTACGGAAGGCCAGGTAGGACATCATGGGCGTCAGTGAAAATGAGGCTATCAGAGAAAAGATCGTGGCACCCACAACGGTCAGCCCGAAGGGATAGAAAAATTCACCGATAACGCCTTTCATGAAGCCGATCGGGATAAAGACAACGATATTGGTTCCGGCAGACGCCAGCACCGCCACCAGGACCTCGCTGGTGCCCTTCACGGCCCCTTCTTTGGCATCACCGGACTGTTCCACATGTTTGTGGATATTTTCAATGATAACAATCGCGTTGGCAACCAGCGCACCGATTGATACGCCCAGGGCCATCAGGCTGATTACATTCAACGTAAAACCCAGGGCCTGCATGAAAATAAAGGCCGATATAATGGAGGTCGGGATAACCACAACCGCAACAAAGGCCATCCGGATATCCCCCAGGAACAGGTAGAGCACCAGGGCCGTCAGCAGAATCCCGATAAGGATACTGTTGCGGGCATCCTTGATGGACTCGATGATGAATTCGGTGGTGTCATTGGTTGTCTCGGCGTTCAAGCCCGCCGGCAGTTCCGGCCTGACCTTTTCCAGCAGCTCATAGGTATCCTGCGCCACGGCCACGGAATTGCTGTCCGACTGCTTGTAGATCGAAAGCATGATGGCTTCCGAACCGTTATAGCGGGCGGCCGAAGTCACATCCTCATAGCCGTCATAAACCTCGGCCACATCCTTGAGCTGAATCGAGGCCCTGTCCTTCATATTTTCAGGCATGCTCATGTTGTCTGTCAGATAGATATAGAGGTTCTCAATTTCCTCAATGGACTCAAACTGCCCCTTGAGACGAACCCCCAGCTCAAACATGCCCCGGTCGATCGAACCGGCCGGCACATCCAGATTTTCCTGTTTGAGGGCCGTAATGACATTGTAGATCGACAGATTATGATTCATGAGCTTGGCCTGATCAACCTTGATGTTGATCTGCCGGTCACGGCCGCCGATGATGTCAACCTTGGCAACTCCGGTGATCTGCGAGAACCGGTCCTTGAGGTTCTTGTCCGCATATTCATAGATCTCGTCAATGGTCATGGTGTCGCTGAAAAGAACCACGTCCAGAGTTGAGTTCTGCAATGGGTCAAATTTTTCGATCAACACCTCGGCGTCGTCAGGAAATTCATTGGCAATTGCTTCCACCTTATCCTTGACATCCAGGGCCTTGATGTCGATATCCACCCCGAAATTAAACTCAATGAAGGTGGTGGCATAGTTTTCATTAACAGCCGAGGAGACATGCTTGATATCGCTGATATTGCTGACGGCATCCTCGACCTTCTCCACCATCTGGGATTCCAGTTCTTCCGGTGCAGCCCCCGGATAAACCATGGTCACCAGGGCAAAGGGAAAATCAACTTCCGGATAGAGATCCAGATTCAGCCTGGTATAGGAGATTATTCCAAGGACAACAAAAACCAACACCATCATGGTGGTGGTCACCGGCCGGCTTATAAATGTTCTGATTAGATTCATAACAGCAGCACCCCGACCGGATCAGTAAGTAACCCTGGCATTGTCGCTCAATCTTGATATCCCGCCCACAACAATCTTCTCGCCGGGCTCAACACCGGATGATATCAGCACGAAATCATCGTTCATACCCGCCACTGCAACCACGCGTTTATGCACCCGGTCACCATCCACCACATAGACGTAATTATTGCCGTCCACATCCTGCTGCAGGGCCCGCAGCGCAATGAAGGTGGCCTGGGGATCGTTGAAGACTTCGACCCGGGCAGCGGTAAAGGTTCCGATCTTCAGCCCGTGATCGGAGTTGTCAACCTCCATCTCCACCCTGAAAAGCCCGGAGCGCTGGTCCGCGTTCAGGGAAACCTTGGTTACGCGGCCCTCATGCTGCACTCCACCGTCCTGATCACCGACAAGCACCCGCTGACCGACCTTGAGCTTCATGACATCACGCTGACTGACCGAGGCCACCATGCGCACACGGTCCACCTGGGCAACGACTGCCACCGCTCGGCCGGGCTGGATCAGTTCGCCTTCGCGGGCCCTGATATCCAGGATCACCCCTGAAACCGTACTTGAGAGGCTGACCGTCTTAACCACGCTTTCCAGGTTGGCCCGGGCCACATCAAGGTTCATCTTGACCTCATCCAGCTGACTCTGGGGGATGGCGCCGTTGGCCCGCAACTCCTTCAGACGGTTGTAGCTTTTCAGCGTCGTGTCATAAACCGCCTTGAGCTGCCGGTACTGCGAAGAACTGCGGGGATCTTCCTTGTCCAGGCTGATAATCACCTCATCCGCCTTAACATAATCGCCCACCTCATGTTTGATATCCTGGATCTTAGCCACCACATTGGTCATGACCTCGGTCTGCCGGATACCATTGGTATAGCCGTTGACCTGACAGTAGGCCAGGAATTCGCCCTGCTGGACTTCAGCGGTTTCAATCGGAAAACCCTGTTCCTTGTAGGTCTGCTCGATCCCGGCAGACTTCTGCTGGGCCTGGGCCTCCACCGCCTGTATCCGGAAATAAACCAATATGCCAAAAACAATAATCAGTAATACGTAAAAAAATCTTTTCATTTCCTAGTAGTCCTCACTGTCTTAGCGTACAAGTATCTGAAAAAGCCTTTGCATTATCCGACAAATCTTCGTTAATATTAAGATGTGTCACCTCAGATTCAACACCGCCATCGCCTTTACCTTTCGAATGACTAATGTTCGTTTTTAGAATCCAGATTCTGTAATAGAATCTTCATTCCGCATCAGTCAACCACTTTTTGATTTTCTCGGCATCACCACGCAATTAATCGAATAGGACTTGCTAACACCTTAAAAATCAGGCATCATTTTTTCATTCGATTAAATTTAATTTGGAGGTCAAGATCATGTTAAAAAAGGTTATCATATTAGGATTTCTGGCACTCATGGTAGCTGTCACAGCCCAGGCCGCCCCTTTGATCGACAGCGCCGATCAGGTCTACAATCTGGGCGGCACTGAAAACTACAGGCAGTCCATCGATCTGTACACCAAGGCCTGCGAAGCCCTGCCCGAGTCCTATGAAGCCCACTGGAAGTGTGCCCGGGCACTACGCATGTATGCCGAATATACCAAGCGGGACGCGGCCCCGAACTGGAAGGAGGTCTGCAAGGAGTACGGCAAAAAGGGTATGATCTATGCCGAAAAGGCCATGCAGCTTAATCCCGAGGGCGTTGAAGCCCCCTACTTCTACAGCCTCAGCGTCGGCAACTATAAAGACGGCGCCGGCATCGTAACCGCAATCAAGGAAGGCCTCAAAGACAAAACCGAAAGCGGATTCAGCAACGCCTACCAAAAAGACAAAATGTATCGCGACGGCGGCCCGATCAAGGCCCTGGGACGTTTTTACAGTGTGCTGCCCTGGCCGCTGAAGGACAACAAAAAGGCCTTGGGCTACCTGCGCGAATACCAGCAGCTCTTTCCCGATGACACTGAAGGCCAAGTATATCTGGCCGTTGTGCTGATCGACATGAAAAAGAAAGATGAGGCCCGACAGGTCCTGAACAAGGCAGTCACAACCGACGATCCCTACTTTAAAAAATGGGCCGGACAGCTGTTAAACGAGTTATGACACAAAGGCCGGGTACCGGGAATTCCCAGTGCCCGGCAAATACATCCCAATTGCTGCAGCCTCCCCTTCCTCAAGGTTTCCGGCATGTGTCAAATCAACCAGTAATCGGCGAGATAGGCTATTTACGATCATCAATAATAATCTTGACAATGTTCAATAGTTCATATAGTGAGTGAGCAATCGCTCACTATACAAGGAACGACAATGCCCAAAGCAACATTTAACAGGATAGCCGAGGAAAAGCAGCACATGATCCTGGATGTGGCCGCCGCCGAATTTGCGGAACACGGCTACCATAAGGCCAACATCAATACCATCGCGGCCAAGGCCGGCATCTCCATCGGCTCCATGTATAAATATTTTCACAACAAAAAAGACCTGTGCACCGAGACCCTCTTCCGCGGAATCTACATCATCCAGGAATATTACGGCATGCTGGACGCCGAAACCAAGGATCCCTTCGAACATATCCGCAAGGTCTTTGAAAACAGCGTCCTGATCGTAGAGAAATATACCAACTATATGCACCTCTACATGAACATAATAACTGTCGGCATTGAGGATTTTTCGGTCCGCTATGCCCGGGAAATCGAGGCGGTCGGCAGCAATGCCCTCAAGAGCATCATCAAGGATGGCATCACCAACGGTTACATTGATCCGGAGATCGATGTGGACAAGGCCGCCCTCTTCCTGGACAACCAGTTGCTGATGTTCATTTTCTCCCAGATATCGCTCTACCTGAAGCTCAGGCAGGAGACCTTTCTGGAAAAAGATACCGATCCGCATCACCTCATTGATGCGACCGTTGATTTCTGCCGTAAAATCTTAGCAAAAAACATCCCCTCAGGGGATTAAATACAGGAAAGGAGGATTTTTATGCCAGTGACTCAAGAAGAGCTCAAAGATTTAAATGCAAAGGCCCGTGACATAAGGAAGGATATCGTGAATATCGCCTTTACGGCCGGCAGCGGACATGTGGGAGGCTCGCTTTCCCAGACAGATGTGGTTGTTGCACTCTATTTCAAGTACATGAATATCGATCCCAAAAATCCCTGTAAACCCGACCGGGACCGTTTCATCCTCAGTAAGGGGCACGCCGGACTGGGCTGGGCGGCAGTCCTGGGAACCCTGGGCTATTTTGATAAGGAACAGCTCAAAGACTTCAACAAGACCGGATCGGCCTTCGGTATGCATCTTGATTCTCTCAAGGTCCCCGGCTGCGACGCCTCCACCGGATCACTCGGCCACGGTATCGCCATTGCCACCGGCCTGGCCAAGGGCGCCAAGATGAAGGGCGAGGACTGGAAGGTCTACTGCATGGTCGGCGACGGTGAACTTTGCGAGGGCTCCAACTGGGAAGCCATGATGATCGCCACTCACCACAAACTCAACAACCTGATTTGCTTCACTGACCGCAACAAGATGATGATCGACGGCAACACCGAAGACATCACCAAGCTTGAGCCCCTTGATGACAAATTCAAGGCCTTCGGCTGGCATTGCATCCGTATCGACGGCCATGATATGGCCCAGATCTGCGCTGCCATTGATGAAGCCCATGCAATCACCGACAAGCCCACCATGATCATCTGTGACACCATCAAGGGCAAGGGCGTCAAGCTGTTCGAGGGTGACCACAAATGGCACTATGGCGCCATCAACTCGGATCTGCGCGATCAGGCATTCAAAGATATCGACGAATACTACAAGGAAATTTCCAAGTAAGGAGGCTATCATGGCTGAAGGAATGACATGGTCTGTTACAGACGGAGATAAGCTTACCCAAGCTGAAATATACGGGCAGGTCCTGACTCAGCTGGGCGATAAATACCCCAACCTGGTCGCCATGACGGCCGACCTGGCAAAATCCACCAAGATCGGCGTATTCGGCGAGAAATTCCCGGATCGTTTCATCAATGTCGGAATTGCCGAGAACACCCTTTTCGGCATGGCCGCCGGGCTGGCTCAGGCCGGATTCTTGCCGGTGGTTTCGACGTTCGCAACCTTTGCGGCCCTGCGCTGCGCCGAGAATGTCCGTACCGATATCTGCTACCAGAAGCTCAACGTAAAAATCATTGCAACCCATGGCGGCATTTCTTTCGGGCAGGCCGGATCCACCCACCACTGCACCGAGGATATCGCCATCATGAGGTCTTTCCCCAACATGACGGTCATCATCCCGGCCGACGGTATTGAAACCGGTAACGCCGTGGCCGCATCCATGGAACATGAAGGCCCGGTCTATATCCGCATCGGCCGCGGATTCGAACAGCCGGTCAACACCACCGCCGACTATGATTATCAGATCGGCAAGGCCGTCACCATGAGAGACGGCAAGGATCTGACCCTGATCGCCTGCGGCGTGGGCGTGCTGCAGTCCATGCGGGCCGCCGAAGAACTTGAAAGACAGGGACTCTCCGTGCGCGTGCTTGATATGCACACCATCAAGCCCATCGATGAGGAGGCCATCATGAAGGCCGTCACCGAGACCCGCCGCATCATCACCGTTGAGGAGCATAACATCCATGCCGGTCTCGGCACTGCGGTTGCGGACGTCATTGTGGCATCCGGCAAGGCCTGCGCCTTCAAGAAGCTGGGCATGAACGACTGCTTCTCCATGGTCGGTTATCCTGAAGATCTTTATCACCACTACAAGTTTGATTCGGACGGCATTGTCGAGAGCGTCAGCGCCCTTATGAAGATGGAGATCGAGGAAGACGAAAACTGGGATGACGAGGTCTGATCATGGCTGATACCGTGATGCTCACAAACCGGATCGTGTGCCGCTCGGTCCTACCGCTCTTCAAGGTGGTCTATGACGCCGACAGCTCCTTTCTCAAGGATCTACTGGCAAACGTCAATGGCACCTTCCAGTTCGGCGTCAAAGGTACCGAAGACGGCGCCTGGGTAGAATTCAAGGATGGCGAGTGCAAGGTCAATATCGGCGTTAACCCTGCGGCCGACGTGGCCATCATGTTCAAGAGCCACGCCGCCATGAACGCCATGTTCACCGGCGGCAAACCGGCCGAAATCGGCCTGCCTTCACTCAAAGGCATTTGGCGGCTGCCGCTGGTCATCAAGACTGTACCGCTGCTGCTTGGCCTGACCCTGCTCATGCCCGACAACAATCCTTCTGATCAGGCCAAACGCGAGCTCAAGGTGCGTATGACCCTCTACATGGTCACCAACGCCCTGTCACAGCTCAACAAGGGTGGTGACGAGGGTATGCAGAAATGGACAGCCAAACAGCCTGACCGCATCTACCAGCTCTCGGTGCAGGACGGGGATGCAGCCTATCTGCGCATCAAGGCCGGCAAGACCAAGGCCGGACGGGGCATTTACACCCGCAAGGGACCCTTTGTGCACATGAAGTTCACCAGTCTGGACAGCGCCTATGCGGTACTCTGCGAAGGCAAGGATACCCTCAGGGCTGTCGCCGACAACGACATCATCATGGAGGGGTCTCCCGAATACACGGGAACACTGGGCTCATTCATGGTCAAAATTCAGGAGCTTCTGCTTGGTTAAAGAAAAAGCGGACCGGTCACCCGGTCCGCTTTTTATCCATCAACTTCCATTCTGACCGGCCTGATTCTGCCGATTGCGCTGAAGGCGTAATCCCTTACATACCACGATGGATCGTCCCGCAAGGTTTTTTCAAGATAGGCGCAGGCCTGCAAGCCACCTACCTGCCCCAGGGCCCAGCAGGCCTTGGTACGGACATTCAGCTGCGGATCATCAAGCCCTGCAATCATTACATTGATGAGCTGCGGATCTTTTCTGCGACCGGCAGCCAGCAGGGCATTCAGCCGCACCCGCGGACTTGGGTCCCGGGCCAGACGTCTGATATCATCAACGGCAAGATTATCGGAAAGGGATGCGGCATAGCGCCGGACCCCGCTGGTGCTTTCGACATAACTGCCAAGCTTTGCCGGGTTGCGCTGCAAATCGGTCACCACAATCTTCTGCCACACCAGCGGCGACCAGAGTCCGATATTGGCAAACAGAACCAACCATACCAGCACCTGCCAGTTTCCGCGCGCAGCACTGAATTCCGCCACCAGCCAAATTATCAGCAGCAGCCCGAATACCGGCATTATTCTCAATGCAACGCCGATGCCGCTACGCATGTGCCGGTTGAGATCATTTTCCTCGGAATATGTCAACAGGGCACCCAGAAGATCGTTGGCAGCAGCTGCATCGTTGAAAACCGCCCGCACCCCGGCAACCCTATCGGGAGCAGTTGTCCGCACTACCAGGATGCCATGCGGGATACGCCGTACCGGGCTGTTACCCACAGGAAGCGCCACCGCGCTCTGGGTCCGCATTTTAAGCGGCTTGATAACATCAGCCGCCAGCAGGGTGTGGTCATAATAAAAATCACTGACCTTCTGCAAACAGGCAACCTCCAGCATGGCGTCACGCACAGACCAGTAAGATGCAGTTCCGGCCACAACCGGGGGCGCACAGAAAAAAATCGCAATTATAATAGTTTTTTTAAGATTTAGCCGTGCTGCGGTTTCGCCCGCAAGACGGCTAAATATCAGGTAGAACAGCAGCGGAGCTGTAACCGCCGCCGCAAGCGAAGCCAGAGGTTTTTCCAGGCTGAATCCCGCCGCTGCCATAACCAGCGCAACCATGGTAAAATCAATTTTGTCAGGAACAATCTGTTTGCGGATAATCCAGCGCAGAATAATAACGGCAAAGCACAAGACCGCCGCAAGCATCCCTAAGGTAAGGGCAAAAAGCAAAGCCGCACCCAGCTGATGCCCCGTCGCGCAAATGAGGGGGTCGCTGGCTGATATGACAACTGGAAAGCCGTTTTCGCTCAGCAAAAGACTTTCCAGTTTTAGAAATCCGGCGTGCTCCCGCACAAATATAAACCCGAAAACACCATAGGTCAGCAGGCAGGCCAGAGATCCGAGCACCCAGGCGCGCAAAACCCTTCGCGGGTCATTGACGGTTGGGGCTGAGTCCTGTTTTTTTTCAGTCAGAAGCACGCCCCCTGTCAGCTACCTCACCGCCGCATCGCTTCGATTGGAAACACTGCCAGACTGTTTAAGCCGATTTTTTGTGGCTTTATATTTTTCAAGCAGCGCATTCACCTCATGCAACGAATCGGCACTCTTGCGGCCCCTGACGGCGACCACATCATCACGCGAAAGCCAGACATTTGAAAAATTTTTCTCGGCTTTTATAAAATCAATGAAGTTGGTCAAAGCATCATCACATACCTGGGTAAACCGTCGGGAATCGAGGTATGCAACGTCCCGGACTTTTTCAACGGCCAGACTGTCAAGCCGCATGACGTAACGGATCCGATCACCGCTCACATCCATCCGGGGACCGACATAGCGTTTTTTCAAGCGACGCGGCACCGCCCCGCCCAGCTCCTGTTCCTTTGAAAAAATATAGGCCTTAAGTGCGGCTTCGACCAGATCGACCATGGCCACATTCAGCATCCGGGAAAGCACCCTGAGCTCATTGAGTGTGGCAGGCTTAAAATACATCATAAATCTTGATGATCTACTCTTATGGTTTGTCATCTCAGTTCCCTGTATTACTGCAAAGGCTTCAAGCCGTCAAATAACCATACAACCCTTTTGCTTACCAAGGGTGACTTATACTTCCATTATCTCTTTTTCTTTTAGCGCCATCATCTCA
The DNA here is from genome assembly GCA_964456565.1 of uncultured Bacteriovoracaceae bacterium. Classification (GTDB taxonomy): domain Bacteria; phylum Desulfobacterota; class Desulfomonilia; order UBA1062; family UBA1062; genus CAYWBU01. The sequence continues at coordinate 4,571 of CAYWBU010000001.1, read as the reverse complement.
TCAATTTTATTGATATTGGTGTCCGTAATCTTCTGGACCTCATCTTCGGCCCGTTTATGCTCATCCTGGTTGATCTCCTTATCCTTCTCCAGATCTTTCAGAAAATTATTGGCATTACGGCGATGATTGCGCATCTCAACCTTAAATTCCTCGCCCATCTTTTTGACAAGTTTTACAAGGTCTTTCCTGCGTTCCTCATTCAAGGGCGGAATGGGAATTCTGATTATGGTGCCATCGTTATTGGGTGTCAGGCCGAGATCGGATTTCATGATCGCCTTTTCAATACACTCCAGGGCACCCTTATCCCACGGCTGAATCGTTAAAAGCCGCGGTTCCGGAGCTGACAGGGTTGCCAGCTGATTCAACGGCGTAAGACTTCCATAATAATCAACCATCACACCGTCAAGAATTCCGATTGAAGCTCGTCCGGTTCTGACCTTCTGCATGGACCGTTTCATGGCGGCCAGGCCGTTTTCCATGTTACCGTTCAGTTCATCCAAAATATCCTGAACCATTACAAGCACCTCCTCATTTTACGCTTGATCCGATATCATCACCTCTGAGCAGGGATCGAAGATTTTCCGGATCATAAATATTGATAACCCGAACTTCCAGGCCGTTATCCCTGCAAAGGCTGATAGCTGCTGCATCCATCACCTTAAGGTTTCTGCCAAGCACCTCATCATAACTGAGATGCGTAAAAAATTCAGCGTCATTATACTTTACAGGATCCTTGTCATAGATGCCATTGACTTTTGTAGCCTTGATAAGGACATCCGCTTCAATCTCAAGCGCACGCAGGGCGGCCGTGGTGTCAGTGGTGAAAAACGGAGAACCCGTGCCGGCGGCAAAGATCACAACGCAACCGCTGCTCAGGTATTTGCGGGCCTTATGGGCCGCAAATCTGTCCATTACTCCGGCAATTTCAACGGCCCCCATCACATAGGGGTCCAATCCCATATTGGAGAGTGCATCTTTCATTGCCAGGGCATTGATCACAGTGGCCAGCATCCCCATCTGATCAGAAACAACCCGGTCACTGCACACCCCTGCCTGGGCACCCCGATGAATATTCCCGCCGCCGATCACCAGTCCGTCTTCGACTCCCGAGTTACGGGCCTCCTTGATATTTGAAGCAAAGGCAGCGAGGGCCACCGGATCAAGACCGAATTCACGATCTCCGGCCAGCGCCTCGCCGCTGATTTTCAGTAAGATCCTCTTGTAAGGGCCACTCACGTCAGATCTCTTCACCCAGCTGATATCTTGCAAAACGTTTAATCTGACATTTCTCGCCAGTTTTACCCATCAGATCATCGAGCAGGTTCTGGATGGTCTTGTCGGTATCCTTGACAAAGGCCTGGTCAAGCAGGCAGCGTTCTTCAAAAAACTTGCCGATGCGCCCCTCAACCATCTTGTCGACGATGTTTTCCGGCTTTCCGGATGCCAGGGCCTGTTCTTTGAGAATGGCCTTCTCTTTATCAATCACATCGGCCGGGACCTCTTCCCTGCTGACAAACTCGGGTGCAGAGGCTGCAATATGCATGGTGACATCCTTGACGAAATCGCTGAACTGATCCGACTTGGCAACAAAATCACTTTCACAGTTGACTTCGATCAGGACGCCCACTTTTCCGCCCATATGAATATACGAGGCTACCTGCCCCTGCGAGGCAGTCCTTCCGGCACGTTTTCCGGCAACCTGCATACCCTTTTTTCTGAGGATCTCAAGGGCCTTGTCAAAATCGCCGTCGGCCTCGGTAAGGGCCTTCTTACAGTCCATCATTCCAACATCTGTCTTATCTCTCAGCTTTTTTACATCTGCTGCTGATATCTGCACATTTCACCTCCGGATCTATTCTTCTTTATCTGTGTCTGCCTCTTCCGCCTCAACAGCTTCCTCAGCTGCAACCTCTTCGGTCACTTCTGCTGCAGCTTCTTCGACTGCAGGTTCATCAGCGGCGGCTGCCTCTTCCACTTCCACAACGGGCTCGGCCTCATCCTTCACGATAACCTCAACAGCGTCTTCATCCATATCCTTGCCGATATACTGGTCACGTTTGGCGACATCCGCCGAAGAGGGTTCACTGCTTACCGCCACATCCTGCTCGGTCTGCAGTTTTTCCTGGAAAATCGCATAACCCTCATGCACCGAGTCGGCAACCTTAGAGGTGAAGAGCCGGATTGCCCTGATGGCATCATCGTTGCCGGGAATGACATAATCGATCAAGGTCGGATCACAGTTGGTATCAACGATGGCAACAATCGGAATCCCAAGCTTCTTGGCCTCTTTCACCGCAATATGCTCACGGGAGGGATCGACAATGTAAATGGCATCCGGCAGCGTCGCCATATCCTTGATGCCATGCAGGGCCCGGTCAAGTTTCATCTTGTGCCGTTTCATGCTCAACTGTTCTTTCTTGGGATAATCTTCGATCGTTCCGTTATCAATGATATCCTCAAGCCATTTCAGCTTGTCGATACTCTTCTTGATGGTCTCAAAATTGGTCAGAATCCCGCCCAGCCAGCGGAAATTCACATAAAATGCTCCGCAACGCTGTGCCTCTTCCTCGATGGAATCCTGGGCCTGTTTTTTGGTGCCTACAAAAAGAACCTTGCCGCCGTTGGCCGCCGTATCCTTGATGTATTCACAGGCCTGATCAAAAAGCTTTTCGGTCTTCTGCAGATCGATGATATGGATCCCGTTCCTGGCACCAAAGATATACGGTTTCATCTTGGGGTCCCAACGCGGGGTCTGATGGCCGAAGTGAACACCTGCTTCCAGAAGTTGCTTCATACTTACTACTGACATACTTTCTCCTTTTCGGTTTTCATCCATCCCTGTGCAAAAGGGAACCCTTTCGGGCACCGGCCCTCTGCCTGTGGTCCGGGACGTGATTTTGCGTGAGTCTCTAACACAGAAAAACCTTCCATTCAAGCCTTAATAGCCGGCAATGATGTAAATATCGCCGCAGAGACCATCAGTTTCCTTGACTTTAAACATATGATCATCTAATCATGTTTCCATGAGCTACCAAACCCGGCCCATCCACAGCGATATCATCTCAGCGGTAAACCACGCTGTCCCGGATGATCCGGCCTTTTATCAAAACATGGCCCGTTTTTTTAAAAATTTTTCAGACCAGACCCGTCTCAGGATTATCTTTGCCCTCCTGTCTTCCGAAATGTGTGTCTCCGACATCGCCATCGCCCTCGACATGCAACATTCGGCCATCTCCCACCAGCTGGCCAAGATGATGCGTTCCGGCCTGATCAGCAAGCGGCGGGGCGGCAAAACGGTCTATTATTCAATCAATGCAAATGCAGTGGCGCCCATCTTAAAGTCGGCCTTCGATCAACTCGACGATTAACACCCTGAAATCATTGCAGCCATTACCGATACCTGTTATATTCCAATCAGGAGTTAGGTAATGATTCAAAATCGCCATATCGGCCTGCTCTGCAGCATCAGTGAACTTGGCGCCCTGCTGGCCGGAAGCACCAATATCGATACGTTCCTGGACAAGATCGTCGACCTTGTCTCCCGGCACCTGCTGGCGGATGTCAGCTCAATCTATCTGTTTGACGAGGAGTCCAACGAACTGATCCTCAAGGCAACTGTCGGACTCAATCCCCAGTCGGTCGGCAAAACCCGTCTGCCGTTCGGCACCGGCATCGTGGGATCGGCAATCAGGGATCTCAAGGCCATCCGCGAAAACCGCGCCGAAAACAGCCCCAGCTTCCAGTTTCTGGGCGCCACTGACGAGCGGCCTTCGGATGCCTTTGCCGCTATTCCGATCCACAGGGGCAAGGAGCGCATCGGGGTTCTGACCGTCCAGCGTCGCGAAGGCCGTATCTTCACCGATTCCGACATGATGACGCTGCAGGCCGTCACCTCCCAGCTGGCCGGTGCAATTGAAAATGCCAAGGCCATCATGAACCTGCACACCGGAACAACCCCTCGACCCCAGACGCTTACCTTTATCCATGGGCATGCCGCGTCCAATGGCGTGGCGTCAGGCCGGGTCATTTTCATGCACAAGCGTAACCGGCATGACCGCCCCGACCACCAGACCCGTAACAGTCTGGGACATGAAGACTTTGAGCGGGCGATCGATCTAACTCTCCGGCAGTTGCAGACCCTGCAGCTCAACATGGAGGAACGTCTGCCGGAAATGGTTTCCCTGATTTTCACTGCCCAGCAGATGATGCTCAAGGACCCGGCCTTTATTACCGAGATTAAAGACCTCATTGATTCCGGACAAAACCCCTATGATGCCACCCGCAAGGTCTGCCGCCGCTACATCGCGCTGTTTGAAAGCAGCCCCCATTCATATTTGCGTGAAAAGGCCAGTGATGTCGAGGATCTGATGCGCCGGCTCTCCATCAACATGCTCACCGGTTTTGTTGATAACCCGGATTATGACCTGAGAAAGAGCATCATAGTGGCCCAGGAAATTTTTCCTTCCGACATGGCCCACCTGGCCACCGAAGAAGTCAACGGCATTATCCTGGTTACCGGCGGGGTCACCTCGCATATCTCCATCCTGGCTCGCAGCCTTGATATCCCCATG